>DATMJO010000120.1:0-46999 GCA_035553855.1 Thermoleophilaceae bacterium | reverse complement strand
GCCGAGTTCAGGGTCGGGGAGGACACCCGGATCATGGTCTCGGCGATAACCGAGGGCGAGGAGAAGCCGCTCAAGTACCCGCTCATGTTCCGCGCCTGCGAGCTGGTGCTGATCAACAAGATCGACCTGCTGCCGCACCTCGACTTCGACCTCGACGAGTTCCTCTACAACCTCGACGCGGTCCATCCGGGGGTCGAGCGGATCGTGGTGAGCGCGAAGACGGGCGAGGGGATCGAGGAGTGGCGTGAGTGGCTGGCGCGGCGGGGCGCGTCGGTGGAGGCGCACGCTTGACCCAGGCGCTCGGCGGCGACGCGCTGACCCGCCGGCTCGAGACGGCGCTGGCCGAGCGCACGCGGGCGAACGGCGAGTTCTTCGAGGCCGAGGCCGAGCGGCTCGCACGGCTGTGCCACCGGATGGCCGAGCGGTTCGCGCGCGGTGGCCGGCTGATCGCCTTCGGGCGCTCGCCCGCCGCGCGCTCCGACGCTCGTCACGTGGCCGTCGAGTTCGTCCATCCTGTCATCGTCGGCAAGCGGGCGCTGCCCGCGATCGGCATGGCGGGTGAGGGCGGGGCGCTGGCGGAGCAGGTGGCGCTCGCCGCCGAGCCGGACGACATCGCGATCGGCTTTGGCGCCGATGGCGACGGGGGAGAGGCGGCCGCGGCGATCGCGCTTGCCCGGGAGCGCGGCTGCCTGACGCTCGCGTTCGCGCCCGCCGGCGCGGAGTGGGAATTCGAGCCGCCCGGCCGCGACGCCTCGATCCACCAGGAGCTCGTGGAGACTCTCTACCACGTGCTGTGGGAGCTGGTGCACGTGTTCTTCGACCACCGCGGGCTGCTCGAGGGGCGCAGTGCGAGGCCCACCCACGACACCGGGGCGTCGAGCTTCCTCTACCCCTTCCTCGGAGAGGGCGAGCAAGACCTCGAGGCGGTCGTGGGGGACGTGCGCCGCTCGGTGCACGCCAAGGCCGAGGAGGTCGGCGAGCTGCGCGAGCAGACGCTGACCGAGAACGGCGACGAGCTGATTGCCGCCGCGACGGGGCTGCGAGACGATCTCGACGCCGGCGGCTGCGTGCTCGCGCTCGGAAACGGGGGCTCCGCCACGGACGCGATGGACGTGGTCGCCGACTTCCGCCGTCCCCCGGACCCGCGCTGGCGGCCCCGGCGGGCGCTCGACCTGACCGAGGACCCGGCGATCCTGACCGCGATCGCGAACGACATCGGCACCGAGGCGATCTTCGCGCGCCAGGTGATCGCACACGCACGGGAGGGAAACACCCTGCTCGCGATCTCGACCAGCGGCAACTCGGCGAACGTGATCGCCGCACTCGCGGAGGCACGGGCGCGCGGCCTGCGGACGATCGCGATGGTGGGCTACGACGGCGGGCGGGTGGCCGCCGAGCGGCTCGCCGACCACGTGGTGGTCACGCGCTCCGAGCACATCCCGCGCATCCAGGAGGCGCAGGCGAGCGCCTACCACCTGCTGCGCGAGCTGGTGGAGCTGGCGCCGTGAACGAGGTGGCCCATGCCGCCGGCCGGGGAGCGGTGGCCGCGATGGCGATGACCGGCATGCGGGCCTTCACCGTGAACGTCGGGATCGTCAAGCAGCCTCCGCCGCAGGCGATCTTCAAGCAGAAGGCGCGCGGGCTGATGCTGCTCGTGCCGCGCAGGAGGCGCCGGGCGGCGATCGAGCTCTTCCACTGGGGCTACGGCGCCGGGGGCGGAGCCGCGTTCGCACTGCTGCCCGGCGAGCTGCGCCGGCGCCGGTGGGCCGGCCCTCTCTACGGCCTTGCGATCTGGCTGGGATTCGAGCTCGGGTTCGCGCCGGCGCTCGGGCTGAGCCAGGCGAGGAAGGTCCGGCCCGTCGACCGGGCCGGCCTGGCGGCCGATCACCTGCTCTACGGCCTCGTCCTCAACGAGATGCGCGAGCGTCCGCAGGAGAAGAACGCATGAGCCGCGTGCGTGCGCGCGTGGAGGGGACGGTGCAGGGCGTGGGCTTCCGCCCGTACGTCTACCGGCTCGCCGGCGAGCTGGGCGTGGCGGGCCACGTGCTGAACGACTCCTGCGGCGTCGTCGTCGAGGTCGAGGCGCCCTCCGAGACGGTGGACCGCTTCCTCGCCCGGCTCGCGGTCGAGGCGCCGCCGCTCGCGACCGTCGAGCGGATCACGGCCGAGCCCCTCGAGGAGCTCGGCGAGCGCGGGTTCTCGATCCGCGAGAGTCCGGCCGGCGGGGAGCCGCGCGCGGCGGTGACTCCCGACAGCGCGACCTGCGCCGACTGCCTGACCGAGCTGTTCGATCCCGCCGACAGGCGCTTTCGCTACCCCTTCACGAACTGTACGAACTGCGGCCCGCGCTTCACGATCGTGCGCGACGTCCCCTACGACCGGCCGAACACGACGATGGCGGCCTTCGAAATGTGCCGCGCGTGCCTCGCGGAGTACCGCGACCCGGGGAACCGTCGCTTCCACGCCCAGCCGAACGCCTGCGCGGAATGCGGGCCGCGACTGCGGCTCGTCCATGCGGGTGGCGGCGCCCTCGCCGATCCCCGCGCGCGGGACGCGCTGGAGGCGGCTGCGCGTACGCTGCTCGACGGCGCGATCGTCGCCGTGAAGGGCATCGGCGGCTTCCATCTCGCGTGCCGGGCCGACAACGAGAAGGTCGTCGCGGAGCTGCGGGCGCGCAAGCACCGCGAGGACAAGCCGTTCGCGCTGATGGCGCCGGATCTGGCCGCGGCGCGAGCGCTGGTCGAAATGACGCCCGCGGAGGAGGCCTTCCTGCTCGAGCGCGCGCGGCCGATCGTGCTCGCGCGCCGTCGCGCCGGTGCGCGCGTCGCGGCGGCGGTCGCCCCGGGAGCCGGCGAGCTCGGCGTGATGCTGCCGTACTCGCCGCTCCACCACGTCCTCCTGGCGGACGCCGGCGTGACGCTCGTGATGACGAGCGGCAACGTCTCCGACGAGCCGATCGCCTACCGCGACGACGACGCCCGTGAGCGGCTCGTGGGCATCGCCGACGTCTTCCTGCTCCACGACCGCCCGATCGAAACGCGCACGGACGACTCGGTGGTGCGGATCGCCGCCGGCCGCCCGCTGTTCCTCAGGCGCTCGCGCGGCTACGTCCCGAAGGCGACCGCCCTGCCGGTGAACTGCGACCGGCATCTGCTGGCGTGCGGCGCCGAGCTCAAGAACACATTCGCGCTCGCAAAGGGGGGGACCGCGTGGGTCGGGCACCACGTCGGCGACCTCGGCAACTACGAGACTCTCCTCTCGCTCACGGCGGGCATCGAGCACTTCCAGCGCCTGTTCGCGGTGGAGCCGGAGGTCGTCGCGCACGACCTCCACCCCGAGTACCTCTCGACCAAGCACGCGCGGGAGCTCGACGGCGTCCGGCTGATCGGGGTCCAGCATCACCACGCCCACCTCGCGGCGTGCCTGGCCGAGCACGGAGAGGCCCGACCGGCGGTCGGCGCGATCTTCGACGGGACGGGCCACGGCGCGGACGGGACCGTCTGGGGAGGGGAGCTGCTCTTCGGCGGGCTCGAGGGCTTCGAGCGGGTCGGCCTGCTCTTCCCGGTCCGCATGCCCGGCGGCGAGGCCGCCGTACGCCAGCCGTGGAGGATGGCGTGCGCGTGGCTCACCGCCTCCTTCGGCGAGTCGCCGCGGCCGCCGCGGGCGCTCCGGCGGCTGACCAGCCCCGATGCTTGGGGGCGGGTTGCCGAGCTCGCGCGAGCTGGAATCGCCTCGCCACTCACCTCGAGCGCGGGCCGGCTCTTCGACGCGGTCGCGGCCCTCTGCGGCGTCCGGGCCGAGGTCAACTACGAGGGCCAGGCGGCGGTCGAGCTCGCGGCGATACTCGACTCGGCGGAGCGGGGCGCGTATCCGCTGCCTCTCCTCGACGACGGGGACACGGTCGTAATGGACGCCCGGGCGACGATCCGGGCGGTGGTGCGGGAGCTCGACGACGGTGTCGACGTGTCCACGATCGCCGCGCGCTTCCACAACGCCCTGGCGGCGGCCACCTCCGAGGCATGCTCGCTCGCGGCCGAGTGCTGCGGGACGGACATCGTGGTGCTCTCGGGCGGGGTGTTCCAGAACCGGCACCTGCTCGAGCGCACTGCCTCGCTGCTCCGCCGCAACGGGGTCCGGGTCCTCACCCCGGAGCTGCTGCCGCCGAACGACGGCGGCATCGCGTACGGACAGCTCGCAGTCGCCGCAGCCACTGTCGCCGCGGAGGACCGGAGGCACGATGCTCGGACTTGACGGCTGGATCGCGGAGCTGGCACGCGGGGAGGCACTGGCGCTGGTCCTCGCGGTCGCCCTGCTGCTCGGCCTGCGCCATGCCGCCGATCCGGACCACCTGGCGGCGGTCTCGACCCTGATCGCGTCAGAGCCCGAGGACGGGATGCGGCGCGCGGGGCGGCTCGGACTCGCCTGGGGCTTCGGTCACGCGCTGACCCTCGCCCTGTTCGGGCTCCCGGTCGTCCTCTTCCACGCGCATCTCCCGGACACGGTCCAGCGGGCCGCGGAAGCGCTGATCGGCCTGATGATCATGCTGCTGGCGGCGAGGCTGCTCGTGCGCTGGCGCCGGGGCCATTTCCACGCGCATCCACACCGGCACGGCGACGAAGAACATCGCCACCTGCACCCTCACGGCGACCACGCGACGCGGCACGACCACGCACACGAGCCGGAGACCCGGCTCGGGCGGTCACCGCATCAGGCGTTCGCGATCGGCCTCGTCCACGGGCTGGGAGGGTCGGCCGGCGTCGTCGTGCTGCTGCTGACGACGATCCCGGGGCAGCCGGAAGCCGTGGCGGCGCTGATCGTCGTCGCGCTCGGCACCGCGATCTCGATGGCGGCCCTCTCGTCGGGGCTCGGCTACGTGATCACCCGGGGGCCGGTGCTCAGGCGGATGCTCGCCTTCGCCCCCGCCATGGGCGTCCTGACCCTGTCGTTCGGCGCCTGGTACGCCCTCGCGGCGGTGGGCGCCGTCCGGTACGTGCTGTGAGCGCCCGGGCGACACCCGACGCCCAGCGGGTGCTCGCGGAGCGGATCTTCGCGGGCGGATGCTTGAAGCCGTTCGCGGAGGTGACGGTCGACGAGGTGAAGGCGCGCGGGGAGGAGCTGCGGGCGGCGACGGGCTGGGGGCCCACCGCCAGGGTCGCCTCGGTCGCGCGCGCGTGGATGGAGCTTGCGCGACTGATGCACGAGGAGCAGGCGCGGACGGTCGCCGAGCTCGACCCCGAGGCCGTGGCGCAGCGGGCCGAGCAGCTCTGGGTCGTGCCGCCCGGCGGCAGCCTGCTGTAGCGGGCGGGACGGGCCGCGACAACCTCGTTTCCGTCCCGCGGCGGGCACTCCCGAGCAGTGATAGCGTCGCGCGGGTGAAGACGCCCCCGTCCTCGTCGCCGTTGTGGAGGCTGTTCTACGTGACGGTCGCGTTGGACGTCCGGCTCTACCGCCTGACCGGCGGCCGCCTGAGCATCGTCGACCGGGGGAAGCCGTCACTGCTCCTGCACCACGTCGGCGCGAAGAGCGGCGCGCATCGCGTCACGCGGGTGTTCCAGCTCGCTGACGGCGACCGTCACGTGATCGTCGCGTCCAAGGGCGGCACCGACCGCCACCCGGCGTGGTTTCACAACCTCAAGGCCAATCCGGACACCGAGATCGAGGTCGGGCGCGAGCGCAAGCTCGTGCATGCGCGCGTGCTCGATGCCGGCGAGCGCGACGAGCTGTGGCCGCGCCTGGACGCCCTCCAGCCTGTTTTCGCGGACTACCGGCGCTCGGCCGCGGAGGCGGGGCGCGAGATCCAGATGGTCGCGCTCGAGCCACGCGTCGCGGCCGCTGCGTCTGTCGGTCGCGGGCGCTGAAAAGCCCGGAGAGGCACGGCCGCTCTATAGGGTTGCGGCCGTGGCGATGCCCGGCGAGACCATCGAGAACCCCGTGACCGGCGAGCGTGTCACGTGGATCGAGACGGCGCACAGCACCGGAGGCGAACTGCTCGCCGCCGACATCTTCGTTCGGCCCGCTGCCGCCGTGGGGCTGGAACACCGCCACGCTCGCCAGGAGGAACGCTTCGCCGTGCGTTCCGGCACCGCCGGCTTCGAGCTGGCGGGAGAGGAGCGCACGGTCGGTCAAGGCGACGAAGTGACGATCCCGATCGGGGTTGCCCACCGCTGGTGGAACGCCGGCCAAGACGAGCTCCGGGTGCGCATGGAACTGCGTCCTGCGCTCGACACCGAGACGTTCTTTGAGACCTTCTTCGGCTTGGCACGCGACGGCAAGACAAGCGCGAAAGCAAAAGGCGTACCGGGGCTCCTGCAGAACGCGGTGCTGTTTCGCGATCTTGGAGATTCGTGCCCCCAGCTCGTCAAGCCGCCGCCAGGAGTGCTCCGCGCCGTGTTCGGCGTGCTCGCCCCGGTCGGCAGGCTCGCCGGGCGGCGGGCTGTCTACCCGGAGTACAGCCCTCGGCATCAGAGCCTGGCTCGCTAAAACCGCGCGTCGCGGGATGACGGACTCCGAGGCTGTCCGCGGCGCTTCGCGAGGCGGCGGCACGGCGGCGCGCACGCACCTCGATCCGCGAAGAGGTTCGGCGTCTGGCCTCCGACGACGCCGACCGCGAGGAGATGCGGATCGTCCGCGATCAGATGGCGGACCTCGCACCGCGGACCTCGGGCTGAAGCGTGGTCCGCGGCGAAGTGTTTCGCCTCCCGGCGCCCCGCGCCGCGCGGGGACGCGAGCAGCGGGGCGCGCGCTACGCGGTGATCGTCCAGGCCGATGAGTTCGTCGACTCGAGCACACGTTGGTGGCTCCCACCTCGACGAGCGCAGTGCCCGCGAGCTTCCGTTCCGCGATCAGGCTCGGTGGAGCCGAGACCCGTGTCCTCGTCGAGCAGACCACCGTCGTCGATCCGCAACGGCTCGGCCGATCGGCTGGACGGCTCGGGCCGAGCGAGATGCGCGCCATCGATTAGCGGTCGCGGCGACTGACCCACGCTTGGGCCGCGTCGACCCATGGGTATGGGTGTCCCGAAGAGCACGGGTCCGGGCGAATGGGCCGGACCGTCACCCAACACGAGGGAGAGCACGCTTTGAGACGCCTCAGCCAACACATCACAAGCACCGGGAGCAGCGGGAGGTATGCGCTCTTGTCGGCGATCGTCCTGGCGGTGTGCGTCGCGCCGTTCGCCGTCGCCGCCGACGGCGATGCGGTCCGCGCCGGCTCGCGCACGACGTTCACGGACATCACGAGGATCCTCGGCAACAACGCCGGATACGCCACCCAGCAGTCGAACCTGCGCAACGGCGACGGCGGAGCGGCGCGCTACGGCTGCCGCAGTGTCGCGGGCAAGGAGTTCTGCCTGCTCTCGAAGAACACGGGCGGCGGCGGGGCCTTCCGCTTCGAGGCCCAGAACAGCCTGCTCGGGGGCTCGATCGAGGTCGACGTGCCGACCGGCAGGACGGCCGACGACGCCAGGCCGTTCACCACGAACGCGACCGGAATCGCGACCGGCCTGAACGCCGACCGGCTCGACGGGCTGCACGCGGCGGACATCATCACCGCGGCCCGCGCGCAGAACCCGGCCGGGTCCGCGCCCTCGTTCGCGTTCGCGCGCGTGACGTCGGCCGGCCAGACCGACCAGTCCCGTAGCCAGGGCGTGACGGACGCCAACATCACCCACTCGACCGCGGGCGTGTACTGCTTCACGAGCCTCACGTCGCGGCCGAAGAACGCCACCGTCACGCTCGACGGCGTTCCGGGGGAGACGTCGGTGGACACGACCACGAACAACCCGGGCGCCGACTGCAACAACCAGACGAACGTCGAGCTGATCGTGCGCACCTACGACAGCGCCGGCGCCCTGGCCGACAAGCCGTTCTACCTGAGCATCACGGGGACGACCGGCTAGCGACCGAGCGGCACACGGAGGGAGCGGGCGGGGCCGATCCGCCCCGCCCGCATCCCTGCGCGGCGACGGCGGCGACGCGCTGACACTCGGGGGTACCGCCGTCCCCGCAGCGGGTTACACAAGCTCGATCGGGGTACCGCAGAGGGCGATGCCCCGATGACTCGCACGGCAGCGGCGCTGGCCCTTGCGACGGCGCTCTACGTGCTGCTCGCCTCGGGCGGGCCAGGCTCCGGGGCGGGGGGGCCCGAGGACGTGGCCATCGCGGGCGCGGCGGAGGCCGAGCCGCTCGAGTCGCCGCCGGAGCCGAATGTGGAGGGTGTCATCGTGCGCTTCGCGCCGGGCGCCACGCGGGCTGAGCGGGCGACTGCGCGGCAGGATTCCCGCACGGAGCTCGACGAGCTCCTGCCGGTGCCGGGGCTCCAGCTCCTCGACCCCCGGCCCGGGGTCTCAGTCGAGGAAGCGGTGGCCCGCCTCGAACGATCGAGCGCGGTGCTCTATGCGGAGCCGGACGTCGCGCGCTCGCTCGCCGTGCTGCCGAACGATCGCCACTTCGCATCGCTTTGGGGCCTGCACAACACCGGCCAGCTGCTCGGCGGGACGGGCGGGAGCGTCGACGCCGACATAGACGCGCCGGAGGCCTGGGACGTGGCGACGGGCAACCCCGGCATCGCGGTCGCGGTGGTGGACACGGGCATCGACGCGACACACCCCGACCTCGGGCCCAACATCTGGTCGAACGCCGCCGAGGCGCGCGGGACGGCGGGCGTGGACGACGATGGGAACAGCCTCGTCGACGACGTCCACGGCTGGGACTGGGTCGCGGGCGACAGCCTCCCGGCCGATGAGCACGGCCACGGCACCCACGTCGCCGGCACGGCCGGGGCCCGCGGCAATGACGGCGCGGGCGTCGCGGGCGTGGCGTGGCGGGTGGGGATCCTGCCGCTACGCGTGCTCGACGCTACGGGCTCCGGACGGGTGAGCGACGCGATCAGGGCCTACGACTACGTGCGCGAGCAGCAGATCCGGATCGTCAACGCGAGCCTCGGCGGCTCGCAGTTCTCGCGCGCCGAGTACGACGCGATCGCCCGGGCGAGCGAGACGCTGTTCGTGGTCGCCGCCGGCAACGAGACAAGCGACAACGACTCCCTGCCGACCTACCCGTGCAACCACCCCCTGCCGAACGTCGTCTGCGTCGCAGCGAGCGACCGCGACGACCGCCTCGCTTCGTTCTCGAACTTCGGGCTGAGCACGGTCGACCTCGCCGCACCGGGCACGTCCATCCTCAGCACCTGGCCGGGCGGCAGGTTCGCCTCGCTGTCCGGAACGTCGATGGCCACTCCGCACGTAGCGGGCGCGGCCGCGCTCGTGTGGGGCGGCGATCCCAGCCTGGGCGTCTCCGCCGTGCGCGAGCTGCTGCTGTCGGGCACCGACGCCGCAACCGGGCTCGCCGGCGGAACCGCTACAGGCGGCCGCCTGAACGCGTACCGCGCGGTCGCGGGCGGCCAGGGGGCCGCTCAACCGGGCGCCTCGCCGGCGGCCGACTCGCCCGCAGCCGAGACGTCCCCGCCACCGGCCGAGTCGCCTGCGGCGGGCGACCAGACCGCGCCTGCGCCGGCCGAGCCCGCGCCGCTCGTGCCTGCGCCTTCGCCGGCGCCGGCTCCGGGGCAGGCGGCCGCCGATGCCACGCCCCCATCCCTCGTGGTCACCGTTTCGAGCCGCCAGGCGAGCGGCCTGCTTGCACGGCGCGGGCTGCGCGCGCTGGTGCGCTGCTCGGAGGCGTGCGCGCTGCGCGCCACGCTCGAGGTGGTGCGAGCACGGGGCCTCCGGCGCGGCCGGGTCGTTGCTCGTGCCCGCGGCGGAGTGCCGGAGGCCGGCCGCGCGCGCCTCGTGCTGCGCATCCCTCTTCGGACGCTGCGGGCGCTGGCCGGCGCTCGGCTCCTGCTGCGGGTGCGGGCGGTCGATCCAGCCGGCAACACCGAGGTCCGGAGCAGGACCGTCCGGCTCACCCGCTGACCGCCCGCTCGGCAGCTCACGGGCGGTCGAGCGCGTTCGGCCGCGCTGCGCGGTAGAGAGGCTGCGACCCCGCGGGCCGTGCGCTCACCCGGTCCAGGCCGACGCGGGCTCCCGGGTCATTCGCGGGTTGCATTCCGCCGAGCCCGCCGTTTAGGGTCCGCGCCACTGGTTCGAACGCGCTGGCGCGCTGCGGCGCGCGGCGCCGGTTGTAGGGCGGGGGGAGACCGGACATGGAAACACGGCGGCGTCGGCGTGCGCTCTTGTCAACCGCAATGGCCGTCGCGCTCGCGGCGATCCCGGCCGGAGTGGCCCAGGCGGCCTCCTCCGATTCGCTGTGGACGCCCAGGGAGCTGATCGTCGCGTTCGACGACTCGGTCTCCGACGCGGCCGCCCGCACCGTGGTCGCCTCCGCGGGCGGTGAGGTGCGTCAGGCCGGCCAGCTCCTGCGGCTCATCGAGGCCTGCCGCGACCACGTCGAGACGCCGCGGATGTACCGAGCCGTCTTCAGCTCGGAACAGGCCGCCTCGGACGGCATGACGAAGCTCCAGGCCGACGCCTCCGTCGAGTGGGTCCAGCGCAACAACAGGGCCGGCCTGCCCAACGACCGCAGCCTCGACACGACGGGCGCGGTGAGCGGCACCAGCGAAGCGCCGGCGGTGAACGACCCGCGCTACCCGGAGCAGTGGGGACTCCACAACAACGGCCAGGTGATCATGGCGGGCTACCCGGAGCAGCCCTATCCCGGCAAGCCGGATGCCGACATCGACTGGCCCGAGGCGCTCGCGACCGGCGCGGACGGCGGGGGTCAGATCATCGCCGTCGTCGACACCGGCGTGACGCTCGACCATCCCGCGCTCGCGGCCCGCATCTGGACGAACACCGGCGAGACGCCGGGCAACGGCCAGGACGACGACGGCAACGGCTGGGTCGACGACATCCACGGTTACGACACCGGCGTGGGCGACCCCGATCCCTACTCGACGGCGTACCACGGGACCGCGGTGGCCGGCGTCGCCGCCGCCGCTGCGAACGACGCGATCGGCACGGCCGGCGTGGCGCCCGACGCCCGCATCATGGCCATCCGCATGATCGCCACCGATTTCGTGACCGACATCAACGCGCTGAACGTCGCCGAGTCGTTCGCCTACGCGATCAAGAACGGCGCCGACGTGATGAACAACTCGTGGGGCTGGTGGGCGCCCGGCGCCTTCGGCGATCCGCTCGTCGTGCTCGCCGAGGCATGCGCCAACGCGGCGGGCATGCTGGTCGTCTGGTCCGGTGGCAACGCCGGCCCGCTGTTCGACAACTGGCCCAACTACTACCCGGTCGAGAACGTCATCCGGGCGGGCTACTTCAACTGGGTCGGCGGCGACCCGGCGCAGAACCCCACGGTCGACATCCTCGCCCCGGGCGAGAAGGTGCTCGCCCCCTACTACGGGAGCGCCGCGAATCCGGAGGGCTACGGGCTCGTGGGAGGCAGCTCGTTCGCCGCTCCGCACGTGGCGGGCACCGCGGCGCTGGTGCGCAGCCTCTATCCGCAGCTGACCCCGGCGGAGGTGAAGCGGGCGATCAAGGCGGGAGCCACGCCCGCGCCGCCGCTGACACCGGGCTCGTGGCCGTACGGGAGCTACAACCCGACGATCGGGCGGCTCAACGCGGCCGGCGCCATCGCCGCGGCGCGCCCGCCGGACCCGTCCGGCTCGGGTGGCGGCACGGTGAGATCGCCGTCGCTGCAGACGGCTGAATGAGTGGCGTCAGCGCTTGATGGCGCCCGGGGGCATGCGGTCCTTGGTGGTCGCGGTCAGGGCACGCCGGGTGCGCTTCATGGAGGCGTTTCGAGCAGCCCATGAGGCAGGGACGATGCGGCGGGACCTCTGGTCCGGACTAACGTGCTCCGGTCGCCGGTCCCGGAGGACCCGCCACCGGTCCGCCCGTCTTCGCGTCGAGGCTCCTGATGTGGACGAGAGCCTCTCGCTGGATGCCGAGCGTCTCCTCCTGGATCTGCACGCTGCGGCGCTGGAGCTCGAGCGTCTCCCTCTGCGTGCGGAGGGTGGCCCGTTGGATGCCCACCGTGGTGCGCAGGAGGTCCACGATCTCGGGCACCAGCTCGAGGTCCCTGCGCGCGATCCGGACGAGGTCCTGCTCCTCGACGTCCTTGAGCACCGAGGTCGCCACCTCCACGAGAGCCAGCGGCTTCCCATCCAGGCTTTCGAGCAGTGGCTGGAGGTAGCGGATGAAGTCGGTGATGTCCCTGCTCGCACCGGTGAGCGGCTTCGCCAAGGCACGGGCGTCCCCGATGAGGGCACGGGTGTCGCCGATAAGGGGGCGAGCCTCGCGCAGCGCCGGCTTTGAGTCCTCCACGAGCCGGCGCACGATCCTCTCCTGCGAGGTCACCCGCTTCCGCTGGGACTCGATCGATGCGAGCTGTAACCCCAGGAGTACGAGCAGGAGCAGGATCGCGCCGCCGGCGATCGCCCAGGTGCGGGCGGAAAAGGTCACCACGCGGTGCGAATCCACGGCCGCTCCGTTGCCCATCCTGGGGCCTCTGAACCCCCGTTTCACCCGTCCCTCCGCCGTCTACCGCGGAGGCCGCGGAGCCGACCTCCGCTTGGGTTGGTGTCCGGCCAACTCGTGCGAGTACCCCCGGCCCCGGGTTTCGAAACCGCGCGCGAGGGGGAGGTCAGCAGGCGGAGGATCATCATCCATAGGGGAGGTCAGATGAGGAAGACGGCGCTTGCGCTGGGCGCGGTGCTCGCCGCGACGGCGCTCGGTGGAACGGGTGCGAGCGCGCACCCGGAGCAACACGGCCCCGACGAAGGTCACCTGCTCGGCAGCGGTGCGTGGGGGAACATGCACCTGCTCGACCGCGTCGACGTGACCGACACGCCGAACACGGTGGCCGACGTGGCGGTCTCGCCGGACGGCGACTACGCCTACGTCGCCCACTGGGGCGAGCCGGACTGCGCGGCAAACTCCGAGGCGGGCGGGCAGAACTCGCCTGACGCCGGAGCACACGTGATCGACATCAGGGATCCGTCGAACGCGCAGAAGATCGGCTTCATCCCGCACTCGCAGGACAGCCGTCCGGGCGAGGGGATGCAGGTCGTCGACATCGCCACGAAGGCCTTCAGCGGACGCATGCTCGTGATGAACAACGAGCAGTGCGGCAAGAACGGCAAGGGCGGCGTCTCGCTCTACAACGTCACGAACCCGCGCAAGCCGACCAAGCTCTCCGAGCACTTCGGCGACCGCGGCTTCGGGGACACGAACGACATCCACAGCTCGTGGGCGTGGCAGGACGGCGGTCGCGCGTATGTCGTGATGACCGACAACTTCGAGGCAGCCGACCTCGACATTCTCGACGTCACCAATCCGAAGCGTCCGCGCCTCATCGCCGAGTACAACCTGAACACCTACATCCCGGGCGGGATCGACCAGCAGTCGATCGGCCTGCAGGAGTCGTCGCTGCACGACATGGTCGTGAAGCGGATCGACGGCCGGCAGATCATGCTGGTGTCCTACTGGGACGGCGGCTACGTCCAGCTCGACGTGACCGACCCAGCGAACGCGCAGTTCGTCTCGGAGACCGACTACGCGAACCCCGACCCCGAGCTGCTCGAGTCCGCCGGCAAGGCGCTGCCGCCGGAGGGGAACGGCCACCAGGCGGAGTACACGCTCGACGACCGGTTCTTCATCGCGACCGATGAGGACTTCTCGCCGTACCGCTCGGTCTTCACGATCGACACGGGCGACCACGCGGGGAGCTACCCGGCCGGAGAGTTCGGCTGGACGGTCCCAATCCGGCAGCTGTCCGACGGCAAGCTCAACGGCCCGACGGTCTACGGCGGCTACGGCTGCCCGGGGGACCGCGCCGGCGTGCCATCGGCCGAGGCGGTGTTCCCCGTCGTCGCGCCGGGCGAGGAGCGCATCCTCGTGCTCCAGCGCGGGCCGGTTGAGGACCCGAGTGCGTCGGGTGGCGCCTGCTTCTTCTCGGAGAAGGTCGAGACCGCGCAGCTCAAGGGCTACGACGGCGCGATCGTGGCGAACCACCACGTCGGCGCCCAGAGCGGCTCGGCGCCCGACGCCTACATCTGCGGGAGCATGGGTCACGACTTCACGGTCGCGATCCCCGGCACCTGCATCGGGCACCGGTCGATGCACCTGATGTTCGACGACGAGCCGGCCTACGAGACGCCGTACGCGGGCAACGAGCCGGCGATCGGCACGGTGGGTGAGCGCGTCAGCTTCACGCCGGACTTCGACGGCTGGGGCTACGTGCACCTGTTCGGGCGCGAGTCCGCACAGGGCCTCGACACGTTCGCGATCGACGAGGCGCA
The DNA here is from genome assembly GCA_035553855.1 of Thermoleophilaceae bacterium. GTDB lineage: Bacteria > Actinomycetota > Thermoleophilia > Solirubrobacterales > Thermoleophilaceae > JBBDYQ01. The sequence goes on along the minus strand of DATMJO010000120.1, from coordinate 32,752 downwards.
TCAGGAGGACAAGGCCTCCGGCTTCGGCGATCTGACGGTCCACGAGGTCGCAACCGACAAGGGTGACGCTTCGCGCGCGTACCTCTCGTACTACTCGGGCGGCATGCGGGCGATCGAGATCCAGTGCTCCGACCCGAGCGACGAGACGACGTGCGAGCTCGTCGAGACGGGCGGCTACCTGGACCCGGACGGCAACGACTTCTGGGGCGTGGAGACGTTCTCGAAGGGCGGCCGGACATTCGTCCTAGGTAGCGACATGGACGACGGCCTCTGGATCTTCGAGGCCGACGATCACGATCACGGCGGCTAGGCGCCGGGTCGCAGCAGGGAGCGGTCGAGGGGCCGGGGCGACCCGGCCCTCGACACGCGGCCGGGATCCAGGCTGAGACCACGCGGATGGCCTTGCGGTCGCTGACGGGCCAGATCGCACCGCTACTGCGGCCATTCGGACAAGCCCAGGGCGGCGAGCGCGCCGGCACGATCTGCGAACTGCTCCATCCGTACCACCGTCCGTCCGCGGAAGGTCCAGACGGAGTAGTAGTCCATCTCGGCAGGGTGCCGCTCTCTCGCCCGACCGCCCGCTGGTGGACGGCCAGCAGGACGCTGTCGCCGACCTCGACGAACTGGTCGCCCGACATCGTGAAGTCCTGCCACGCAGAGACGAGAGCGCGTGTGTATTCCTTGATCGCCTCTGGCGCTGACCCCGCGCCGCTCAGGCGATCGCCGGCGTCTCCGGCAATCTCGCGAGCGCCGCGTCCATGTCGGCCTCGGAGAACTCGGGGTCGTCGAGGTCACCCGCCAGGTAGGCGTCGTAGGCGCTCAGGTCGAAGTGGCCGTGGCCCGAGAGGTTGAAGAGGATCGTGCGCTCCTCGCCCGCCTCGGTGGCCGCCTCGGCCTCGACGATCGCCGCGCGGATCGCGTGGGCCGCCTCGGGCGCCGGGATGATCCCCTCGGCGCGGGCGAAGCGGAGCGCCGCCTCGAAGGTCTCGTTCTGGCGGTAGGCCCGCGCCTCTACGAGGCCGTGCTTCACGAGCGCAGACACCAGCGGCGAGTCGCCGTGGTAGCGCAGGCCGCCCGCGTGCACGGGTGGTGGCACGAAGTCGTGGCCGAGCGTGTACATCGGCATCAGTGGCGTGAGGCCCGAGGTGTCGCCGAAGTCGTAGCGGTAGGCGCCGCGCGTGAGCGTCGGGCACGCGGCCGGCTCGGCCGCGACGAAGCGGATCTGGCGCCCGCCCCCGAGCACCTCCTCGAGGAACGGGAACGCGATCCCCGCGAAGTTCGACCCGCCGCCGACGCAGCCGATGATCACGTCCGGCTGCGCGCCTGCGAGCTCCATCTGGCCGATCGCCTCCTGGCCGATCACCGACTGGTGGAGCAAGACGTGGTTGAGGACCGAGCCGAGCGCGTAGTTGGCGTCCGGATCCTGGGCGGCCACCTCGACTGCCTCCGAGATCGCGATGCCGAGCGAGCCCGTGGCCTTCTCGGCGTTGTCGCGCCCGGCCTGCGTGCGCTCGCTCGGCGAGCGGTGCACGGTCGCGCCCCAGGTCTCCATCATCGAGCGCCGGTAGGGCTTCTGGTCGTAGCTCGAGCCAACCATGAACACCTCGCACTCGAGCCCGAACAGCGAGCAGGCGAACCCGAGCGATGAGCCCCACTGGCCCGCCCCGGTCTCGGTGACGAGCCGCTTTACGCCCGCCTCGGCGTTCGCGTAGGCCTGCGCGACGGCCGAGTTCGGCTTGTGCGAGCCGGCGGGTGAGACGCCCTCGTACTTGTAGAAGATCCTGGCCGGCGTCCCGAGCTCCTGCTCCAGGCGGCGCGCCCGGTGGAGCGGCGTGGGGCGCCAGAGCCGGTAGGCCTCGCGCACCGCGTCGGGGATCGCGATCCTCGCCTCGGCGGAGACCTCCTGCTCGATCAGCGCCATCGGGAAGATGGGGGTGAGGTCGGCAGGCCCCGCAGGCTCCATCGTCGCGGGGGACAGGGGCGGCAGCGGCTCGCCCGGCAGCGAGGGCATCAGGTTGACCCAGTGCGTGGGGATGTCGTCCTCGCCGAGGAGGTACTTCGTCGTCTCGTCGCTCATGACGCGCAAGATATGCGCTCGACTCTAGAGTCCGCGACCCCGGTCGGAGCGCGGACGGTGATCCGGCTCCGGCGCGACCCCCAGAAACGGTTTGGCCGGACTCTCCAGCGCAACCACCCTCAGGCCGCGCCTGCGCGCGCTCGCCCGCCGGCATCGAGTGCTGCTCACCGTCGCCGGATCGCTCGCCACGGCGGCGGTGCTCGTGGCCGTGCTGGCCGGACGCCGTGGCGAGTTCGAGGACGCGCTCGCCCAGGCGCCGCTGCTCGTGCTCGGCGCCACCGTCCTCCTGCAGGTCGTCGCGCTCGTCGCGCGCAGCGAGGCGTGGCACCTGACAATCGAGGCCGCCGGTGGCAGCGTGCCGCGGCGCGCGCTGTTTCGCGCGTCCAGCATGCAGGTCCTCGGCGGCGTGATCAACGGGCATTTGGGCGTCGCCGTCCGGATCGCCGCGCTGCGCCGATCGTCACCCGAGGTCAGCCCCCAGGTTCCGACGCTGATCGCCGCGGAGTTTCCGATCCTCGCCATCGAAGCGGCACTGGCGGCGCTCACGTCATTCACCCTGATCGGGCCCCTCGGGCTCCCGTGGTGGCTTCCGCTCGTCGTCCTCGGGGTGATCGGAGCGGTGAGCGCGGGGCTTCGCCACCTCGCGCTCCGCAAGGGCCGCGAGCTCTGGCGGGGCCTCGCGGTGCTCCGTACCCTGCGCGAGGGCAGCCGCGTGGTCGGCTTCGTGCTGGTGGCGGTCTTCGCCCAGATCCTCCGCAACTGGATGCTGCTCCACGCGGTCGGCGTGGACGCGTCCTTCTTCGATGCGATCGCCGTGTTGATCGCGCTCGTGACGCTCAGCCAGCTTCCCGTGGGTCCGAGCGTGGGCGCGGCCGCGGCGGTCCTGATCCTCGGCAGCGAAGGCGTTGCGGCGGCCGCCGCCGCGGGCGTTTTGCTGACCGTCACGGGCACCGCCGGCGGGCTCGTGTTTGCGGCCTGGGCGGGAGCCGACCGGCTGTGGGCGAGGGGCCGAGCGGGAGCGGCCGCCCGGCGCGCTCCCTAGGTGCCCTTCGGCTCGCCCTTCGCAGCCTCGGCTCGTTCGAGGCGCGCCTCCGCGCCATCGGCCGCGCGCTCCAGCTCCTTCATGCGTGCCTCGCTGGTGGCGCGGAGCCCGTAGGCCCTCGCCCGGTACAGGCGGTGCTTTTCGCGCCGGTAGCGCGCCTCGGCGCGGAGTTCCTCGATGTCGGGCTCCATGATCCGCCTCTGACACTAGTGGCTGGGCGCCGCGGGCGGCCGGCGCCCGCCGCCGCCGCTCGTCACGCCGCCCTCGAGCGGTCATCATCGCCCGGGATGCGCACGCCGATCCTCGCCCTGCTCGTGCCCGCCCTGCTCCTGGCCGCCTGCGGCGGCCGCGAGGAGGACCGGCGGCCGCCGTCCGCCGCCGACGCGGAGGCGGTCATCGCGCGCTGGGTCGAGGATGGAGACTGTGGCCTCTACACCGACCGCTACGTGGCGGGCATCTTCGGTCCCGGTCAGGCGGGCCGGCGGGCCTGCCAGAGAACGGCGGACGACACGCCTCAGGAGGCCTACCGCGTCCACGCGAGCCGCGTCGAGCACGGCGAGGCGATCGTGACGCTGGCGGTGGCGGGAGACAAGCGGTACACGTTCTGGCTCGTGCCCGCGGAGGGCGGCTGGCGGATCGACGGCTTCGAGGAGCGACGGCCCGGCGACGGAAAGGTGGGCCTCTCGGACGTGATCGCGGCGGTGGAGCGCCGCACGGGCGAGCGGCTCGACCGGCTGCCGGAGCTCTCGCGCCCCGACTACGAGGCACTCGGTCTCCGCGCGCTCGCCGGAGCAGGCGATGCGGAGGGCGAGGCGGCCGATCGCGCTGCGGCGCTCGCGGAACGGCTCGGAATCTTCACGATCCTGGTCGCCCACGACGCGGACCTGGCACGCGATTCCGTCCCGGGCGAGGGCCCGGACGAGCGCGGCATCCACTGGAGGCGGATCGGACCTCGCGCGGACCCGTCATGGCAGGCGAACAAGCGCTACGGCAACGTCGTGCTGTCCTGGGCCGGCGGGAGCAGGCGCACCGATCACACCTTCGACCTCCTGGATGGGATCCTCACGCGGGCGGCTCGCTCGGCCCGCTGACGAGAGCTCGCGTTCACGGGCGGGTGCGCGCGGGTATGGCGCCCGAGGTGAGCGCTGTGGACCCACGGAGGACCGAGTTCGAGGACGCCGAGGTCGTAACGATCACGCCCTACCGCGACGGGCCGCTGCTCGTGCGGGGTCCCTTCCGGATGCAGGACATGGAGGGACGCGAGATCGAGGTCGGGCGCGAGACGGTCGCGCTCTGCCGCTGCGGCAAGTCGCGGATCCGGCCTTTCTGCGACGGCAGCCACAAGCTCGTCGGCTTCCAGGCCCCGTCGGGGCCGGAGTACGAGCGCCGGCCGCTCGACCGCTAGACGGGCGCCGGCTCGGCGAGCGGCACTCGCAGCGAGCTGCGGCCCTCACTCCAGGCATCGAGCAGCGAGCGGGCCCAGCGCGACTCGACCGCGATGAGGGCGCGGGCGCCCCAGAGGATGTCCGCCGCGAGCTCCGGCTCCTGGCGCGCGAGCCCGCCCGCGAGGTCGACCGCGGCGATGTTCTCGTGCACCGCGTCGGCCTCCACGTGCTCGTCGAAGAAGGCGGTCGCGTCGCCGGAGAAGCCGAGCCGGCGCAGCCCGGAGGAGTAGCGGCCGTTCGGGAGCGACGACGTCATCTCGAAGAGCGCCAGGTGGCCGACGATCGCCCCGCGCCAGCGCCGGTGGAGGCCGAGGACCGACATCAGGTTGACGGTCGCGAGGGTGATGGCGGGGATGTGGTCGACGTAGGCCCCGTAACGGGCGTCAAGCCCCACCGCGCGCAGCGTTCGCGCGAAGAGTTCCGCATGGATCCGCTCCGGCCTCCCGCCGCCGTACTCGTCGGCCTGAATCTCGACGAGCGCCGCCTTCGGCGGGCCGCTGAGGCGGGGGAGGGCCCACGAGTGCGGGTCCGCCTCCTTGAGCTGGTAGGCCGAGCGGTGCACGAGGAACTCGAGGAGCTCCGGGACGGTCGCCTCGCGCTCGACGTAGCGGGAGAGCGACGGCCCGTCGTCGCCGTCTGCGATCGCGCGCAGCGCGAGGTCCATCTCCTCGGGCGCGGCGCCGTCCGCGGGAGGGCCGATGTCGTCGGTAAGCGCGTCGAGCAGCAGCCCTTCGAGCTTCCGCCGCAGCGCGAGCAGCGACGGCTCCCATTCCCAGTCGGGGTGCGCGCCGGGCAGGCCGCGGTAGTGGAGCTCGTACATGAGGTAAAGCGAGAACTGGAGGTCCTCGTCGGCAAGCGGATCGGACGGTTGCGGCGGCGCCACTTGTCCGAGCGGGCGAACCTCGTCGTCGAGTTGGGCGAGCAGCAGCTCGCTCAGCTGTCCTCGAGGATCGGGGCGCTCCACCACGTTGCGCTCGCGTTACCCGGCAAGGGCCGCCACGTCACCACTTCCCTTCGTCGCCGAAGTTCTCAGCCAGCCAGCGCGTCGCCTCCCGCGCGCCGACCGCGCCCCCCGCCCGGCGCTGGAGCATCGCGCCGTTCTCCCGCACGAGCCTGCGCGCCTGCCCGAGCTCGCCCGTGCAGCCGAGGCGCGCCGCGCTGCCCTCGATCTGCCCGACCAGCTCGCCGAGGCGCTCGCGGGTCGCCCGGCGGATGCCGGTCCCGAGGTCCGCCATCTCGCCCTCCACGCCGTGCGCACATGCCGAGAAGCGGTTCTCCTCGATGCGCCAGGTGGCGGGTGCCGCCAGAGCGCCCCGGTCGTCGAAGCGCTCGCAGAGCAGGCCGACGAGGGCGTGCACGAACGAGGCCACCCCGGCGACGTCCGACACCCGGGCCTGCGCGTCGGGGACCCGTACCTCGAGCGTGCCGTATGCGAAGTTCGGGCGCAGCTCCCACCACCAGCGGCGCGGCTCGGGAACGGAGCCCGCAGCGGCGCCCCACGCGAGCTCGTCCGCCAGCGCGCTCCAGCTGGACACGGCCGGCGGTACGCCCTGGCGCGGCAGGAGCTGCGAGATCGTCGGGCGCACGGAGGCCAGGCCGCTGTCCTCGCCGCGGTGGTAGGGCGCGGCGGCGGCGAGCGCGGCGATCTCGGGCAGGAACCCCCTCAGCGCGTTGTAGACGGCGAGCGCGCGCTCAGCGCCGCGGACCGCGACATGGATCTGGAGCGCGCAGACCAGCTGCCTCCGCGCGATCACCCCGTAGTCGCGCTGCATCTCGCGGTAGCGCTCGGCCGGGAACAGATCGCCGTGTTCGGCCGCGAACGGGTGCGCGCCCGCCGCCGCGGGCAGCGCGAGGCCGCTCGCGGCCTCCACGAGCCGCCGGCGCGCGGCGGCGAGCTCGCGGACGGCGTCGCCGGCACGCTCGTGGGGGCGCGTCACGATCTCGACGTGGGCGGCAGGAAGCTCCGGCTTGAGCGCGGGGTCACCCGCCAGGCGCTCGAGCACCTCGGCCGCCACCGGGGCCAGGTCGAGCGACTCCGGGTCGAGCAGCATGACCTCCTCCTCGATGCCGACCGTCAGATCGCCCTCCCCCTCGAAGCGCTCGCGCAGGCGCTCCGCGCTGAAAGACGTTGATGTCATGTCGTGGATTCGCTCATTTGGGCGGGGGGTACCGCGCCGTGCGTGAGGATCGTCGTCCCGCCAGGAGTCTTCCATCCGCGCTCCGACAGCTGGATGCTCGCCGAAGCCCTGCGCCGGGAGCCCGCGGTGAGGGGCGGCGACGTGCTCGACCTCTGCACCGGTTCGGGCGCCGTCGCGGTGGCGGCGGCGCTCGCGGGTGCACGGGGTGTCACCGCGGTGGACGTGTCGCGGCGTGCGCTGCTCGCCGCGAAGCTGAACGGCATGCTCAACGGCGTCCGCATCGAGGGGCGCCGCGGCGACCTCCTGCGCGTTGTTGCAGGCCGCTCCTTCGACGTCGTGACCTCGAACCCGCCCTACCTGCCGGCGGCGAGCGACGAGCTCCCCGAGCGGGGGGCAGAGCGCGCCTGGGACGCCGGGTTCGACGGGCGGGCGCTGCTCGACCGCATACTCGCCGAGGCGCCCTCACGCCTACGTCCGGGCGGCGCGCTCGTCGTCGTCCACTCGTCGGTCTGCGGCGAGGCGGAGACCCTGGAGCGGATGCGCGCCGCCGGACTCGATTCGGAGGTCGTCGCGCGCCGGCGCGGCCCGCTCGGGCCGCTGCTCGCCGGCCGCGCACTGGAGCTCGAGCGGCGCGGGCTGCTCGCTCCGGGCGCTCGTGAGGAGGATCTGCTCGTGATCCGCGGCAGGCGGCCGAAGGCGCCGGCGCATGATGCGCTCAGCGACACCTGGCTCGGGCACGCCCTGCACCCGCACCAGCCGGCCGCGGGGAGCGACCACCGTTGCATGTGTCGCATTCCGGGCCTCCGGGTAGGCGGGAGCAGACCATCATCGAGCGAGGATCTATGACACCGACAGAGAGAACATCCGGCGGCATCGCCGGAAAGATCGCCGGAAAGGCGAAGGAGGCCGTGGGCGAAGTCCTCGGCCGGGACGCGCTGGCGCGTGAGGGAAGGCTGCAGAGCGCCCAGAGCGACGCCGAGCTGGACGCGGCCGAGGAGCGCACCGAGGCCGAGCTCCGCGCGGACGAGGCCGAGCTTCGCCAGGAGCAGGTCGAGACCGAGGCCGAGGTCGAGCGCCTGCGCGGCGAGGTCGAGGCCGAGAGCGCGGAGCAGGCGGCCGAACGCGAGGAGGAGCACGCCGAGCGGCGGGCCGCCGAGCTCGCTGCCGAGGCCGACCGCGCCGAGGCGCGCGCCGACGCGATCGATCCGGAGGAGCGCGCATGAGCGTCCTCGGCATGGCAGTCGACACCTATCTGAAGATGCTCCGCGCGCCCGCGCGCCTCGCGGCCGGCAGGCTCGGCGGCGACGCGGCGGAGATCGCGCTCGACCGCGCCGACGCGAGGCTTCGCAACCTCGCCGGCGCGCTTCTGGGCGACGACGAGCTCACCTCGGACGCCATCCGCAGGCGCGCCGCGGCGGACGAGCGCGAGCGCGCCCTTCGGCTCGACACCGAGGCGGAGCGGGTCGCAGAGAGCGGTCGGCAGCGCGCTGAGCGCCGACGCGACTCCGCGCGCGAGCAACGGGCTCGGCGGACCGAGCGCGCCGAGACGCGCGCTCGGCGGGAGCGCCTCGGCGCGGCGGAGGAGAAGGCGAAGGCGCTCAACCACACCGAGGAGGCGCTCGAGGCCAAGAAAGAGGCCGAGCGGCTCGGCAAGGCGGCGGCCAGGGTGAAGGAGCAGCGCAAGCGCGGCGCGCGGACCTGACCCGGGCATAGGGCGACCCGGAGGGCGGCTCGGAGAGGAGACGCCCTCCGGGGGCCGCCGTCCCGGTGGAAGCCCTAGCTCCGCCGGATCGCGGCTTCGAGCAACGTGCGGGCAGAGGAGCGCATGAGCCGGACCGCCCTGGGACGCGACAGCCCGGCGACGTCCGTCAGCCAGACCAGCGGTTCGATGCCGCAGGCGGCGCGGATCGCGACGGCCAGCTGACGGACCTCTCCAGGATCCAAGCGATCGCCCAAGGGAGCGAGCGCCTCCTCGATCCAACCGATCGCGCGTCCCTGGCGCAGGGGCAGGTCCTCCTCTCCGCCGCCCTCAAGTGAGAGCCGCAGCTGTGCCCGCAGCTCGGGCTCGTAAGTCGTGAGCTGTCCTGTCATGCGCTCCAGAACGATCTCGAGCCGTGCCGCCGGATCCTCCGGAGCGTCGGAATCGAGCAGCGAGCGCGCCTCGATCTGCGGATACGTCGCCGCAACGAGCTGGCGCTGGTTCGCGAAGTACCGGTAGGCGGTGGTGCGCGAGATGCCCGCGCGGTCCGCCGCCTGCTCCACCGTGGGAGCGGGACCGCTTGCCAGCAGCTCACGCGCCGCCTGGAGGAGGGCGGCCCGGGTGCGCGCCTTCTGGCGCGTCCGACCGTTCGACTCGTAGCCCGTTGACATCGGCGTTATGGGACGATACTGTCCATCATGGACAGTATCGTTTCATCCTAGCGGACGGCCGGCGGTCGTCCCGGAAGGAGCTTCGATGAGCACAGCGGTTCCCATCGTCCGCCAGCGCGACGAGGGCGAGCTCATGTGGTTCGCCGGCGGTGGCGCCATGAGGTGGAAGGCCACCGGCGCGGAGACCGGCGGCGCGTTCCTGCTGCTCGACGACCACATGGAGCAGGGCAAGGTGACGCCGATGCACGTGCACCCGAACGAGGACGAGGCCATATACGTCATCGACGGCGAGCTGCTGGTCGATGTCGAGGGCGAGCGTCACCGAGTCGGTGCCGGCGGGTTCTTCTTCGCCCCGCGTGGGGTGCCGCACGCCTTCATGGTGGTCTCGGCGCGCGGCGCGCACGTGATCTCCTGGCAGACGCCCGCGAGCGGGGAGCCGTTCTACCGGCAGGCCGGCGAGACCGTGCAGACGGAGGAGGAGGCGGCCAGGCCGGCCGACTGGGCGCGCCTGCGGGCGGTCGCCGAGCGGTCGCCGAGCATCGAGATCGTGGGCCCGGCCCCGTTCGCGGACGTCGAGCTCGAGCAGACCGCACCGGCCTGAGATCAATCGTTTCGCTCGCGCTCGTCCCGCGGCTCCGGAGCCCCCGCCCGCACGGCCTCCAGCTGCGCCGCGAAGGCCAGTCCCAGGAAGAGCCCGATCGAGACGAGAAAGCTCCAGAGCAGGACGCCGATCGTGCCGGCGAGCGGACCGTAGGTGGCGCCGAAGGAGTCCGTCGCCTGGATGTAGAGCGCGAGGATTGCCATGAAGGCGAGCCAGAGGACCGCGGAGATGACCGCTCCGAAGGCGAGCCAGGACGCCTCTGGCTGGCGGCGGCGTGGGGCGTGGCGGAAGAGCATCGCGAGCGATGCGAGCACGAGAGCGAGGCCGGCCGGCCAGCGCAGGATCGCGAGCGTCAAATCGAGCCCCTGGCTCGGCCCGATCGCCTCGCGTAGCGCGCTTCCGCCGATCAGCACGACGAGGGCCAGCAGCGAGAAGGCTCCTGCGGTCAGCGTCAGGCGCAGACCGTTCGCGTATTTCCGCAGGAACGGCCGGTCGCGCTCCGTTCCGTAGATGCGGTTCGCCCCGCGCTCCACCTGTCCCATCGCCGATGTTCCGGCCAGCAGCGCTGCCAGCACGCCGCCGACAAGCGCTGCGGCGGCGCGGCCTTCGCGCGCGCTCGACGATCCCTGTTCGAGCGCGCCCGTGAAGAAGTCGCCCGCTGCTCCCGGCGCGAGCGCGTTTATCGTGCCCTCCACGGCGCGGCGCACGGTTCCCTGATCGAGTGCCTCGGCGAACCCGATGATCGCGATGAGCGCGGGGACGAGCGTGAGCGTGATCTGAAAGGCGAGAGCGCGCGAGTGGCTGAACCCGTCGCCCGCGCGGAAGCGCGTCACCGCGTCGAGCGCGAGGCGTCGCGGGTCGATCGCCCGCAGGGTCTCGATGGCATCGTCGCCCTCGAGCTCGTCGCGGGTCACGGGGACGGCGCGTGCGGTTGTCATCCGCGCAGTATGCGGGCCCGCGCGAGGGGCGGGGCCGCGTGCGACCCCGCCCCTCGCGCCGGATGGGATGGCGACTCGCTACGCGCGTCGCCACTGCGAGGTCCGGGCTTCGCGTTCAGCCCGTCCCCGTGGGGCCGGGTGCGTCCGAGTGCTGATCGGTCGCGCCGAGCGGCGTGTCCCCGTCACCGCCGGCCTCCTCCGGGATCTCTCCCGAGAGCTCTCCGGAGGCCTCGCTCTCCTGGCTCTCCGGCTGGCCCTGCTCCTCCTGCTCGCGGGCCTCGTCGTCGGTCATCTCTGCTCCTTTGTGGGGGACGGTCCGGGTCTCGTCCCCGCAAACGCAGGTCGCTACTCGCGCAACGCAGCCGCTCGTTGCGCCGGATCGACGCCATGCGCGCGCCTCCGCAGGGATCTCTCGCGCCGGCTCACCACCGGCGCGACGGGACACCCGCCCTGAGTGCTCAGCCTCCCTCCCGGCCCCCGACTGCGGCCGCCAGGTGCACCATGAGCGCCGCGGCGGTGCCGTCGTCGAGGCCCTCTCGGCGGGCGATCGTCTGCCAGGTCCGGAAGTCCACCGCGAGGCCGATGACCGCGCGCAGCAGCGGGCGGCGCAGGCCTCGTCCCGCCCAAGCCTCGAGTAGCACCTCCCTCGCGTCGGCCAGATAGGCGAGGCGCCGCGCCTCGACCATCTCCTTGACGAGCGGCTCGACCTCGGCGTCGCGCAGCACGTTCGCCCAACCGGCCTCAGTGCGGCGGAAGTAGTCATAGAGCTGGGTCAGTGCGACGCGCGTGCGCTTGCGGGGATCATCGATCCGGCGCCAGCCGGCGAGGTCCGGCGGCGGGTTCACGCGGTGCGAGTGCGCGGAGCAGGCCTCGAGCAGCGCGCGGGCGTCAGGGAAGTGGCGATAGACGGTCACGCGGTTGACCCCAGCGTGCTCGGCGATCGCGTTGATCGAGGTCCGCGCGGGGCCGCGCTCCAGGTGAAGGGCGACCGCCGACGCGATGATGCGCTGCCGGGTCTCCTCCTGGCGGGCGGCCCGTGCTTTCTGCCGGTAGGGCCGCGCCTCTTTTCGTGCAACAGGCATGTAACACCAACCTTGCGTTCGTTTCGTGCCCGCAAGCATACTAGTTCAAGCAACAATGGTGTTGCGCGAAATAAGGAAAGGGGTACCCGCATGACAACCGACCAGAAGCTCGTGGTGGAGGCGGGCGAGGGCGAGTCGGTCTCGCTCGGCGGTGTCGGCGTCGACTTCAAGATCCCGGCCGGGATGACCGGCAGGGCGTTCGCGATCGTCGAGCATCCGGTCGACCCGGGCCGGCTCGTCCCGCCGCACATCCACTACCGCGAGGACGAGCTCTCGTACGTGCTCAAGGGCGAGATCGGGGCGCGCATCGGCGATCGCGACTACGTCGCGGGGCAGGGCAGCTACGTGGTCAAGCCGCGGGGTATCCCGCACACGTTCTGGAACGCCGGCCCCGAGCCGGCGCTGCTGCTCGAGGTGATCTGGCCCGCCGGCTTCGAGAACTTCTTCGCGGAGTTGGGCGAGCTCACCGCCACCTCCCCGCCGGAGGAGCTGCCGGAGCGCCGGGCGGAGCTGGCGCGCAGGTACGACCACCACTTCGTGCACCCGGAGTGGGTGCCGGAGCTCAAGGAGAAGTATGGCCTGAGGGTGATCGGCGAGCAGTAGCCGGGAACCGGGTACCGGGGAGGCCCCGACGCGGGCCTCCCCGGGGCGCAACAAAGGTGCCAGGGACCAACGTTTCACCCGGCGGACCCGAGCCGCCGGTTAGGCTCGTTCCGTGAGTTCGGGCAGCGGCCGATCCGTGCTCGTAACCGGCGCGTCACGCGGGATCGGGGCCGCGGCTGCGCGCGCGTTCGCCGCGGCGGGCGACCGCGTGGCCGTCCACTATGGACGCCGTGCCGATCGGGCCGAGGAGGTTCTCGCATCGCTCCCCGGGGAGGCGCATGTGAGCGTCGGCGCCGAGCTCGCCGATCCGGACGCCGTCCGCCGGATGGTCGACGGCGCGGCCGACGCGCTGGGCGGCATCGACGTGCTCGTGAACAACGCCGGGATCTTCGAGGCGCATCCGGTCACCGAGACGAGCTACGACGATTGGCAGCGCGCGTGGCGAAGGACGCTCGACGTGAACCTCGTGGGAGCAGCGAACGTGACCTGGTGCGCGGTGCGTCACATGGTGGAACGCGGGGGTGGCCACGTCGTCAACGTCTCCTCCCGCGGGGCGTTCCGCGGTGAGCCGAGCCACCCCGCTTACGGCGCGAGCAAGGCGGGCCTCGTGTCGTTCACGCAGTCGCTCGCGCAGGCGCTCGGCCCGCACGCCATCTACGTGACCGCCGTGGCGCCCGGTTTCACCGACACCGACATGGCCGCCGAGTATTTGACCGGCGACCAACTGGAGCAACGACGCGCGGAAAGCCCGCTCGGCCGGATCGCGACCGCCGACGAGGTGGCCGCGGCCATCGTGTTCCTCGCGTCGCCCGCTGCGGAGATGGCGAGCGGAACGGTGCTCGACGTGAACGGCGCGTCCTTCCTGCGCATGTAGCGAGCCCGGCCGGGTGAAAACCTGGTCCCTGGCACCTTCCCTCCACGACCCCGTAGGGTCGAGAGCACCTGTCCACTGGAGGCCACCTTGGAATTCGAGACGCTGCTCTACGACGTCGAGGACCGGATCGCGACGATTACGCTGAACCGGCCGGAGGCGCTCAACACGATCGTCCCGCCGATGCCCGAGGAGTTCCAGGCGGCCGTGCACGCCGCGACGCGCGACGCTGACGTCCACGTGATCGTGTTTCGTGGCGCCGGGCGTGCCTTCTGCGCGGGCTACGACTTCGGAGGCGGCTTCCACCACTGGGACGAGCAGCTGACCACCGATGGGCAGTGGGACCCCGGCAAGGACTTCACGATGGCCACCTCGCAGCCGTCGTCGCCGACGCAGGCGTTCATGAGCACTTGGCGCTGCCCGAAGCCCGTGATCGCGCAGGTCCACGGCTGGTGCGTGGGCGGCGGCTCCGACACCGCGCTCTGCGCCGATCTGGTGATCGCCTCCGAGGACGCGCGGATCGGCACGCCGTACTCTCGCATGTGGGGCGCCTACCTGTCGGGCATGTGGATCTACCGCCTGGGCCTCAGCCGCGCCAAGTACCACGCTCTCACCGGCCGGCCGCTTTCCGGCCGCGAGGCGGCCGACATCGAGCTGATCAACGAGGCCGTGCCGTTCGACCGGCTCGAAACGACCGTGCGCGAGCGGGCGTCCGAGCTCGCCGCACTGCCGCCGGCGCAGCTCGCGGCGATGAAGTTGATGGTCAACCAGGCCTACGAGAACATGGGCCTCTCCTCCACCCAGACGCTCGGCCCGATCCTCGACGGGATCATGCGGAACATCCCCGAGGCGAAGGCGTGGATCGACAAGGGGGAGAGCGAGGGGGTGGGCGCGATCATCGCCGAGCGCGACGCGCCCTTCGGCGACTACAGCCAGGCGCCCGCGGAGGAGAAGCCCGATCCCCGCAACGTAATCGAGCCGTGAGGGGCCGGGTGAACGGTTCTCCGGCGTGAACTCCGGACCCTCGCCCTAGGCCCGCGCGTCGGCCAGCCGCTGGCAGGCGATGCTGTACTCGGCCGACTGCGCGAGCCCCTCGATCGACACGCCCGCCAGCACGGCCAGACGGCGCAGGTGCGACTCGATGCGGACGTCGAGGTCGGTGTCGCGGGGTGTCCCGTCCTCGCTCGGGAGCTCGTGGAAGCGCCCCGCGGAAAGCTCCTCGTCCAGGACGTTCGCGCCGATCGCCGCCAGTACGTCCCGCGCGTTCTGCTGCCCGCGCACCGCTCCGCGCCCGCCGGGGCTCGCGCCGATCACGGCCGCGGGCTTGCCCTTGACCGGGCTCGCGCCAGCGGGGCGCGAGGCCCAGTCGAGCGCGTTCTTCAACACACCGGGCATCCCGCCGTTGTACTCGGGCGTCGCCACGAGCAGGGCGTCCGCCGCCGCGATCCGCGCTCGCATGTCGAGCACCGCGGCGGGCGTCGCCTCGCCCTCGAGGTCCTGGCTGAAGAACGGGATGTCCGCGAGCCCGGTGAAGGTGTCGAACTCGATGCCCTCCGGCGCGATCTCCTCGGCGCGGCGCAGCAGGCGCCAGTTGAACGAGCCCTCGCGGAGGCTTCCAGCCGTGGCGAAGATGCGAGTCACGCCGTCGACGGTACCGGGGTGCACCCCGGCCGCATAGCGCCGGGGTAGCCTCGCGCACATGCGAGACCGCCTCACCCGCCGCAGCCTGCTCGCGGGTGCCGCCGCGGCGGCACCGATGTTCGTGCTGCCGCCCGGCGTCACGGCCGCCTCGCGGCGGCGCGTCGAGCCGGTGCGCGAGGCGGAGTTCGACTG
Organism: Thermoleophilaceae bacterium; assembly: GCA_035553855.1. Classification (GTDB taxonomy): domain Bacteria; phylum Actinomycetota; class Thermoleophilia; order Solirubrobacterales; family Thermoleophilaceae; genus JBBDYQ01. The sequence continues at coordinate 17,752 of DATMJO010000120.1, read as the reverse complement.
CGGCGTGATGGCGGGCATCCCCGGCATGCACGCGATCACCCTGTGGACGCATCTCGAAGGGCTCGAGCGCCCCGGCTACGTGCGGCTCGAGGTAGCAGAGGACGAGGGCTTCTCGCGCGTCGTCCACCGCTCGCTCGTGCGGGCGGCGCCCGTGCGCGACTTCACCGCGCGCAGGACGATCCGCTCGTCCCGCGTCCTGCGGCCGGGCCGCCGCTACCACTACCGCTTCTCCACGCGCACCGGGTCGTCGCCGGTCGGTCGCTTCACGACGGTGCGCCCGCCGGACTCGCGCGAGCCGCTGCGGATCGGCTTCTTCTCCTGCCAGAAGTGGACGGCGGGTCTCTATCCGGCCCACCGCGGGCTCGCGGCCGAGGACGACCTCGACATGGTGCTCTGCCTCGGCGATTACATCTACGAGGGCGGCGGCCGCAACGACGAGATCGGGCGCGTGGACGACATCGGCCCCGACGGCCAGGCGCAGACGCTCGAGGAGTACCGCGCGAAGTACCGCCTCTACCTCTCCGACGAGAATCTGCGGGCGATGCATGCGTCGGCCGCCTTCGCCGCAATCTGGGACGACCACGAGGCCGAGAACAACTACACGGGCGACGAGCCGGGCACGATGCCCGAGTCCCGCAGGCGCGTGGACTTCCTCACGCGCCGCCGCAACGGCTACCTCGCCTTCTTCGAGTACGGGCCGCGCAACCGCATCCCGGCCGAGCCGATGCGCAGCTACCGCCGCATCCGCCTCGGTGGCATGGCCGACGTGCTGATGCTCGACACCCGTCAGTACCGCGACCCGCGGGCGTGCGAGACCGAGTTCCAGGCCTGCCCCGGGATCGACGACCCCTCGCGCACGATGCTGGGCGGCCCGCAGCGCGAGTGGATCAAGCGCGTCCTCTCCGGGTCGGGCGCCACCTGGAAGGTGATCGCGAACCAGGTGATGATGATGGGCCTGGACGGCGTTCCGGGCTACCCCGTCAATCCGGACCAGTGGGACGGCTACCCGGGTGACCGCGCCGAGGTGCTCGGGCATGTGCGCAGGGAGGAGATCGAGGGCGTGACGGTGATCACGGGCGACATCCACACGTTCATGGCGGGCGACGTCTACCCCGACGGCAGGTTTGACGGCGCCCGCCCACCGGCGACCGAGTTCATTGGCGGCTCGATTTCCTCGAACGGGCTGGAGGCGAGCTTCCCGCGCGAGTCGCTGCCGGCGGGCGAGGCCTACGTGCGCGCAGCCAACGCGCCGCACCTCAAGTACATCAACCTGCCCCGCCGCGGCTACGGCGTGCTGGAACTGCGACCCGACGAGCTCCTCGCCACCTTCCGCTCGCCCACGTCCGTGACCTCGCCGGACGCGCCGGTCGAGGACCTGGCCCGCTTTCGGGTCGGCCTGCGCGAGGGCATGGTCGAGCGAGCCTGAGCGGCGGCGTGCGCACCGGCGACGCCCTGTCGCGCATCGACCCCGGCGCGATCGCCGCCGACCTGGCCGCTCTCGTTCGCGTCCCGAGCGTGACCGGCGAGGAGCGCCGGGCCCACGAGCTGCTCGCGGAGATCTGCGAGCGCCGCGGCCTCCGGGCAGAGCTCCGCGAGCACGATCTCGCCGCGCTGCGCCGCCATTTCGGCCACCCGGGGGAGGAGGCGTCGCGCACCGAGCTCGTCGGCACCGTGGCCGCGATCGGGAGCGGCGAGTGCCGCCTCTGCATCAACGGCCACCTCGACGTGGTCGGACCCGGCGCGGAGCCCTGGAGCCGCGACCCGTTCTCGGGCGCCGTCGAGGACGGTTTCGTCCACGGGCGCGGCTCGCTCGACATGAAGGCGGGCGTCGTCGCGGCCGTCCACGCGATGGCGGCGGCTGCCGCACCGGGCGCGAGCCCGTGCGAGGTCGTGCTGCAAGCGGTCTCCTCCGAGGAGGACGGCGGCCAGGGGACGTTCGCGGCGCTCGAGGCCGACGACCGCTTCGACGCCTGCCTGATCCCCGAGCCGACCTCGTTCGACCTGGTCTGCGCCCACGCGGGCGCGCTCACCTTCCGCGGCGTGGTCTCCGGCCGCACCGCTCACGCGGCGTTCCGCCTGGCTGGACTGTCGGCGATCGATCGCTACGTGGCGATCCACGCGGCGCTGGCCGATCTCGAGCGGGAGCTGAACGCGGATGTCGAGCACCCGCTCATGGGCGCGCTCGAGCTTCCCTACCCGCTGCTCGTCGGCCGCGTCCAGGCCGGCCGCTGGTCGAGCCAGGTGCCAGATCGGCTCGAGTTCGAGGGCCGCGTCGGCGTGCCCGTGGGAGAGTCGCCCGAGGCGGTCCGCCGCCTCCTCGCCGAGCGGGTCGGGGAGGCGACGGGTGAGGGGCCGCCGGTGGAGCTGACGTGGACGGGCGGGCAGTTCGCCCCGGGCGAGACCGACCCGGCTCATCCGTTCGCCACGCTAGTCGCCGGGGCGATCGAGGCCGAGCGCGGAGCGGCTCCCGCGACCGTCGGCATGCCCTACGGCGCCGACATGCGCCTCTTCACCGAGCGCGGGATCCCGTGCGTGATGGCCGGGCCGGGCTCGCCCGCGCTCGCGCATGCGGTGGACGAGGCGGTCGCGGTCGACGAGGTGGCCGCGATGGCGCGCGTGCTGGTGCGGGTGATCGCCGCGTTCGGCTGAAACAGTGCCAGGCACCGTTTCACCGCCTTCGGCTGAAACTGAAACAGTGCCAGGCACTGTTTCACCGCGGTTCCTCATTGCGGGGCGCGCGCTCGTCCGGGATCATCGGGGCGTGGCAGAGGGGGTGGACCGGCGCCGATGAACCCGCGCCGGGGCGGCGGCCGTGGCCGCCGGCGCCGTCTCGCCGGACGTGGGCCTTGCGGCTGCCGGGGCCGCTCGCCGCAGGCGCAAGCGCAAGCGCCAGCCGCGAATCGGGAGCGGCGGCACGCCGATGTCGCTCGAAGATGTCCACGCGCTCGCGGTGGCGGAGGGGCGCGGCCAGCCGATCGGGATCCTGGACCTGGCCGCCGTCGACCAGAACCTCGCCCTGCTCGCGGACTTCGGGCAGAGGAACGGCATGGCGGTGCGGCCCGCGCTCAAGTCGTTTCGCAGCGCGCGCCTCGCCGGCTACGTGATCCAGCGGCTCCCGGAGCCGCGCGGCTTGATCTTCGATCTCATGAAGGTCGATGAGGTCGTGGCCCACTCGCCGCAGGGGACCGACCTCCTCATGGGCTACCCGCCGAGCTTCGGAGAGGTGGCGGACCATCTCGCGCGCCGGCCACCTCGGGGCCAGCGCCCGCACACGCTCCGCATCCTGATCGACTCGCTGCCGCTGGCCGAGCACATCGGCCGCCTCGTCCAGTCCACGCCGCGCCGCCTGCCGATCGACGTCGCGCTCGAGTTCGACGTGGGGATGGGCCGCGGCGGCATGAACGACGAGGCCGAACTCGGCGGCGTCCTCTCCGTGCTGCGCGCCAACCGGAGAGCGCTGCGTCTCGGCGCGGTGCTTGGCTACGACGGCCACGCGACGCTCCGCGGCGACGCCTCCTACCGGCGCGCCGTCGCCGGCCAGGCGCAGTCGGCCTACAACGGCCTGCTCGCCGCGCTCGCCGAGCGAAACGACGGCCTCTACGACCCCGAGACGCTGGTCCGCAACGGGCCCGCAAGCTCCAACTACCGCAACTGGGTGGGTGGTCCCGCGAACGAGATGAGCCCCGGCTCGGCCATCCTGCGCGCGGGTTACCTCGACGGCGGCTTCGACACCGACGGGCTGGCGCACGCGCTGCACGCCGCCGGGCCGGTGCGCCGGATCACGAGCGACCATCCGAGCGTCCCGGTGACGGGCGAGACGCCGCCGGACGCATCGGAGATGGAGATCATCGTGAACGCCGCCGGCGGCGCGGGCGAGGTGGCGCGTCCGGCCGGCGCCCGCGGCGACGACCTCTCGGGAGGCGGCGACGCGCTAGTCGTCCCGAAGGGCTCGGTGGACCTCGGCGACTACGTGCTCTACCGCCCGACGCAGTCCGAGGACGGCATCAGGCGGTTCAACACGCTAACCGCGGTCCGCGAGGGCCGCGTGCTGCGGCGCTGGGCGGTGGAGGATCGCCCGGGCCGGACGGCCTGAGCGGGTGGAACAGTGCCTGGCACTGTTTCACCCCGGGGCAGACGCGAGGCGCCCGTACATCCATCTGCCGCCGCGGCGGCATACTGCGCCGATGCTCACCCCGCCCGCCGAGGAGGGAACCCTCGAGCCACCACCGCTCATGGGAGTGCTCGTGGCGTTCGCGATCGTGGCCGTCTTCGCCGCCCTCGTGGTCGCCGTGGAGCCGCTGCGGGTCGCCGCCGGCCATGCGCTGAGCGGGGACACGGAGGCCCTCCGCACCGAGCTGCGCGACCTCGGCTTCTGGGGTGGCGTCCTGGTGATCGCCATCTGCCTCAGCCACGCCGTCGTCTTCTACCCGGCCGAGGTCGTCGACGCGGCCGCCGGCTTCGTCTACGGCTTCTGGGGCGGCTTCGCGCTGGTGATGACCGGCTGGATGCTGAACGCCATCGCCGCCTACTGGCTCGGCCTCCACGCCGGGCGTCCGCTGCTCTGGCGGCTGATCGGCCGCGAGCGCTTCGAGCGCTACGAGCAGCTCGTCGAGCGCGGGGGCACCACCCTCCTGCTCGTGATGCGCCTGATCCCGATCGTGCCGTTCAGCGTCTTCAGCTACGCGGCCGGCGCCGCGCGCGTGCGGATCTCGACCTTCATGTGGACGACGGCGGCCGGCTACATGCCGCTGACCGTCCTGTTCACCTACCTCGGCTCGCGCCTCGACACGCTCTCGCTGAACGACCCCGTGATCTGGATCGGCGCGGTCGCGCTCGTCGCGTCGCTGGTGCTCGCCCGGCGGGTCGTGCCCGCCGGGCGCTGAGGCCGGCCGGCGACGCGCACCGCCCGTCGCGTCGGCTCGGGGCGACGCGCTGCGGCCGGAGGTCTCGGGTGAGCCCGACCTGCTCGTGGTGAAGCAGGTGCACTCGACGGAGCGCGGAGGACGCCGCGAGGGCCACGGCCGCCGTGCTCGGCTCCGACTCGGCATCGTCGTCATGACCAGCGAGCTGATCGGGGCTGAGGCGCACTAGCGCGTCCGCGCGGGCCCGGTGTCGACCGCCTCGAAGGCCGAGCCGGGGACGCGCCCCAGCTGGTCGAGCTCGTCGTCGTTCCAGCCGGGATCCGGGGTGCCGCTCACGAACCAGTCCGACCCGTTGTCGGCGAGCAGCATCCCGTAGTCGCGCAGCGCCTCGAGGATCACGCGCGCCTGCCCGCCGTAGGGCGAGAGGTCGAATGAGCGCTTGAGCCGCACCCGCAGGCCCATCGGCGGCAGCGACGGGCTGTCGTCACTCGAGGCGAAGTGGCGCGCCGGGTGGATGTAGGCGCGGCGAGTCCTCCGGGCGGTGAAGCGAAGGGCATGGCGGATGGCGCCCGCCTCGACCTCGTCCACGCGCGCGAGGCCGGGCGCGATCGGGAGCCCGGCCGCGTCCGCCGAGGTGTGCCCCGCCGGGCGGAGCCTGTTGCTCGAGAGGTCGAAGACCGCTCCGCTGGAGGCCGCCCAGCCCTCGCCCCGGCGCCGGGCGTTGAACAGCTCGTAGAGCATGCAGGTCCCCTGCTGCACGACGAGCACGTGACGGTCGCCGTCGTCGCGGTCGCGCGCGCCCTCCACCCTGGCGTCGGGCGGGATCGGGTAGGGGCCGGGATCGCTCTCGTCCCCGAAGTCGGTGAACTCGATCGGGACGTGCGCCTGGCCGGCGGGGGCGACCGTGATCGGGATGCCGAAATCGCCGAATCGGCCCGAGCCGAAGTCGGGGTGGAGGTTGTCGCCGGTCCCGATCGAGGCGATCAGGGCGTCCGAGTCGGGATGCAGCGGCAGGTCGTCGACCCGCTGGTTCCAGGCGTTGTCCGCGGGGAACACGGAGCAGCCGGCGAGCGTCGGGGCGCCCGAGGCCGCGGCGGCGCCGGTGCGGGCGGTCACGGTCGCGCCGCGGCCGCAGTGCCGTCCGCGGCACGCGCGCACCACGATCCTGTGAAGCGTGCCCGGGCGCAGGCCGCGAAGCGTGAGGCGGCGCGTTCGTGCGGGCACGGACCTCGACCGCGTCCGCCCGCCGGCCGCGCGCCATGACACGCGCTGGCGCGTATGGCCGAGCGCGCGGCTCCGCCAGCGGAGCACGAGCGCGGTCGAGCCTCTGCGCGCGGCCCGCAGCGCCGCGGGACGGCGCAGAACCGTCCGGGCCGAGAGGTGAGCCTCCTCCGCGGCGGGCTCAGCCCGCCGTGTCCCCGCTCCCGCGTCCTCGCCTGCGCGCGGCGCGCCGAGCAGGGCCGCCGCTGCGACGGCGGCGCACAGGGTGGCGATCGGCCGGAGCGTCACGAGGTCAGTGTGACCGCAACTCCCGCGGGCGGCGCCCCGTGGCTCAGCGCCCTACCCCCGCGAGAACGGCAAGGTGGCCGTCAGCCAGCCGATGAACTCGTCCGGGTTGCGGCTCTGCACCCAGACCTGGCCGGGCCCGGTGAACTCGAAGACGAAGCCCTCCCCGGACTTGATCGTCTGCATGATGCCCTTCGTGACCTTGCGCGTCCTGAAGTCGACGCCGTCGCCGAAGGCGACCATGTGGCCGGAGTCGAGCACGAAGCTCTCGCCCGCGGCGAGCTCCACCAGGTCGAGCGCGCCGTAGCAGGCGAGCACCACCGAGCCCTGACCCTCGGCGCGCACGACGAACCCGCCCTCTCCGCCGACGAGGTTCTTCACACCGCCCCACTTCGTGTCGATCTCGACGCCGTCGGAGGAGCACATCCACGATCCCCGCGACAGGTTGACCGCCCCGTTCACCGGCACCTCCACGAGGTCGCCGGGCAGGCGCGCCGCCATGTCGATCCATCCGCCCTGCGGCGGCGCGGTGTAGCGGGTCACAAACAGCGACTCGCCGCCGAGCACGCTGCGCTTCAGGCCCTTCATCAGACCGCCCTCCATCTTGGCCTCGACCTCAACGCCCGACGAGGTGGCCATCATCGCGCCGGACTCGGCCCTGATGGACTCGCCCGCCGCGAGATTGGCGCGGGCGACGGCGAACGACGGGTGGTGGCGGATCTGGACGTCCATGGCTCTCCTCGGGTCAGGGCGGGGCCGGGTCGCAGCGCACCCTACCGCCGCCGCATCAGGGTCGTCCCGATGTCCGAGGACCTGCTCGAGCGGGCGCGCGAGATCGCCGCCGCCTGGCTGGCGGAGCTTCCTTAGCGCCGATCGGCAGGGGCATGGCCCGAGGGGTAGCCGCCACGCGGCGCGGCGGGCCGATCGTCAGGATGCACCGGTGAGCCAAGCCCGCGAGGACATCCGAAACGTCGCGATCGTCGCGCACGTCGACCACGGCAAGACGACGCTCGTGGACGCGATGCTCTGGCAGTCGGGCGCGTTCCGCGAGAACCAGGACGTGGCCGAGCGGGTGCTCGACTCGATGGACCTCGAGCGCGAGAAGGGCATCACGATCCTCGCGAAGAACACCGCCGTCCGCTACGACGGCGTGAAGCTGAACATCATCGACACGCCCGGGCACTCGGACTTCGGCGGCGAGGTCGAGCGCGGCCTCACGATGGTCGACGGCGTCCTGCTGCTCGTGGACGCGAGCGAGGGCCCGCTCCCGCAGACGCGATTCGTGCTGCGGAAGGTGCTCGAAGGGCGACTGCCCGTGATCCTCGTCGTGAACAAGGTCGACCGCCCGGACGCCCGCATCGCGGAGGTGGTCGACGAGGTGCTGGACCTCTTCCTCGACCTCGGCGCGGGTGATGACCAGATCGACTTCCCGGTCGTCTACTGCAACGCGAAGGCCGGTCGCGCCTCGCTCACCGAGGGCGAGGAGGGCGAGTCGCTGAAGCCGCTGCTCGACCTGCTCCTGGAGCACATCCCCGCGCCCGCGCACGAGCCCGGCCATCCGCTCCAGGCACACGTCACGAACCTCGACGCCTCCCCCTACGTCGGGCGGCTCGCGATCTGCCGTGTCCGCAACGGCACGATCAGGCGCGGCCAGACGGTCGCCTGGTGCCGCGCGGACGGGAACGTGGAGCGCGCGAGGGTGAGCGAGCTGTACGTCACCGAGTCGCTCGACCGCGTGGACGCCGATGAGGCGGGCCCCGGGGAGATCATCGCGGTCGCCGGGATGCCGGACATCACGATCGGCGAGACGCTCGCCGACGCCGAGGACCCGCGTTCGCTTCCGGTGATCACCGTCGACGAGCCGTCGCTCAGCGCGACCATCGGGATCAACACGTCGCCGCTCGCCGGGCTCGACGGGAGCAAGCTCACCGCCCGCCAGGTGGAGGAGCGCCTCCAGCAGGAGCTCGTCGGGAACGTCTCGCTGCGGGTGCTGGAGACCGACCGCCCCGACGCATGGGAGGTCCAGGGCCGGGGCGAGCTCCAGATAGCGATCCTGGTCGAGCTCATGCGCCGCGAGGGCTTCGAGCTGACCGTCGGGCAGCCACGCGTCCTCACGCGCGAAGTCGACGGCAAGCTGCACGAGCCGGTCGAGCGCCTGGCGATCGACATCCCGGAGGAGTACGTCGGCGTGATCACCCAGCTTCTCGCCATCCGCAAGGGCAGGCTCGAGCAGATGGTCAACCACGGCACCGGCTGGGTGCGGATGGAGTACCTCGTGCCCGCTCGCGGGCTGATCGGCTTCCACACGGAGTTTTTGACCGAGACGCGCGGGACGGGCATCCTGCACCACGTCTTCGATCGCTGGGAGCCCTGGGCGGGCGAGCTGCGCACCCGGCCGACCGGCGCGCTCGTCGCCGACCGCCGCGGCACCGCCGCCCAGTTCGCGCTCATGAACCTGCAGGAGCGCGGCACGCTCTTCGTCGGTCCGGGAGAGCCCGTGTACGAGGGGATGATCGTCGGCGAGAACGCGCGCTCGGACGACCTCGACGTGAACGCGACGAAGGAGAAGCACCTCACGAACATCCGCTCATCCACGGCGGACGTGCTCGTGCGGCTGGTGCCACACCGGATGCTCTCGCTCGACCAGGCGCTCGAGTTCCTGCGCGAGGACGAGTGCGTCGAGGTGACGCCCGGGGCGGTGAGGCTCCGCAAGGCCGAGCTGTCGAGGACCGATCGCGTGAGGACCGCGCGGAAGACCCGCTAGCTTCGGACCGTGCCCACCGACGTCCCGATCCGCGGCGACATGATCCGGCTCAGCCAGTTCCTGAAGCTGGCGGGCGCGGTGGACCAGGGCGGCGAGGCCAAGGTCCTGATCACGGCGGGCGAGGTCACGGTGAACGGCGAGATCGACCTCCGGCGCGGGGCGCAGCTCCACGACGGGGACGTCGTGGCGCTGGGCGGCGAGGAGTGGCGGGTCGCGGCCGGATGACCGCCGAGCCGGCGCCCGGGGGTGCGCCTGGGAGCCTCAGGGCTCATGCCGAGCGTGGCGCCGCGACGGCCGCCTGATCCGCGCGGCGCGATCCGTGGTCGGACCGTCGTCGGACGGGAACGCCGTGAGCTGGATCAGCTCGGCCCCGGCGACGAGGCCGGCGCCCTCGACGCGGGAGTCGGCGAAGCGGAGGTCACGGCCGAGGCCGATCCCGTCGTGCTCGCTCACGCGCGCCTCGTGAAGCCGCTCGAGGAACGTCTCGGCGGCGCCGGCATCGGCCGGCGCGCCGGCGTCGCCGAACGGGAGTGCGTCGAGCGCGTAGCCGCTCACGAGCGGCCCGTGCAGGGCGGCGAAGACCTCGGGCCGGCTGACGTGGTCGAGCACAACGACGCGCCCGCCGGCCAGCGCGAGCGCCCCGGTCTGGCCGTCATGGAGGCCGATGCCCGCGACGATCCGCTCGAGCGCGTCGTGGCGGTCGCGGAAGATGTCGCCCATCGCGCCGGTGTCCGACTGGACTCCCATGTCGGCCGAGCGGGAGCTGACCTCGTTCCACACGGCGTGCTGGTCGGCGCGCGCGGCCTGGCCGGCGACGACCCGCGCCCGGGCGGAGCGGTTCTTCATGCGGCGTAGCTCGGGGTATGCCGACCGCGGGGCGGGGGCGAAGTCCTCGCCATGGCGCGAGGCGTCCCAGCGGCCATGCTCGACGCACGAGACCGGCACGGTCACCGACGCCCCGGCCGCCACGAGCACCGAGGTGTCGAGCGTGCGGTCCTGTTGCGCGCCCATGACCTCCTCTCCCTCGTAGAGGAGCACCGCCGTGCCGGTCCTGTTCTCGACCACGAGGTCGTTGACGGAGGCGCCGCCGTCGAGTTCGCGGACGTGCACGCCGGCCCCGGCTGACTGGGCGAACGACACGTACTCGAGCGCCGGGTCCGGGCCGAAGACGGGGAACACCGCGAGCGGGCCGCTCACGTCGGGCTCGCCGAGGCGCAGCGGGCGGGCGAGGGTGTCGGTCAGGCTGGGGATGCGGACGGTCATGGCGGCTCCTCTCGGTGTCTGGCGGGTGGAGTCGCGGCGCACCCCCGGTTCCTGACGGCGGCCGTTCGCGTCAGGTCGCGGCCGCCCGGCGCGACTCGATCGAGATGAGACCGCTCCCCCTCCGGCTGACCCTCGAGCCCCCTGTTGCCCACGCGGATGCCGAGCCACGGCGACCCGTTCGAGTACGGCTTCCATCTGCGCCTCCCGGACGGGCCGGTGCTGGAGCGCGGCGATCCCCTCCCCGCCGCCTACGGCGCGGCGATCGGGTGGATCGAGCCCGGCGACGAGCACGAGGAGCAGATCCAGTCGGCGGCCTTCGACCCCGGCAGCCGGCTCACGCTCCGGGCCGAGCCGTTCGACCCGCGGGGCCCGCACGACATCGGCGTCTGGGACGCCGATCGGGGTCCGGCAGGCCGGGGTTCTGGCTCGCGCGGGTGTCTGTGCCGCGCGGAGCTCGGAGCTCGACGAGCGCGCCGCCGAGCTGTGGTGCCGCGCCCGGTCGGAGCTCGCGCCGCGCTACGCCGTGGGCTTCCTCGGCCGGGGTATGCGCAGCCCCGCATGGTCTCCGCGAGAGCTCTACGGGCCTGACGGAGACGACGACATCCCGTTCTGAGCCTGCTCCGGCTGTAGGGTCCGCGCCGTGGGCTCTCCCTTCGCCGGCCCCGACCCGAGCGGGCGGGCCGGATCCATCGCCGCGGGGCCGGGGCTTCCGGTCGCGGGCCACGTCGATCTCGAACTGCCCGTGGACGCCCTGTGGCGGACCTTCCAGGACGTGCCCGGCTGGCCCCGCTGGAACCCGTGCATCTGGCGCGCGCGCGTGGCGGGCGGCCGGCCCCTCGGCGAGGGTGCCGCGATCGAGTGGGTCTTCAACCCGATCCGGCGCGCCTACCCCTACAAGATGCCCGCGCGAGCGACGATCGTGGAGTTCGTGCCGAACGAGCGGGTGACGTGGGAGGTCTCGCTGCCGGGATTCCACGCGATCCACAGCTACCGCTTCGCCGAGTTGGGAGAGGACCGCTCGCGCTTCGGCTCATGGGAGGTCGCCGAGGGCGCGCTGTTCCGCGCGACGAGCCGCTTCTGGCTCGCCCACTTCCGCTACGTCTGTCGCTCCTCGCTGGACGGCGCGCGCACCCTTGCCCCCTGAAAGAAAGGTCCCTGGCACCCTTCTTTCTTCTACTAGCCGGCCAGGAAGCGCTCCACGTCGCGGGCCTCGCGCTCGAGCGCGCCCACCACCTCCTCCGGGATCGGCGCGAGCGGCTCGATCTCGACCCTCCCGCGCTGTAGCCGCCACAGCGCGACGGCGCGGCCTTCGGCCAGCGCGAACGATCGGAAGATCCCGCCGTCCACGATGCGCGTTCCGTGGGCGGGGTCGATGACATCGGTCCGCGAGGTCCAGCCGAGCAGCACGGGATCGAATGCCCCGAGAAGGCGCGGGGGCGGAAGGGCGCGGGCCCGCGTCGCTCCTCTGAGTGCGACGAGGCCGCCCGCGCGCTCCTCGATCTCTCGGCCGATCGCCCTCAGCCCGGAGCGCGCCGCGCCGAGCGGCACCCCGGCCCAGCGGGCGAGGTCACGGTCGCTCGCCGGGCCGTGTCCAGCGAGGTAGCGCCGCGCGAGTTCGGCGAGCGCCGCGTCGCGCTCGCGTCGGGGCGGCGCTCCAAGCCAGTCTCGAACGAGCACGTATGCGTGCTCGCCTCCCTTCATGGGCCCGCGCACGGCGAGTCCGCGCAGGCAGGCGAGCATCAGGACGTGCACGAGCGCCTGGCCCTCCGTAGGCACGCCGGCCGCCGCTATCCGCTCGCGCAGCTCGTCACGGATCAGCGGACCCTCGGCGGCGAGCGCCCGTTCCACCGCGGCGACGCCCCGGTCGGCCGACGCCGCCGGCACGCCGAGCCGGCGGAGCCGCGCCATGCACGACGTCGTCGGCCCCGCGGCGGTGAGCGCGAGCAGCCAGTGGTGGTCCTCGCTCGCCACCAGGTGGAGCGTGCCTCGGTTGAGCCAGGTGACCACGAGGGAGCGGTCGTCCGTGAGGCAACGATCGACGCATGAGGCGGTGAGGCCCCGGCTGCGCGCCCGCACCGCGAGACGGGCGCCACGCGGATCCTGGCCCTGGATCGCCAGGAGACGTTGGGCGACGGCGACCGGGCTCGCTGCGCGGGGGCCCGACAGGAGCTGCGCTCGCGTGCGCTCGGCGACGGGCGTGGGCATCGGGCGGATCATGCCCGCCCGGCCGGTAGCCTGCCGCACGTGGAGCGGAAGGCCAGGGAGCGGCTCGTGCACGTGCGGCTCCCGCAGCCCGAGCGCGGCCCGTTCAGCAGGATCGGTCGGCGGCTCGGGGTCGCCATCGGGCTCGTCGTGTTCGTCGCGCTCGTCGCCTACGCGGACCGGAGTGGCTACCGGGACGCGGCCGGCGGCGAGGTGGGCCTGCTCGACTCGCTCTACTACGCGACGGTGAGCATCACGACCACGGGCTACGGCGACATCACGCCCGTCACCGACCGTGCACGGCTCCTCACGACCCTCCTCGTCACGCCCGCGCGCGTACTCTTCCTGATCCTGCTCGTCGGTACGACGATCGAGCTGCTCGCGGAACGGACCCGCGAGGCCTACCAACGCCGACGCTGGAGCGCTCGCCTGAACGACCACGTGATCATCTGCGGCTACGGGACGAAGGGCCGGAGCGCGGTGAATTCGATCCTCGGGCACGGCGTCGGGAGCGGCGAGATCGTCGTGATCGACCCCGATCGGCGCGCCGTCGAGCGTGCGGAGGGGAGCGGTCTCGCGGCGCTGCACGGCGAGGGCTCCGACACCGACGTCCTGCGCGCCGCGCACGTAGAGCGCGCCCGCGCGGTCGTCGTCGCGGTGGACCGCGACGATGCGGCCGTGCTCGTCACGCTCACCGCTCGCGAGATCAACCCGGCGGCGACGATCGTCTCGGCCGTGCGCGAGGAGGAGAACGCGCACCTGCTCGAGCAGAGCGGCGCGGACTCCGTGATCACCTCGTCCGGCGCAGCCGGGCGCATGCTCGGACTCGCCACCCAGACGCCGCGGCTCGTCGCCGTGATCGAGGACCTGCTCACGGTCGGGGAGGGCCTCGACGTGATCGAGTTGCCCGTCCCGGCGGACCGCGCGGGCACGCGGATGGTGGACCTCGACCCGCAGCACCTCGCCGTGGCAGTGCTTCGCGGCGACGAGATCGTCCGCTTCGACGATCCGCGCTCGGAGCGGCTCGAGCCCGGCGACCGCGTGGTCTGCCTCGCGAGCCGCGACACGGCCGGGCGTTGATGCGCGCGCCACGGCCGCGTGGGCCTACGCGGATGAAATATTGGTCCCTGGCACCTTTGTTTCAGCGGTCCACCGACAGGCGGGCCAGCTTCTCGTGCCAGGCCGTCACGTGCTGCTTCACCGGGTCGGTCTCGGGGCGCTCGTGGACGAGGTCCCAGGTGGCGCTCGCGGCCTTCCGCGCCGTCTCCGGCGTCGCCAGCTCGCAGACGGCATCCACCACCCGGATCTCGAACGCCTGCACCTGATCGGCCGGGTCTCCCGGCTCCATCTTGGGCAGGGGCTCCTTCACCACGCCGCGCCAGAGGGCGGCGGCAAGGGCGAGGCGGTTCTGAAGCGCGCGGGCGTCCATCGCCCGGGAGGCTACTGGCCGCGCTTGCGGTCCTCCAGGTAGGAATACGCCGGGTTGCGCGGCTCGCCGTCGGACGCGAGGAGCGCGGTGCAGCCGGAGCGCAGGTCGTCGCATGCGACCGGCGTGCCGTCCGCCCGCCTGAACGCGGCCGGCGAGCGGTAGTAGAAGGAGAACATGTTGCCGCCCTCGGCCGGGTCGATCGCGACGTCCACGGGATCCGCGAGGAAGCGGTCGCTCAGGAGGCGGGCGTCCGCGCCCGGGTCGCCCTTGACGAAGCGGTCGAGCCAGGCGGTCGTGTACCAGGCCGCGACATCGATGCCGCGCAGGCTCGCGGGCGGTACGAATGCCGCGCTCGGGCTGTAGGACCACTCGTAGTGCGCGGCGCCGCGGAGGTTCACCTGCATGACGTCCATCCCGGCCGCGCGCCAGTGGTGGAAGGCGCCGTTTTTCTCCTGCGGGTTGGGGTCTGACCCCTTCGGCGACGGCACGAGGCCGTAGTCGGCCGACATGCCGAGGGCCGGGACCCGCGGGGCGAACTCGCCGCCGGGCACGGGTTGCGTGGTCTCGCCCTGCCTGCCGCTGCGGAGGTTGTCCCACGCGACGATCGCGTCGACGCGCGTGTCGATGTCCTGGAGAGCGGACACGCCGTAGGCGCCGAGCGAGTGCCCGACCGCGCCCACCCGGGCCGGGTCCACGAGGCTGTGAAGCGGGTTGTGCGCGGCGGCGTCACCGGCCGCCACCTCGGCCTGCTGCGCGGCCGTGCCGCTCGCACGCCGCGGCGCGTAGGGGGCCGCCGGGGTGGAGAGCAGGAAGTCGAGTGCGTCCTGGGCCGACTCCACGAAATGCTCGGCCTGCTGCGCGGGGACGCCGCGGAGGACGTCCGCGCCCGAGCCGAGCGTGTCGGAGCGGCCCTGGCCCTGCACGTCGAAGGTGAGGACGACGTAGCCGTGCGCGGCGAGCACCTGCGCCGCCCAGCGGTACCAGCCCTCCGGCGCCTGCACGGAACCGGTCTCGATCACGACGGCGGGCACGGGCGCCCCCGCCCGGGCGGTCTGCGCGGAGGCCCAGACACTGCCCTCCAGATGGGCGCCGTTGCGGCCCATGAACACGACCGGTTCGCGCGTCCCGTAGGCCGACCAGTCGTCGAGGCGGTGGTCGCGGCTGCAGATCGAGACGCCGGCGGCGCACATCGTCACCGATGTGCGGTCGCGCTCCTCGGCGTCGCGCCGGGCGAGCGAGACGACGTTGCCGACCTGGGTGGCGGCCTGCCCCGCCTGGTACTCGGGCGCGGCCTGCTCCTCCTGAAAGCGCTCGCCGAGCTTGCGGTAGTTGTCCTGCTCGCGCTGCGAGTCGTAGGCCGTCGCGGGGGGCGCCACGAGTAGCGCGAGGGCGGCCACCGCCAGGCCCGCAACGCGTAGGTGTCTTCCGTGCCCCATCAACGCCTCCCTTCCTGAACGCTAACGATCGCCGTTCGCCTCCGCGCCGCTCACGGGCGCGTACACGGTCAGGGCCCGCCGCAGCTTGCCCACATGGAAGTCACCTGAGCCCTCGAAACCGTCGCCATCGCGGGCGAGCGACATCGCCTCGCGCCCGGTCTCCACCTCCAGCGAGCCGACGCAGCGCTGCTCGTACGCGGCGCAGCGGGTGAGCCGCCCGGCCAGCACCGAAACGAGCAGACGGGTGCGCGCGAACGGCCGCTCTCCCCCAAGCACCCGCACGTCCAGCATCCCGTCGTCCAGCTCCGGCCGCCAGCTCGGAGCGAACCCTCGCGGCTCGTGCCGGCCGTTTCCGATGAAGACCATCCAGGCGGTCCGCCGCTCGCCGTCGAGCAGGAGGCGGAGGGGCTCGGCGCGGAACGCGGCGAGCACGACGGCCGCGAGGTGCGCGGGCCAGCGGCCGATCCGCTTCTCGAGCCCGCCGCGGATCTCCAGCATTCGCGTGTAGGCGCCGAAGCTCGCCGTGTTGATGAACGGGCGGCCGTCGATCTCGCCGATGTCGATCGAGACTGCATCGCCGCGGGCGAGAGCGTCGATCGCATCGTCGGCGGACTCCACCCGCAGGTCCCTGCCCAGGTGGTTCAGCGTTCCGGCGGGAAGGAGCAGGAGCGGCAGCCCGCACTCGAGCGCGGTCTCGACGGCGGTCACGGTCGAGCCGTCGCCGCCGCAGATCCCGAGGACCTCCGCCTCCCGCGCCGCCTCGGCGAGCGCGGCGGGGAGCCCGTCCGGGTCGGTGACCTCCTCGATCCGCGCGCGCGGCAGGCGCTCGCGCAGGTCCGCGAGGTCCGGTCCGGAGACGCCGTTCCCGGCGCCGGCGTTCACCACGATCGCCACTCCCTCGCCGTCCGGGCGGGGATCGAGCCGGACCGGCTCCGATGTCGGACGGCACTCCTCGATCTCTGCCGGGAGCAACGGCCACTGGAGCCGGGACGCGAGCCCGACCGCCGCGCCGGCCGCGGCTCCAACCAGGACGTCGAGCGGGTAGTGGACGCCGACGTATGTGCGCGAGAAGCCGACCGCCGCCGCGAGCGCGCCGAGCGGCGTCCGGGCGGCGGGCAGCTCCGAGCCCGCGCCGGCGGCGAAGGCGGCCGCGCTTGCGGCATGCCCTGAGGGGAACGACGTCGTCAGGGGCTGGGCGCGCAGACGGCGGGCGGCGGGCACGTTTCGCAGCTCCGGGCGGGGCCGCCTGACGGCGCGCTTCACGACCTGGTTGACGAGGAGCGAGGTGGCGCCGACGGAACCGATGCCGCGGATCGCGGCCCGCTGCTCCCTCCGCCCGCCGGCGATCGCCAGCGCGGCCGCCAGGGCCATCCAGAGCTTCGAGTGGTCGGCGGCGCGGGTGACCGGCAGGAGCACGCGGTCGAGCGGTCCGCTCCGCATGCGCGCGACGCGGGCGAACAGGGCGCGATCGGCGGCGGTGATGCGCCGCAGCGCCCGCTCGTGCGGCCGGGTCCGGCGCCGGTGGGCGCGGGCGATGATGCGTCGAGGGGCGGGTCGCATCCCGCCCCCTTACCCGGGAGGGCGCTCCTCTAGCGCGAGGGCACCCAGCCGGCGGGAAACGCTCCGGCCGGGATGTCGCCCGGGTAGTCCGGGAACCAGCGACGCGCGATCGTCTCCGACGCCCGGCCCTCCATCAGCGGGCGCAGGTCGCCGACCGTGAGCAGCACGCGGAGCGTCGCACCGATCTGGAGGTCGGCCGCCGTAGGCTCGTCGCCCCCGATGATGCCGTCGGCGGCGAGGGCGTCGACGTGGTCGAGCTTCTCCGGAAAGCCGGCGAGGTCCTCCGCCAGGCGCTCCGCCGTGATGCCGTGGTAGCGCCAGGTCCCGCGGGTCGCGCGGATCGCGAAGTCCGTCGCGGCGGGATCGAGCGGGCCGCCGCCCGCGAAGGTCCCCGCCGCCTCGGGCCGGAAGTGCAGAGCGCCCCAGGGCAGCCGCCGCCCGAGGTCCTGGAGCTGGCCGTCGCCCCAGCGCTCGGCCTCCCGCACACGCTCGGCTTGCGGCTCGGGGTAGAGCGAGGGGTCGGGGGCGACCAGCTCGAGGCGCTCGAGGATCGCGACCGAGCCGTGGACCGGCTCGTCGTCCACCATCAGTCCCGGGACCGTGGTCCTGCCCTTGCCGTAGAGCTTCTCCATCTCGTCGTTGTGGCCGCCACCGAACGGGAGGTCGACCCGTTCGAACTCGAGGCCCTTGAAACGCAGAGCCGCCTCGGCGGTCATGCAGGGGTGGGAGG
>DATMJO010000119.1:0-7494 GCA_035553855.1 Thermoleophilaceae bacterium | reverse complement strand
GTCCCGTTGACGATCCCGTGGACGCGGTCGATGTGGGCTCCGGCGAGCGTCTCGTGGATGACGCGGATCACCGGCACGACGCCCGCCACCGCGGCCTCGAAGCGGAGCTGGACCCCGGCCTCGCGGGCGGCGGCGAAGATCTCCTCGCCGTGCTGGGAGAGCAGCTGCTTGTTCGCGGTAACGACGTGCTTGCCGGCGCCGAGCGCCTCGAGCACGTAGTCGCGCGTGGGATCCACGCCCCCCATCAGCTCGACGATCAGGTCGCTGCGCTCGAGGATGTCGCGGAAGTCGCCGCGGCTTCGGGTCAGCACGCCCGACACCTCCGGGCGCATCCCCACCTGCTCCTCGATCTCGTCCGCCCGCTCGGCCAGCAGCGCGGCGAACGCCGCGCCGACCGTCCCGTGGCCGAGCAGCCCGACGCTAAAGGACGTCACGAAGGGTCAGGTCGTCGTAGGTCTCGCGGCGCACCACGAGGCGGGCGTCGCCGTCCTTGCAGAACACGACCGGGGGCCGCGGCACGGCGTTGTAGTTGTTGGCCATCGAGTGACCGTACGCGCCGGTCGCGGGGATCACGAGCAGGTCGCCGGGACGCGGGTCGTCGAGGTCGGCGTCCTCGACGAGGATGTCGCCGGACTCGCAGTGCATGCCCGCGACCGTGCAGCGCGTGCCGCCTCCGAAGCGATCCGCGATCTCGGCCTCGTAGCGGGCGCCGTAGAGCATCGGCCGCAGGTTGTCGGACATGCCGCCGTCGACGGCGACGTATGTCCGCACGCCCGGGATCTCCTTCACGGTGCCCACCGTGTAGAGCGTGACGCCTGCGTTCCCGACGAGCGCGCGGCCGGGCTCGGACAGGACGGTCACGCCGTCCGGGGCGTTGCGCAGCAGGGCGTCGGCGAACTCCTCGACCGAGGGGGGCTCGTCGTCGTAGGAGTAGGCGATGCCGAGCCCTCCGCCGAGGTTCAGCAGCGGGTAGTCGCCGAGCGCGGTCAGCACCTCGGCGAGGCGCTCGAACGGCTCGAGCTCGAAGATCTGCGAGCCGATGTGCGCGTGCAGGCCGCGCAGGTCGAGATCCGCCGCGGCCTCGATGGCGCGGGGCACGTCGTCCAGGCCGAAGCCGAACTTCGAGTCGACCTGCCCCGTCGAGATGTAGGTGTGCGTGGACGCCTTGATGCCCGGGGTGACGCGCAGCAGCACCCTCTGGCCGGGCGCGAGGCGCGACAGCCGCTCGAGCTCGTCGAAGGAGTCGGCGACGATGTGGCCGACGCCCTGCTCCACGGCGTAGCGGAGCTCGGCCTCCGACTTGTTGTTGCCGTGCATGTAGAGCCGCTCGGCGGCGAACCCGCCCGCGAGCGCCAGGTGCAGCTCGCCGCCGGAGGCGACGTCGCAGTGGAGCCCCTCCTCCGCGAACAGGCGGTAGGCCGCGGTGCAGGGGAATGCCTTCGACGCGTAGACGACCTGGAAGCGCTCCGCCCGCTCGGCGAAGGCGGCCATGAAGCCCTGCGCGCGGGCGCGCATGTCGTCCTCGGCGTAGACGTAGGCGGGGGTGCCGAACTCGCGTGCGAGGTCGCGCACGTCGCAGCCCCCCACGCAGAGCGCCCCGGCCTCGTTGAGGCGGGCTCCCATCGGGAAGACGTGCGAGAGCGTGCCGACGGCTGACATGATCGCGCGATTATGGAGCATCCGACCCCGGCTCCCCCCGCGCTCGGCCGCCTCGACGGGCTCGCCTACGCGCTGTTCACCCCGGACGAGCCCGCGTCCGCGGGGATCGTCGTGATCCACGGGGCGGGCTCGTCGAAGGAGTCGCACTTCGACTTCGCGAGGGTGGCCCGCGCGAACGGGATGGCCGCGCTCTGCTTCGATGCCCGCGGACACGGCGAGTCCGACGGGGCGTTCGGCCCCGGCGTGATCGACGACGTGCTCGCCATGTGCGCGCTGATGCGCGAGCACGCCCCGGCGGTGGCCATCCGGGGCTCGAGCCTGGGCGGCTTCCAGGCGCTGCACGCCGGCGCCCGCGACCCCGGCGTCGCGGCGGTGGTCGCCCTCTGCCCCGCCACCGAGGACGTCCTGCTGCGCCTCATGCGAAGCGACGAGGCCGAGCGCTTCCGGATCGACCGGCCGGCCTGCGAGGAATGGCTGCGCGGCTCCGACGTCTTCGGGGCGGTGGCGCGCCTGTCGCCGCGGACGGCGCTGCTGCTGATGCACGCCCAGGGCGACGAGCGCATCCCGTACACCGTCAGCGAGGAGCTTCATGCCGCTGCGGGCGAGCCGAAGCGGCTGCTGGTGATCCCCGGGGGCCACCACCGCTCGATCCAGCACGACCTCGAGTTGCAGAACGTCGCGGTGGGCTTCGTGCGCCGCGCCGTCGAGAGAGCCGCGCGCGGCTAGGGCGCCGGCAGGCCGTTGGTGGTGCGCGTCAGCTCGTCGACGATCTCGGTGACCGCCCCGCCAGTGGCGCTCACGGTGTCGCGGAGCGGCAGGCCGAGCTGGTCGCCGAGCGGCGCCACGACACCGGTGGCGGTGTCCACGAGGCCGCCGACGAGCGGGGTCACCGGCGGAACCTGGGCGCCGGGCGTGTCGAGCAGCGGCGGGTCGGTGACGACCGTCCGCGGGTCGATGGGCGTGGTGGGCGGAGCCGGGCCGCCTACGCCGGGATCTCCGCCGCCCGGCGGAGGCGGTGGCGAGTCGATGCCGGGCACGCCGCTGACGGCGCTCTCGGGCAGGCCGGCCGCGGGAAGCGGCGCGGCCGCGACCGCCGCGGCCGCCGGTGCGGCGTCGGCCGCCACCTGGTCGGGGCCGGCGAGCGCGAACTGCCGCTCATCGTCGCCGACGAGGACGTTCTCGATCCGGTCGGGGATGGCGGCCCCCGGCCAGCCGTTGAACGCGACGATGGCGCTGACCAGCGCGAGCATGAGGAGGGCGCAGACGATCAGCACCCCCGTGGTGCCGATACTTGCAGCGTACGCCCGAGTAGCCCGCATCACCGTCGCGTATCGGCACTCGCGACCCCGGTCTTTATACCCCAGACGGGTAGATTTTCTTCGGCTGTCTGGGGTACAGCGGGTCAGACCCCCGGGCGGGGGTACAGCGGGTCAGACCCCCGCGCGGGGTACAGCGGGTACAGACGGGGTCAGACCCCCGCGCGGGGTACAGCGGGGTCAGACCCCGCGGGACGCGAGCGCATGGCCACGAGCCACGCCGCGCCGCCCGCGATCATCGCCAAGCTCACGAGCTGCGCTACCGTCAGCCCGAGGGCGACGTCGTCGTTGCGGCGGATGAACTCCACGAGCAGGCGCTCGGCGCCCGAGAGCACCAGATACAGCGCGAACAGCGCGCCGGGGCGGAAGCGGTCGCGAAGCCGCCACAGAAGCAAGGCCACGAGCCCCATCGCGAGCGTCTCGTAGATCGGGGTCGGGTGGACCTCCTCGGTGGTCGAGACCGTTCCCTCCGGGTAGGCCATCGCCCACGGCAGGTCCGAGGCGATCCCGTAGTCGCCGTCGCCGGAGAGCTGGCAGCCGACGCGCCCGATCGCGTAGCCGAACGCCCCGGCGGGCGCGAACACGTCCAAGAGCTCGAGCTTGAGGTAGCCGCGCCGCCAGGCCCAGGCGAAGACGCCGAGAGCGCCTCCCACGAGGCCCCCGAACCAGACGAGCCCGGAGCCCGAGAAGACGCTCCCGAGCAGGTCGTCCGAGGCCTCGTCCCAGTTCTGCAGGACGTAGTCGAGGCGCGAGCCGACGAGGCCGCCGATGAGCGCGGCGAAGGCCATCTCGTAGGCCCAGTCGGGCGGGCGCCCGAGCTCGCCGAAGCGCCGCCAGATGACCGCGCCGGCGCCGACGAAGGCGAGCGCGAAGCAGATCCCGAAGGTCTGCAGCTCAAGCGGTCCGATCGAGATCTCGGGCTGCACGCGGGTTAGGACCCTAGCGGCGTCCCGTCCGGTTCGTACCGGCGGCTAGAGGTAGCCCATCGGGTCGACGGGCGAGCCGTTGACCCGGGTCTCGAAATGCAGGTGGTCGCCGAAGCAGTGGCCGGTGCAGCCGACCGCGCCGATCACCTGGCCCTGCGAGACCGAGGCGCCGTTGGAGGTGCCGAAGCTCGACAGGTGGGCGTAGCAGGAGGAGAGGCTGCCGGTGTGCTGGATGCAGACGTAGTTGCCGTAGCCGCCGACCCAGCCCAGCAGGACGACGCGGCCCGAGTCGGCCGCGCGGATCGGCGTGCCGGCCGGGACCGCGATGTCGATGCCCGCGTGGAGCCGGCCCCAGCGCGGGCCGAAGGGCGAGACGAGCGGGCCGTTGACCGGCCAGATCAGGGCGCCCGAGCCGCGCTTGATCGGCCCCGCGTTGCCGCGCGGAGCGAACGCGTTCCCCTGGGCGCGCTGGAGCGCCGCCTGGACGCGGGCCTGCTCGGCCTCGAGCGCCCGCAGGTCGCCCTCGAGGCGGACGCGGCTCTGCTTGACCTTCGTGAGCACGTTGCGGCGGCTGTCGCGCGCGTTCTGGAGCCCGCTCCGCGAGCGCACAAGCCGGCCCTTCGCCGCCGCGAGCTCGTTGCGCTTGGCGAGGATGACCTCGGCGGCGTTCTCGGCGCGGCGCTCGAGCACCCCGAGCTGGACGGTCTGGCGCTTGGCGCGGCCCTTCAGCTCCCGCACGCGACCCACGATGCGCTGGTCCTGCTGCGAGACGCGGTCGAGGAACTCGGACTGCTCCAGCAGGTCGCCGAAGCCGTCGGCGTTCAGGACCACGGTGAGCACGTCGGGCTCGTCGGCCTTGTAGATCTCGACGAGGCGCGCCGCCAGCGCGCCCTGGGCGATCCGCAGCTGCTCCTTGAGCTCGGCGAGCCGGGAGCGGGCGCGCTCGAGACGGTCGCGCACCTCGAGCAGCTCCGCGCGCTTCTCGTCGAGGGTGCGCTGGATCTTCTGCTGGCGCTCCTGGAGCCCGCGGATGTCGCCCTGGAGGTCGCGGATCTTCACGTTGTGAAGCGCGATCGTATCCGACAGGACGTGCTCCTTGTGCTCCTTCGAGCGGATCTTCGAGCGGGTCTGGTCGATCCGCTTGGACAGCGGAGCGCTCAAGCCGTCGATCGGCATGACGAGGAAGGCCGTGAGGCCCAGGATTATGGATACCCAGAAGCTTCGCTTCATCGTGTTGTCCGGTCCTGCCGTGCCTACGGGGTTAGCTGTCGGGCTCGCCTGCGTGGCGGCGCCGTGACTCTGACGGCGCTTTGCCCCTCCTACGTATGGGTCCCCCGTTTCCCGCTGTTATGCAGGGGAATTCGGCTTCGAGGACCGAGCCAGGGTAGCACCTCGCCCCCGAGTGGCAAGCAGGATTCCGCTCATCCCTAGAATCCCCTGCATGGCCTCTCAAAGAGTGACGTTCGGGCGCGATGCGGGACTGCAGACGCGCATGCTGATGACCATGTTCCTGCTGGGCCTGCTGTACGCGGGCTTCGTCGGGGCGATGTTCGCCGCCGGCGCGGGAGCCGGGATCATGCTGGTGGTGATGGCCGCGCTGCTCGCCGGCCAGTTCTTCCTGTCCGACAAGCTCGCGCTACGCGCGATGGGCGCCCGCGAGGTCTCCCCCCAGGAGGCGCCGGGCCTTCACGCGATGATCGAGCGGCTCTGCATCCAGGCCGACCTGCCGAAGCCGCGCATCGCCGTCGCCGACACCGACGTGCCGAACGCCTTCGCGATGGGCCGCTCCCAGAAGGCCGCGGTCGTGTGCGCAACCACCGGCATCATGAACACGCTCGAGCCGCACGAGCTCGAAGGCGTGATGGCCCACGAGCTCGCCCACGTGAAGAACCGGGACGTGCTGATCATGACCGTCGCCAGCTTCTTCGCCAGCCTCGCGTCGATGATCAGCCAGTTCGCCTTCTTCTTCGGCGACGACGACGACTCGCCCGCGGGGCTCGTCATCTTCCTCGTCTCCTTCCTCGTCTACATCATCAGCTTCTTCCTGATGCTCGCGCTCTCGCGCTACCGCGAGTTCAGCGCCGACCGCGGCGCCGCGCTCATCACGGGCCGCCCGAGCGCCCTCTCCTCGGCCCTGCTCAAGATCTCCGGGGCGATGGAGCGCGTGCCCACCCAGGACCTGCGCGCGGCCGGGCAGATGAACGCCTTCTTCATCGTGCCGACCGGCGTGAAGAGCGCGGTCCAGACGCTGTTCGCGACGCACCCGCCGATGGAGAAGCGGATCGCGAAGCTCGGCGAGCTCGAGGCCCAGCTCCAGCAGCGCAACGTCTGAGGTGGGCTTCTTCGACGCCCTGCTGGGCGGCAAGAAGAAGCTGAGTGCGCCGGCGCCCGACCGGCTGTTCGCCATGACGACCGCGCAGATCGCGATCGAGATGGAGGTCGGGCTCACCCACAAGGGCTCGGCCGGAATCGTCTTCCAGCCGATCGCCACCGGCGACTTCAAGCAGATCCTCACCGACACCGAGGAGCTCCTCCACGGCGCCGCCCAGGACACCGGGACCAAGATCGAGTCCAGCGAGGACGAGTTCGGCTACCGCTGGGTGATCCTCCGCGACGCGGACTTCGAGGATCTCGTCGTCTCGCTCAACACGGTCTCGACGCAGCTCGCCGCCGGTGGCTACGGCGACCGGCTGCTCGCGTGCGTATTCGCGTTCGAGGACAGCGGGCGGCCCGTGTACCTGATCTACAACTTCAAGCGCGGCTCGTTCTACCCGTTCGTGCCCGCCCCGGGGCAGCAGCAGCGCAACAACGAGCGCGAGCTCCAGCTCAAGGCGCAGCTGGCGAACGAGCTCCCGCTCGAGCCGGAGCTGGAACGCTGGTTCCCGCTCTGGGACATCCCTCTGTAGGCACGGCCGGTGAAACAGTGCCTGGCACTGTTTCACCCGTTCTCAGTCGGGGATCAGGCCCTCGCCCGTGAACTCGCCCTGCGCCTCCTCGAAGGTCACGTCGCGCGGAGGGAGGATCACGTCGGAGGACTCGAGCTCGTCGTCGGAGAGCTCCTCGCCGTCGGTCTCGACCAGGTCGAGCATCTGCTTCCAGAGGCCCGCGAACCCGTCGCGGTCGCCGGCCTCGACGGCCGCGACGGCCTTGTTGTCGAGCTCGTTGAGGCGCTCGGCGTCCCCGTCGGGGAGCCGGTACTGCCCTTCGCCCGAGATCCTGACGATCACTCCTTGCCTCCTTCGCCCAGCTCCGCGGGCGCTTCGCCGCCGCCGCTGCCGAGCTCGGCCTTGAGGGCCGCGAGCTCGTCGTCCACCTGGGCGCCCGCCTGGAGCTGCCCGAGCTGGCGGTCGATGTCGTCCTGCCCGCCGCCGAGCTGCGTGAGGTCCTCGAACGTGCCTGCCGCCTCGAGCTCCTCGACCGCCGACGCGCGGGCCTTCATGTCCTCGGTCTTCTGCTCGGCGCGCTGGATCGCCATGCCGAGGTCGGCCATCTGCTCGCCGACGCCGTTGGCGGCCTCCGAGATCCGGACCTGGGCCTCCGCGGCCGAGTACTGGGCCTTGATGACCTCCTTCTTCGAGCGGAAGGCCTCGATC
>DATMJO010000118.1:0-31374 GCA_035553855.1 Thermoleophilaceae bacterium | reverse complement strand
GGGTCGGGTCCGGGCGGGACGGGATGCTCGTGTCTCTTCATGCGGGACGCATACCCCGCGAGCGGCGTTTCAGGCGCGGATGCCGGTCAGCTCGACGTAGACGCCGGCCACCTGGCGCGCGACATCGGCCCAGTCGAAGGAGAGCACGTGCTCGCTCGCCTCGGCCACGAGCCTGTCGCGCAGCTCCACGTCGGTGAGCAGCCGCTCCGCCATCTGGCCGAGCGATTCCGGGTCACGCGAGTGGAAGCGCAGGCCGACGTCCTCGTTCGGGACGACCTCGCGCAGGCCGCCGGTGTCGGCGACCAGGCAGGGGCAGCCCGAGGCCATCGCCTCGAGCGCCACCAGCCCGAAGGGCTCGTAGATCGAGGGGACCACAGTGAGGTCGGCGATCCGGTAGAGCGAGTGCAGCACGTCGTCGCCGATCCAGCCGAGGAAGGTGCCGTGCTCCATGAGCCCCAGCTCCTCGGCCTGCGCCTTCAGCTCCTGCTCGTGGGTGCCCGAGCCCGCGACGAGGAAGCGCACGTTGCCGAGGCGCTCGACGAGCCCGGGGAGCGCCTCGAGCGCGAGCTGGAACCCCTTCTCGTAGACGAGCCGCCCCACCAGCAGCACGAGCCGCTCGTCCGGGGCGGCGAAGCGGGCGCGCAGGGTGTCGAGGTCGTCGACCGGCACGAGCTCCGAGGGATCGATGCCGTTCGGGATCACCGAGACGTCCGACTCGTCGAGGCCGTAGATGTCGGCGACGTGCTCGCGCATGTACGAGGAGCAGGTCACGACGCGGTCGGCGCGGTTTGCCATCCAGCGCTCGACGCCGTGGATGTGCGACTGCGGGTGCTTGTCGACCCAGCCCTGGTGGCGCCCGTACTCGGTGGCGTGGATCGTGACCACGAAGGGGCAGCGGAAGCGCTTGGCGAGGTGATCGCCCGCGACCGCCACGAGCCAGTCGTGGCCGTGAACGATGTCGAAGTCGTAGCGGTCGCCCAGCTCGACACCGGCGGCCAGCATGTCCGAGTTCATGTGCTCGACCCAGGTGATGAACTCGCTCAGCTCGCGCGGGCGGCGAGGCTCGCGCACGCGGTGGACCGTGACGCCGTGCACGTCGGCCTCGGGCGGGGACTCCTCGTGCCCGCGCGTGAGGACGTGCACGTCCACGCCGAGCGAGACCAGATTCTCCGACAGCTTGCGCACGTGACGGGCGAGCCCCCCCTCGATGAGGGGCGGGTACTCCCAGGAGAGGATCAGCGCGCGCATGTCAGGGGACGGTGAGCGCCGCGAGGTCGAGGTCGGGCGCGAGGTTTCGCAATGCCGGATCCGGCACGGCCGCGGAGTCTGCCAGAGCCCGAAGCGCGGCGTCCACGCCGCCGGCGTGGGCGCGCGCCCGCTCGATGGGGTAGTCGGCCGCAAGCTCGCGGGTGTGGAGGAACGCCCAGTCAGAGGCCTGGAGCGCGAGCAGCTCCCGCGCTGCGCGGGCCAGCGCGGGGGCGCCGGCCTGCGCGCGGGCCGCCGCGGTCACGGTGCGGATCTCCGCCCGGCGCTGCTCGAAGCAGATCTCCGCCACCCGCGGGGCGTCCCAGGTGGTCAGGTCCTTCGGCGTGCCCCAGGTCGAGGCCAGGAGACCGCCCGGCTCCGCGGGGAAGCGGTCGAGCGCCTCGGGCAGCGTCACCAGGTCGACCCCGTGCGCGGGCGCCTCGCGCAGGACCGCCCGCAGCCATTCCTGCCCCTCGTACCACCAGTGGCCGAGCAGCTCCGTGTCGAGCGCGCAGCAGACGAGGCCGCCGCCGGCCGCGTCGATCCGGCGGGCTACGCGCCGGGCGAAGTCGCGCCCGTGCTCGCGGGCGAGCGCCCGGGCGTCCTCGTGGCGGTACGGCCGGCCGTCGATGTTCCACGGCTTCAGGTCGTGCGTCGTGCGCCCGTGGTAGTTGCGGTAGGCGCCATGGGTCGGATAGCCCGCGCTGTCGTCCCAGACGAGGCTGATCGTCTTCCAGTCGATCGGCACCGCCACCGGTCCCGCGTCGGTGGCGACGGGGCGCAGATGCTCGGGCGCCCCAGCGCCGTAGGCCGCGGTCTGGTCCACGCAGAAGGCGAGCACTCCGTGCTCCGAGAGGTCGCGCTCGAGGCCGGGCTCGTACGCGCACTCGGGGAGCCAGAAGCCCCCGCCGAACGAGCCGAAGCGCCGCTCGTGCGCCGCCACGCCGCCGTGCACCTGGAGCCGCACGCCGGCGTCGGTCGCGAGCAGCGGAAGCACCGCGTGGCTCGCCGACGAGGTCCACAGCGCCGGCCCGCGGAGCGCGCCGAACGCCGCGACGAGATCGCGGTCGACGGCGAGGAAGTCGCGCTCGGCCGCCACGTAGTCGCCTGCGGCGCGCCGCACCTCGGCGGCCATCTCGCGCTCGCCCCCGCGATCGAGGCCGCTGGCGTCCATCTCGTGGATGGGAGCGCGGACCTCGCGCAGGAAGGCCAGGAAGCGCTCGCCGGCGTCGCCTCGGAGCGCCTCGAGCTGGTCGCAGAGCACCGGTGTGAGGCCCACGGTCACGGGGGCGCCGTCTAGGACCTTCAGGAGCGGCAGGTACACGCAGGCGACCGCCTCGAACAGCCACTCCTCCCCGAAGGGCCAGGTGCCGAAGCCCTCGACGTAGGGCATGTGCGTGTGCAGGACGAGCGCGAGGCCGCCGCGGGCGCCGCTCACCGGCACACCGCGAGGAAGTCGAGCGCCTCGTCGAGCGGGCCCGGGCGCAGCGCGAAGTCGGCGGCGGAGATGGCCGGCGTGAAGCGGTCGTAGAACGGCGTCGTGATCCCGAGCCGCTCGTGCACGCCGTCCCAGCCCAGCCGCAGCGCGCGCTCGTGGGCGCGGAGCTTCCTCGCGTGGAAGAGGCCGAGCATTCCGACGCTCTCGAACACCGACTCGCACAGGTCGCGGAACTCCTCGGCTCGGTACTCCTTGACGTGCCAGGGGTTGTCGGACTTCTCCGCCCCCTCCGGGGCGAGCGTCAGCAGGTTCGGCGTGGAGACGTAGACGACACCGGCGGGGCGCAGCATCCCGCGGAAGTGGGCGAGCACGGCCTCCGGGTCCTCGACGTGCTCGATCGTCTGGAGGAACACCACGGCGTCGCACGGCTCGGCGAAGCGGTCCACGAGGTCACGCTCGAAGCGCACCCCGGGGCGGCTGTACTTGAGCCGGGCGTGCTCGTATGCCTCCGGGTTCGCGTCCACCCCGACGACCCGCGCCGCGCGGCTCGCGAGCACTCCGGTCCCGTAACCCTCGCCGCAGGCCATGTCGATCACGTCGAGTCCCGCGCACCGCGAGGCGATCCACTCGTACACCGCCAGATGGCGGCGGTACCAGTAGTTCTCGGCCGGGACGTCCGGAAGCGTTCGCTCGCCCGTCAGGGCGAGCGGGGGGACTCCTTCCGGCTGGCCGGCCTGGACATGCTCGGGTGCCCGCACGGCGGCGTATTGAATAGGTTTCGAGACCGAATGCCGCCGCCGACCGCCGAACAGATCCGCGAGGTGAACGTCCGCTACCACGACGTCGCCGCCTTCGACTACGACTCCAAGTGGGGCATCGACTTCGGCGAGCTCGGGCGGATGCAGGTCACCGGAAAGCTCCGTAAGGCCCTCGGCGGGGAGCCCCCGAGCTTCCAGCGGGGCGTCGAGATCGGCGCCGGCACCGGGTACTTCGGGCTGAACATGCTGAGGGCCGGCCTGATCGGCGAGTACGTGGCGACCGACATCTCCCAGGGCATGCTCGACGCGCTCGCCGCCACGGCCGGCCGCCTCGGGCTCCGCGCGGAGACGGCGCGCTGCGACGCCTCCGAGATTCCCCTTCCCCGCGAGTCCGTGGACCTGGTCTTCGGCCATGCCGTCCTCCATCACCTGCCGGACCTCGATGAGGCGTTCGCCGAGTTCCACCGCGTGCTGCGCCCGGGCGGCTACGTCGTCTTCTGCGGAGAGCCCTCACGCTACGGCGACCGCATCGCTCGCGTCCCGAAGCGCGCCGCGCTGACGGCCGCGCCGCTCTGGCGGGCGCTGGTCCGCGCGGCCGAGCGCAGCCAGAACGGGCACGGCCCCGACGCGGGCGAGCACGAGCTCGAGAAGTTCGTGGACGTCCACGCGTTCGGCCCCCGCGACCTCTCGGCGT
This sequence comes from Thermoleophilaceae bacterium, assembly GCA_035553855.1. Taxonomy (GTDB): domain Bacteria; phylum Actinomycetota; class Thermoleophilia; order Solirubrobacterales; family Thermoleophilaceae; genus JBBDYQ01. Next base: position 27,239 of record DATMJO010000118.1, on the reverse strand, counting down.
TCGCCCGCGGCGCGGGCTTCCGCGACGTGCGCGTCCGCGGCGAGGAGCTCACCGCGAACTGGTTCGGCTGGTTCAACCGCACCTGCGAGTCGACGGCCGAGCCCGCGGAGATCCCCTGGCTCTGGCGCCAGTACGCCTACCGCGGCTATCTGGCCTTCCAGGCGGTCGACCGCGCGTTGCTCGAGTCCCGCCTGCCCGCCGCGCTCTTCTACAACCTGCTGGTCTCGGCCCGAAAGCCTCCCTGCAGCTGAGGGGCCCGGGTGGGTGGCATCCTTTCCGGCATGACCGCCATCCAGCTCGTCGACACACACCGATCGAAGAACCCGATCGTTCGCTTCTCCGCCTGGTACTCCAAGCGCACCTACGGCAAGCTCGCCGACCCCGTTCGCGCGTTCGCCCACACCCCGCTGCTGCTCGCCGGCTATGGCGGATTGGAGCTGGCGCTCCAGCGGAGCAGCCGGGTCCCTCACCGTCTGAAGGAGCTGGGCGCGATCAAGGCAGCCGCGATGGCCGGCTGCGAGTGGTGCATGGACATCGCCACGATGATCGGGCGGGACTGCGGCTTCACCGAGAAACAGCTCCGCGCACTCCCGGGCTTCCGGGACAGTGACCTCTTCGTCGAGGACGAGAAGCTCGTGCTCGAGTACGCCGAGGCGCTGACCCGCACGCCGATCGCGCTTTCCGACGAGCTCCTCGCGCGCATGCGTGAGCGCTTCGACGACGGCCAGATCGTGGAGATCGCCACCTCGATCTCCCTCGAGAACATGCGCGCCCGCTTCAACTCCGCGGTCGGCCTCAAGCCGCAGGGCTTCGCGGAGGGGGCCATCTGCGTGCGCCCGGAGGGCCACGAGGCGACGGCCGCCTAGTGCCGTGGGCGAGCTGGTAGACCGCTTCCCGCTGTTCCCGCTCGGGATAGTGGCCCTGCCCAGCGAGCTCGTCCCGCTCCACATCTTCGAGGAGCGCTACAAGACGATGGTCGGCGAGTGCCTCGAGGCCGGCGCGCCGTTCGGGGTCCTCTGGCTGTCCGACTCGGGACTGCGGGACATCGGCTGCAGCGTCGTGATCTCGGAGGTCCTCGACGAGCTGGACGACGGCCGCCTCAACATCCTCTGCCGTGGCGACACGCCGTTCCGGCTGCTCGAGCGGGTGGACGGCATGGCCTATCCCGCAGGCACCGTGGAGATGCTCGACGACGAGCCCGGGTCTGACCCGGACCAGGGCGGCTCCGTCGCGCGCGAGCGCTACGCGGAGCTGGTCGAGCGAGCCACCGGAGAGCGCCCCGGCGCGGAGGCGCTCGCCGCGCTCGGGGCCTATGAGATGGCGGCCACGATCGAGCTCGGTCTGGACGAGAAGCAGCTCCTGCTCGAGGAGCGAACCGAGGCGGGCCGCATGAGCGAGCTGTCGGCGTTGATCGCGGCCGCGCTCGGCCGGCTCGAGTTCGCGGAGGCCGCGGGCGAGCGCGCGAGCAGCAACGGACACCTTCCCCGCCCTGGGGCCTCCTAGCGGCTCAGCGGAACCGACGCGAGGCGCGGACCGAGTCCGCGCCCGAGGCATGCGTCCCGGCGGCGCCGTCGCGGTTGCGAGCGACGAGCGAGAGGGCCGTCTCCCCATCGCGGCGAAGCGCGCGGACCCGGCCGGAGCCGAGGCGAAGATTGGCTCGCGCGGACTCGCCTGGCATCAGCGCGTAGCGCAGCGCGCCGCGCGCGCCGAGCACACGGGCGGTGCCGCGACAGCCGGGAATGCCGTGGCCCGGATGCGCCACCGGGCAGAAGACCTCGAGGCGGATGCGGCGCGCGGGCCCGACGAGCGACTGCGTCAGTCGGAGCTGCGCCGCGCGCGCCCGCCACGGGCCGGGGGCCGGCAGCGGGTCCTGGGAGGCGCCCGCCGAATAGGCGCCGGGGTCCGAGATCGCGTTCTGGAAGCCCCTGTCATCGTCGGGATGGCCGCCGGGGTCCTCGACAGGCGCGTCGCCGGGGACGACGATCGCCTCGTCGGTCACGGCCGCGAGCACGCGGTTGTAGAGCTCGAGCTCCCAGTTGGAGCCCCCGGCGGGCACGAGGCCGCGGTCCTGGCCGTTGCGGACCACGACGATGCCCTGGGTCGGGAAGGTGGTCACGAGCTGCCCGAAGAGCCCCGAGAAGCGGAACAGGTCGGGCGGGAGCGTGGGCATGCTGCGGGTGGGCTTCACCGGACGCTCGGTGATCCGGACGCCGATGCAGGGCTTACCTTCGTTGAGCCAGATCAGCCAGCCGTAGCACGCGTTCGTCGCGGACGGAGTGAGGGCCCGATCGACGAGCTCCGCGTCGAGGAGCCGCCTCCCGCGCCAGACCCCGCCGCGGCGCATCAGCTCTCCGAGCCGCCCGTAGTCCTCCGGCTTCATCTGGACGCCCATGAAGCCGTATGCCTGCCCCGCGCGGTCGCGGTCCCAGCGCCATTCCCCGTCACCGATGCCGAGCGGGGCCATCAGCTCGTGGTGGGCGAAGTCGGCGAAGTCGCGCCCGCTCGCGCGCCCCACGGCCTCGGCCAAGAGCGACACCGCGCTCTGCGCGTACTCGTAGTGGGTGCCGGGCTCGTGGTCGACCGGGAGCGTCAGCGCGTCCCGGACCCGGTCGTCCATCGTGAAGATGTTGTAGTCGCGGAAGCCGTTCCAGTGGAGGCCGGAGGTCATCGTGAGGATGTCGCGGACGGTGATGCGACCGTGGGCCTCGTCGGCCTCCGGCACGAGCGAGCCGATCGGGTCGTCGGGGCTGACCAGGCCGAGGGTCATCGCGCGCATCACGACGAGCGCGGTGATCGACTTGCCGAGCGACCAGCTCTCGTACTGCGTCTCGCGGCTCTGCGGCTCGGTGCGGTCGGCGCCCACCAGGCAGCCGTGGCGAAAGACGCGCACCGCGAAGCCCGCGTTCTGGGTGCCGTAGTCGAGTGCGTCCTGGAGGCGCGCCGCGTCCATCCCCGCTTCGGCGGGCGTAGCGCGCTCCCACTCGTCGCCTGGGGCGTCGCACGACTTGGCGGCATGCGCGGGACCCACCAGCACCAGGGCGCCGGCGGCGGCGAGCGAGGCGAAGGCTGTCCGTGCCTTGCCACTCATCGAGCACCGGACGATAGACCCTCGGTGCCGTTTCGTCCGCCCTCAGACACCCAGCGCGAGCCGCGCTGCGTCGCCGAGGTAGCTCGCCGACGGGAAGCGCTCGCCGGGCTCCTTCGCCATCGCGCGCGCCACGACCTCGTCGAGCAGGGGCGGAACGCCTTCCGCAAGCTCGCTCGGCCGGGGCGGCGGCTCGCCCAGGTGGCCCCACATGATCGCGGGCTCCGAGTCACGCGGATATGGAGGCTTCCCCGTGAGCATGTACACCAGCACGCAGCCCAGCGCGTAGATGTCGGCGAAGCGGTCGACCTCCTCGCCGCGCAGCTGCTCGGGAGCCATGTAGTCGAGCGTCCCCACGATCGCCCCTGCCTTTGTGATCGTCTCCTCGCCCTCTCCTCCGCGGACGAGGCTGAAGTCGGTGAGATAGGCGTGCGGCTCCTCGGCCGTGCCCCCGAGCATGAGGTTCGCGGGCTTGATGTCGCGGTGCACGAGGCCCTTCTCGTGGGCGGCGTCCAGCGCGCTGCAGACTTGGCGCAGGATGGTGATCGCGTAGCGCGGCTCGAGCGGCCCGCGGCCGCGCACCGCGTCCCGCACGTCGCCGCCCTCGATCAGGTGCATGGTGATGAACAGCCGCCCGTCGAACTCCTCCGCGCGGTGGATCGGGACGACATGCGGGTGGTCGAGAGCTGCCGCGACACGGGCCTCGCGCTTGAAGCGCGAGCGCTGGCGCTCGTCCCGCGAGATCTCGGGGATCAGCACCTTCATCGCCACGGTGCGCCCGGAGTCGAGCTCGGTCGCCTCGTAGACGCGTCCCATCCCGCCTTCGCCGATCAGACCCTCGATGCGGTGGCCCGCGAAGATGCTGCCGTGCTCGAAGGAGCCCGCCGCCGGCTCCGGCGCGGCCGCCTCGCGCTCCTTGTCGCGGTCTGTGACGGTCGGCTCGTCGTCGAGCGGATCCCGAGCCGGGTCGTCGTCGTCAGCGGGCGGCACGGCGCGCCACCCTACTCGCCGCAGAGCTCGCGCCGCAGGGCGACGGCGAGCAGCTCCGCGCGCGGCAGCGGGTCGGGCAGCCCGCGGGTCGCCTCGACCCAGCGGACCGTGCCGTCGGTGGTGCGAAGCACATAGGCCTGGCGCGCCCCGGTCGCCTCCTCGCCGAAGCTCTCCCCGTTCTGGGCCAGGTCAGCGACCTCGGTCGCGATCTCGCGTGCGTCGACGAGCCGGCCGTCCTCGATCCTCCGAAGCTCGCCCCGGTCGCAGCGCCCCCGGCCGTCGTTGGCCACCACGATCTCGTGCCGGGTGGCGCCCCCGCCCGAGACCTGGATGGCCAGGACGTCCCCGGACGAGCCGCCGCAGCCGGCGAGCGTGATTGCGGCGAGCGCCGGGGGGAGAAACCGGCTCGCTCTCGCCTTCAGCATTCGTGGCACCCCCTGACCGTAGCCGCGGCCCGATCGCCCTGACCGCCGGGCCACGGGTCGTCTGCGAGCGCTGCGCCGTCGCCGCGACCGCGTGGACGCGACTGCGCGGGCTGCTGGGCCGGGCCGCGCTCACGCGCGGCGAGGGGTTGCTGATCAGCCCGGCCCACTCCATCCACACCTGCTTCATGCGCCATCCGATCGACGCGGTGTTCCTCGACGAGGCGCTGACGGTGGTGGCGGTCGCGCCACGGCTCGCGCCGTGGCGCGTCCGGGGGGAGCGGCGGGCGCGGACCGTGCTGGAGCTCGCCGCCGGCGAGTGCGAGCGCCTCGGCCTGCGGGAGGGCCATCGGCTAGGCGTGGACGACCGCGCCGCCGCGGCGCGAGTCGGCCGCCCCCGACAGGGCGCCTGACCCGGGCTCCCGGGCGACCGCCTGGACCCCGCCGAAGAAGAGGTTGCGCTCGCGCCAGCGATGGACGCGCCGGCCCGCTGCCTCGATCTCGGCCAGCCCGTCCTCGGCGAACCCGGGCTCGGCCTCGACGGTCGCCGCCTCGAGATGCAGGCGGGGGCGCTCCACGGCCTCCTCCACGCCCAGCCCGGCGTCGACGAAGCCCACGATCGTCTGAAGGATCGCCGAGCGGATCCGGTTGGAACCCGCCGACCCGAGCGCCAGCTCGGGACGGCCGTCCCGGAGCACGACCGTCGGCGCCATCATGCTCGGCACGCGGCGGCCGGGCCGGTGGCGGTGCCAGCCATGCGGGTTCAGGTCCTCCTCACCGAGCATGTTGTTCATGTGCAGGCCCGTCCCGGGCACGACGACGCCCGACCCCGAGCCGTTCGAGCAGGTGACGCTCGCGCAGGCGCCGTCGTCATCCATGACCGAGATGTGGGTGGTCGAGCCGAGCCGCTCGGCGGCGGACTTCCGCAGGAAGGTCTCGAGGAAGCCGTCGCGATGGAGGCTCTCGAAGAAGTCCTCCGTGCGTGCCTCGTTCGCGAGCGCCATCGCGGCCACGGTCTCCGCGGGGGTCGGCTCGCGGTCGACACGCTCGAGGCAGCCGAGCGCGTAGGCGATCAGCGGCCCGCCCGGCGCCGGGGGCGGGTTGGTGAGGATGCGCCTACCCCGGTAGGCGACCTCGGCGGGCTCGCGGGCGATCGGCTCGTAGGCCGCGAGATCGGCCTCGGTGATGAGGCCGCCACGCTTCCCGACCCAGTCGCAGACGGCGCGCGCGACGTCGCCCGTGTAGAGGAAGGCGGGCCCCTCCGAGCCGAGGCGCTCGAGCAAATCGCCGAGATCGGAGTGGCGCCAGCGCTCACCCTCTCGAAGCGGTCGCCCGTCCGGCTCGAACACGGCGCGGCCCTCGGGCGTCGAGGCGTAGATCGGGGCGAGGATCTCATGGAGATAGGCCTGGCGCGGGCCGATCTCGACGCCGTCGCGCGCTGCGCGGGCGGGCTCGGCCACCAGGTCACCGAGCCCGAGCGTGCCCCAGCGCTCCAGCGCCGCCTCCAGGCCCGCCGGGGTCCCGTAGACGCCGCACGACGAGCAGCCGACGTAGAAGACCTGGACCGCGTCGCTCGCGAAGTGGACCTCGATCGGCTCGAGCGGTCCCGGGGTGGCGGCGCCGCCCTCGCCGGGCGCACCCACGAAGAAGTCGAGCAGCGCACTCTCGCCCCCGGCGGTGTGCACGAGCATGAACCCGCCCGCCGCGGGGCCCGTGAGCGGGGGCTCGGCCACGAACGACATGAGCACCGCGGCGACGGCCGCGTCGACCGCGTTCCCGCCCTCGCGCAGGACGGCCGCGCCGGCCTCTGCCGTCAGCGGGTGCCCTGCGGCGACTACGCCGCTCATGGGCCTACGCTACCGCGCCCGGCCAAGGCCGGAACGGGCATGCCGTGCGACCCGGCGCGGATTCTCCGACGTATGGACAGAGAATCCGACATGGGCGGTGGGGCGAGCGGCCGAGGACGCCGCGATGCGACGGCTATCGCGGTCCGGGCATGAATTCGGGGACGTCGAGGTCGACAAGCGACGGCTTGCGCACGGCGGGGCCGCGCGAGACCTTCGGCTCGCGGTCCGCCTCGATCGCCACCGACGACGCGTCGCGCCTCCGCTGCGAGCGGTAGACCGTCTCGGAACCGTAGCCCGTGGCCACCACCGTCACCCAGACCTGGTCGACGACGTTCTCGTCGACCATGGCACCGAAGATGATGTTGGCATCGGGGTGGGCCGCCTCGCTGACCGCCTTCGCTGCCTCGTTGACCTCCCACAGGGAGAGGTCGCGCCCGCCGGTGATCGACAGGAGGATCGAGTGCGCGCCGTCGACCGAGGTCTCGAGCAACGGCGACGCCACGGCCCGCTCGGCCGCCTCGATCGCGCGGTTCTCGCCCACCCCCATGCCGATCCCGAGCAGCGCCTGCCCGGCCTCGGACATGATCGTGCGGACGTCCGCGAAGTCCAGGTTGATGAGGCCCGGCAGCGTGATCAGGTCGGAGATCCCCTGGACGCCCTGGCGCAGCACGTCGTCGGCGACGCGGAAGGCCTCGACCATCGAGGTCTTCTTGTCGAGCACCGTGAGCAGGCGCGTGTTCGGGATCACGATGAGCGTGTCGACCTCGCTCGCGAGGTCGTCGATGCCGCGGTCGGCCTGCTCGCCGCGCCGCGAGCCCTCGAAGGCGAAGGGCTTGGTGACGATGCCGACCGTGAGCGCCCCGATCTCCCGCGCGAGGCGGGCGACGACGGGCGCCGCCCCGGTGCCTGTGCCGCCCCCGGCGCCGGCCGCGATGAAGACCATGTCGGAGCCCTTGAGCATCCCCTTGAGGCGGTCGTACTCCTCCATCGCCGCCTGGCGGCCGAGGTCGGGGTTCGACCCCGAGCCCAAGCCGCGGGTGACCTCGCTGCCGATGTGGAGCGTGGAGTGGGCGCGGGAGGTCTGCAGCGACTGGAGGTCGGTGTTGACGGCGAGGAAGTCCACGCCCTCCACGCCCGCCTCGATCATGCGGTTGACCGCGTTGACGCCCGCGCCGCCGACGCCGACCACGCGCAGGACGGGCTGGAGCACGGGCTCGGGCTCGGTCGCGACCTGCGGCTCGTTGCGGCCGTAGCGGGGCGCGCCCTCGCTCGGGCGCTCCATGATGTTCTCCGGGATGTCCTGCGAGAAGACGGTGCGCAGGCGCTCCTCCGGCGAGGGCACGCGCGACGGCGCCGGGGTGGCCTCGTCATGCGCGGGCTCCGACCGCATCGACGGCGGCGCCGGGAGCAGCTGCTCCGCGGCGGGCGTCTTTGGCGAGGTCGCCTCGTCCTTCGGGCGTCCCTCCTGCCCCGGGGGCAGGCCCTCCTCCTCGGTCTTCCTGAAGAGCGCGGCCAGTGGGCCCTCGCGCATGCTCGCCCGCTTACTTGTCATTCGCAAGGACCTCCTCCGCAAGCCGGCGGTAGGCGTAGGCCGCCTTCCCATCCGGGTCGTACTTGAGCACGGACATTCCCTTCACCGGCGCCTCCGCGAAGCGGATGGTCTTGGTGATGCGCGATGCGAACACGCGGTCGCCGAAGTTCTCCTCGAGGATCTCGATCGCCTCCTTGGCGTGCACGGTCCTCGTGTCCACGAGCGTGGGCAGGATCCCCTCGATCTCGACGTCCGGGTTGAGGTTCTCCTTGATCATGGTCAGCGTGTTCTGCAGCTGGATCAGCCCCCGCATCGAGAGATACTCGCACTGCACGGGGACGATCACCTTGCTCGCCGCCGTCAGCGCGTTGATCGTGAGCAGACCGAGGCTCGGCGGCGTGTCGATGCAGACGAAGTCGTAGTCGTCGTTCACCTCGGCGAGCGCCTTCGACAACGAGCGCTCGCGGCCGATCTGCGTGGACATCGCGATCTCGGCGCCCGCGAGGTCGATCGACGAGCAGGCGATGTCGATCTCCCGCTTGCGCACGACCTCGCGGATCGAGGTGTGATGCACGAGCACGTCGTACATCGACTTCTCGAGCGAGTCGGGGTCGATTCCCTGGCTCATGGTCAGGTTGCCCTGCGGATCCAGGTCGACGCACAGCACCCGGTGGCCCCGCTCGGCGAACGCGCAGGCGAGGTTCAGCGTCGTCGTTGTCTTGGCGACGCCGCCCTTCTGATTTGCGAAGACGATGACTTTGGCCTGATGTGCCACAGGACTCCCTCTGGGGCTCGGAAACCCGTACGGGAGAGGGGATTCGCATGCGCGTGCAGGATTCCTCCCCGTTTACGCTTCGCCGTTCGCATGGCCGGACTCTTCGACAAGCGCCTCATCGTCGTCACCGGCAAGGGAGGCGTCGGCAAGACCACCGTCGCGGCGGCACTTGGCATGGCAGCCGCGCGCGCCGGCCGCAGGACCATCGTGTGCGAGGTCTCGGCCCAGGAGCGCGTCTCCGGGATGTTCGGCAGGGGCGCCGTCGGCTACTCGGAGACAGAGGTCGCCGAGCGCCTCTACGCGATCTCGGTCGATCCCGAGCACGCCCAGGAGGAGTACCTCCGCGACCAGATCCCCTCGCGCACGCTCTACCGCCTGCTGGTCGACAACCGCATCTTCTCCTACCTCGCGGCGGCCACCCCGGGGCTCCGCGAGCTCGTCACGATCGGGAAGATCTGGGAGCTCGCACAGCTCGAGCGGCGCGATCGCCGCAGCGCCCCCTACGACCTCGTGATCGTGGACGCGCCGGCCACGGGCCACGGGCTCGGCATGCTCGGCACCCCGCGCACGTTCCGCGACGTCGCGCGGGTGGGACCGCTGGCCCGCCGCGCCGACTACATCCATTCCTTTCTCACCGACCCCGCGCTGACCGGCGTCGCCGTCGTGGCGCTCCCCGAGGAGATGCCCGTGAACGAGACGCTCGAGCTGCGCGACGAGCTGCGCTCCCGGCTCGGCATGGAGATTGACGTGGCGATCGTCAACGGCGTCTACCCGGAGCGCTTCACCGGCCCCGAGGCGGAGCGCATAGCCGCGGTGGCGGGCGAGGACGGCCCGCTCGGCTCCGCGCTCCACGCCGCGCTCGCCGAGCACAACCGGGCGCGCACCCAGCGCGTACAGCTGCGACGGCTGCGGAAGGAGCTCGACCCGGTCGTCGCGCTTCCCTACCTGTTCGAGCCGGAGCTGCGCGGCGGCGAGCTGGAGCGGCTCTCGCGCGAGCTGGAGCGGCGGCTGTGAGCGGCCTGGAGCGTCTCGTCGACGAGCGCTCGGTGCTCGTGTGCGCGGGCGCGGGCGGGGTCGGCAAGACCACGACCGCCGCCGCGATCGCCCTGGCGGCGGCCCGTCGCGGGCGCAGGGCGGCCGTCGTCACGATCGACCCGGCGCGCAGGCTCGCGAACTCGCTGGGGCTCGACGGGCTCGGCAACGAGCCCACCCGCGTCGCGGTGGACGGCGCGGACGGCGAGCTGTGGGCGCTCATGCTCGACCCGAAGCGCACGTTCGACGAGCTGGTGGAGCGCCACGCCCCGGACGCGTCGGCCCGCGACGCCGTGCTGTCCAACCGCATCTACAGGGAGCTCTCCAGCGCCGTCTCCGGCTCCCACGAGTACATGGCGATGGAGAAGCTCTACGAGCTGCACGAGGAGGGTCGCTTCGACCTGCTCGTCCTCGACACGCCGCCCTCGCGCAGCGCGATCGACTTCCTCGAGTCGCCCCGGCGGCTCTCCCGCTTCATCGACTCGCGCTCGCTCCAGTTCTTCCTCGCGCCCAGCCGGACGGGCCTGCGCCTGACCGCTCGCGGCACCGGGATCGCCTTCGGCCTGCTCAAGCGGCTGACGGGCGTGGACATGCTCCAGGACCTCTCCGAGTTCTTCCAGGCGTTCGGTGAGATGGCGACCGGCTTCCGGGACCGCGCGCACAAGGTCGATGCGCTGATGGCCGACCCCGGCACCGCGTTCGTGCTGGTCACATCGCCGCGCGCCGACGCCGTTGACGAGGCGCTCTGGTTCCGCAGGCGCCTCGCCGAGTGGTCGCTGCCGTTCGGAGCCGTCGTCGTGAACCGCGTGCACGAGGACGGCACCGTCGCGGGCGACGTCGTGGCGGCGGCGCACGCCCTGCTCGGCGAGAAGCTGGGCCACAAGGTCGCCCGCAACTTCGAGGACTACCGCCGCCTGGCCGAGCGCGACCGGGCGAGCGTCTCGCGCCTGGAGGCGGAGCTCTCGGGAGCGCCGCTCGTACGCGTCCCGTGGTTCGACGAGGACGTGCACGACCTCGACGGGCTCACGGGGATGGGCGCGCGCCTGGGTCTGGGCTGACCGCTAGATCGGCGCGGAGAAGTCCGCCGGGTCGTCGAAGTCCCAGTCGGCGGAGGGGGTGACGCCCGGGTCGTCGTCGAAGTCGAGCAGCGTCTCCTGGCGCGGCTGCGGCGGCGCGGCCGGCGTGGGCTGCGGGACGTCCTCGCGCTCGGGCTCCGCCACGGCGACGGGCCGCTCGGGAGCGGCCACCGCGCCCGCGGGCGGCGACCAGGCGAGCTGCGAGCGCACGCTGCGGCGGCGCTCGCGCCCCGTCGCAGGCTCCTGCTCGACGATCTCGTCCTCCTCGATCGCCGCGAACTCCTCGGTCGCGGGCTCGAGCTCGCCCTCCTCGGCCGGCGCCCGCTCGTCGAGCTCGGTCGGGACCGAGCCCGGGGTCTCGGGCCCGCCCATCCGGCGGACGACGATGGGGCCGCCCTCGGGCGGAGCGGCGCTCTCCCGCCTCTCCGCCACCTCGTCCGGCGGTCCGCCCAGCAGCTCGTCGGCCACGCCGCGCAGGTCGGGCGAGAGATAGCCGCAGAGGACGTCGCGCAGGAGGGCGCGCAGATGGTGCTCGGTCTCGTGCACGAGACCGGCGGGGCTCTCGCCGCCGGTCGCCGAGCCGGGAGCGTGACCGGCGACGATCGCCCGCTCGAGCTCGAATGCGGCCTCCATGCGCCGTCGCAGCTCGGCACGATGGGGCGGGTCGGCGCAGAGCGCCGCAACCCGCAGGGACACGCCGTCGCCTGTGGGCCCGTCGTCCTCTCCGAGAAGCGCCCGCAGGGCGAGCAGGTGATCGGTCAGCGCGTCGGCGTCGGTGCCGCGCTCGATCCCCATCTCGAAGCGGCCGAGCGCCCACGCCGTCAGCCCTCCATGGGCGGAGCGCGCGACGAGCGCAAGGAAGTCGCGCAGCCCGTCGGCCTCGTCGGGGTGGAGGACCCACTCGGGGCCGCGCGGCGCAGCGGGGGCGCCCGCCGCGAACGGCTGCCACGCCCCCTCGCCGATGCGGGCGTAGGCCATGGGCCCGGCCGACACCGCTCCCGCCTTGAAGAGCCTGAGACCCGTCTGGACCGCGCCCAGCCGGTTCGCCGCGTCGTCGAGCGGCAGCGGCGCGCCCGCGTCGAGCTCGTGCTCCCAGACGCAGAGGACGTTCGGCTCGACGAGCTCGCCGTCGGCCGGGCGGCGCGGCCACACGGCCTCCGCCGGGGCATCGGCCCAGTCCCCGCGCACGAGCGAGATCCCCGCCCCGAGCTCGACCCGGTCGGCCTCGATGCGGACCCCGCGCAGAGGCGCGGCGATCGACGCGCGCGAGGAATGCTCGTAGAGGGTCCGCTCCACCTCGCCGTAGACGCGCTCGAAGCGCTCCTCGGGGAACTCGAAGCCGGCGGCGTCCTCGTAGATCCGCTCGAGCATCGCCCGCAGGGCGGGCTCGGCGTCGTCGCCGGGCACGCCGCGGTGGCGGAGGTAGGACGCAGCGCCCGATCCCAGGGCGGCGACCGCGGCCGGGAACGAGGGAATGCCGCGAAGCCGCGACCAGCGCTCGGCGATGAACCGGTCCGTCAGCGGCCGGTAGTTGTAGAGGACGGCGCGCCGCCCGCCGGTCTCCTCGACGTCGAAGTGGAGCTCCGCGCCGGCCTCGACCTCGGCGCTCAGCGCTGCGGCGGCCTCGAGGGCGAAGTCACGCAGCGCATCGTGCAGGGAGCGGTTGCGCACACGGGCAGGTTCGGCGCGCGCCGCGCCAGTCCTGCCGCTACGCGAGGGCGACGGCGGGGTCCGGCGCCTCGACGCACTCGCCGCGGGCGCCGAGCCACTCGCGCCCGTAGCGGCGCATGTCCTCGATGATCGGCAGGAGCGCCTCGCCCTTCTCGGTGAGGCGGTACTCCACGCGGGGCGGGACCTCGGGGAAGGTGCGGCGCTCGACCACACCCTCCTCCTCGAGCGCCCGCAGGCGCAGCGAGAGCGTGCGCGGGCTGATGCCCTCCAGCGAGCGCTCGAGCTCGCAGAAGCGGCTCACACCGTCGGCGAGATCGCGGATCAGAAGCAGGGTCCACTTCGCGCAGACCAACTCCGCCGTGGCGCAGACCGGACAGGTCTCGTCGGGCATACGCCGCATTCTAGCGCGGCGCTTCACTGAATGAAGCGGGTCAGCCCCCGGTGAGGACGTCGGTGGAGATCGCCGCGGCCTCGACGTCGGAGCGGCAGAACGGCGGAGTGTTCCACTCCTTGCGCGAGTACATCTCGGTCTGGTCGGCGTACCAGGGCGAGGTCGGGTCGACCGACTGCGAGTAGGTCATGATCGTGCGCGCCTCGACCGGACAGGCCCCGTCCTTGAACTGCGCGGCGATCACGAAGCTCGAGCCGTGCGCGACGTCGGGGTAGCCGCCAGACTGCGGCCGCCAGGCGGCGGAGATGACGTTGAAGACGCCGGTGGAGTGCGGCCCGCCGTGGATCGGGATCGGCGTGCCGCCCCGGTCCTCGGACTGGACGCCGCGGAGCGGGGCGTCGAGCGGGATGTTCGCGCCGCGCAGGTCGTTCACCGCGTCCCCGAGCGCCTGGCGCACCTGCGGGTGCGCCGTGTTCAGGCCGCGCGGGGTGTTCACCGGGTCGTTCACGTCGAAGGGCACCGTGTAGGGGCCGCCGCCAGCGCCGAGCGCGCGCCCCGCGAAACGGCGGAACAGCACCGCGCCGTTCGAGTCGAGGTCGTCGCGGGTGTCCCAGCCCTCGATCGCCGCGCAGGCGGCCGACACGTCCACCGGGCCCGAGCCCGAGGGCGCGAGCGGCGACTGGCGGCACATCCGGGCGGCCTCCTCCTGCCACAGCTCGCCGGCGTGGACGCGGTTCGAGAACGTCAAGTCCTGCAGCTCCTGGAGCGTCATGCGATCACCGTTCGCGAGCTGCTCGCGCATCATCACGAGGCCGGAGCGAGTGCGCAGCGAGCGGGCGGTGCGCTCGTCGCCGATGATCCGCTCGTAGCCCTCGAGCGGCTGCTCGGGGTTCGACAGCCAGTAGGAGTCGTTCGAGTTCGTGACGTAGTCGTCGCGCTTGATCGACGGCAGGTTCGACGGGCCGAAGATGCCCGGGGCCACGGCGTCGGGATCGGTGCCCCACTCGCACATCGAGCGCGAGCCGTCCAGCACCGGCAGCCGCAGCGCCTGGTGGGTGGCGATCCCGAGCGGGCCGCCGCAGAGCCGCACCTTCTCGGTGGTCACGTTCGGGACGACCGAGATGTCGGCGTAGTAGGCGTCGCCGTCCGCGTCGGCGGCGATCGTGTTGACCCACGGGATCCCGATGTTGGCCTTCAGGATCGAGTCGAGCTCCTCGACCGACTGCGCCCGGTTGGTCTCGTAGAAGTGATTGATCGCGCGGAAGTTCGGCGCGTTCGCGTCGCCCATCACGAACGCCTTCGCGGGCGTCCACGGGAACGGCAGGCCGACGAGCGACGAGAAGACCGGGCCATGGTGGGTGGAGTAGAGCGTGCGCTTCGCCGTCTGCCCGTTGCCGAGATCGACGGTGACCTCGTCGGCGCGCATCTCGCGCGGCTTGCCGTCGTAGAGGTAGGCGGTCGGCCGGCCGGGCACGAGCGTCACCTCGAACGGGGTGAAGCGGAAGGCGGTCGAGACGGTGTGGCTCCAGGCGAGGCCCTCGGTGTGGCCGATCAGGATCAGCGGGACGCCGTAGAGGCTCGCTCCCTGCGCGTCGATCTCGCCCGGCACGGTGATGTGGGCCTGGTAGAAGCGTTGCGAGGACTGCCAGGGGAAGTGCGGGTTGCCGACGAGCATGCCGCGCTCGTTGTCCGTGCCGTCGCGACCGACCGCCACGGCGTTCGAGCCGATCGCCCCCTGGTTGGTGATACCGCCGCGGCGGAGCCCCTTGACCACTTCCGACGGCGGCGGCTGGACCTGCGGCACCGCGTTCGGATGCGGCGGCGTGGCGGAGGCGATCCCGTCGATCGCCACGCCCTGGCTCGCGATCAGGATGAGCTGATAGAAGCGCCGCCAGGCATCCATCTCCGTGATCGGCCGCACCCACGGCTTGCCCGCGCAGGTGGGATCGGTGATGCCCTGGGCGATCGCCTTGTTGTAGCCCTCGACGTAACCCGAGATCGCCTGCTTGACCTCGGGCAGCGGGCCATGAGGCGGCGGGCGGTCGAGCAGGTCCTCGACGACGCCCGTCTCGATGATGCGCCGGAAGAAGAAGTCGCTGTTGAGGTTGTTGGCGCTGGAGCCGTTGCCCTCGAAGACGTAGGAGTTGCCGGCGCCGAAGAACTTGGACGCCTCGCCGCGCACTCGCACGTAGTCGACCGCGAGCGTGCAGGCGTTGTCCTTGGCGAGCGAGTAGCCGTAGCCGAAGGCGGCGTCACCGAGCGTGGCGCCCGTGATGTGCGGGATGCCGTGCGCCGTCCGGATCACCTTGGCCTCGTACGCCGCCTCGGCCGGCGTCGCAAGCGCGGCCAGCCCGAGCGCGCCTGCCAGCAGCAGCGTGCGGACGGAGCGCCCTACGCGTCCCGTTGCTCCCATGGCCGGGCATTGAACCGGAGTCGACGGGCGCCCGCAAGTGCGACCGTCCGTTTTTGGGACCTGCGCGGGCGCGGCGCCGTGGCGTGGACTACCCTCGGCGCGGTGCGCGCCCTGATCGCAGCGACCGTCTCCGGTGCGCTGCTTGCCACGGCGGCCCCCGCGCAGGCCGGCGACCCGGTCATGCCGCTCTCGGAGGTCCGCTCCGGGATGCGCTGCACGGCGCTCACCGTGATCCGCGGCACCGAGATCACATCGTTCGACGTCGAGGTGATCGACGTGGTCGCGGGGGCCTCGCCCACGGGGTCGCCGCGCATCCTCGTGCGCGCCTCGGGGCCTGCGGTGGACGAGACCGGCGTCGCGTCGGGCTTCTCCGGGTCGCCGATCTACTGCGACGGGCGCGTCATCGGCGCGATCGCGCAGGGGACGGGCGACTACGGCAACAAGGTCGTCCTCGCCACGCCGATCGAGGAGATCCTGGGCGAGGCGCCGGACCCGCCGAGCGGCGCTCGCGCGAGCGCGCGCGGACGTGACCTCGGCACGCCGCTCACGATCGGCGGGCTCTCCCCCGCGCTCGGGGCGAAGGTCGTGGCCGCGGCCCGTCGCGCGGGCAGGCCCGTCCTCGCCGCGCCCGCGGGGCCGCTCGGCTCGTTCCCGCCGCAGACGCTCCGCCCGGGGTCGGCGGTCAGCGCGGCGTTCGCCTCGGGTGACGTGGCGCTCGCGGCGATCGGCACGGTCACCTACACCGACGCCGACCGAGTCTGGGCGTTCGGCCACCCCCTCGAGGGGGCGGGCGCCCGCTCGCTCCTGCTCCAGGACGCCTACGTCTTCACCGTGATCGGCAACCCGAACGGATTCGACCCGGCCGTCTCGTACAAGCTGGCCGCCCCCGGGCACACGCTCGGGACGCTCACGAACGATGCGCCCGCCGCCGTGGTCGGCAGGACGGGCGCGGCCCCGCGGACCATTCCCGTCCGCGTCGTCTCGGAGGATCTCGACTCCGGCCGCGCCGAGACGCTCGACCTCCAGGCGGCCGACGAGTGGCCGCTCGGTTTCCCCTCCGGCCAGTCGCCGCTCTCGCTCGCCGCGCCGCTCGGCCTCGCGCAGGGAATCAACATCGTGGCCCGCGGGCTGCCCTCGCGCCTGAGCGCGCGGATGTGCCTGCGCATCGAGCTGGCGGAGCGCTCCGAGCCGATCCGCTTCTGCAACCGCTACGTGGCGGAGTCGGTCGGTGGCGACACGGGCGCGGCGGGCCTCCCGCTGTCCGACCTCTCCTCCGCGCTGGCCCTGCTCGAGAGCTACAACTTCGGCCCGCTCGCGGTCGAGCACGTGGAGGCGAACGTCGAGGTGCGCCGCGGCCTGCGGCTCGCCTTCATCCGCCGCGTGTCGGTTCCGCGGCGGGTGCGGCGCGGGCAGCGGATGCTCGTCAGCGTGCTCGCGCGCAGGGTCGACGGCGAGGGCCGCCGGTTCCGCTTCCGGATCCGCGTGCCCCGCTCGCTGCGGCCGGGCGTCTACGAGCTGCGGCTCGCCGGCTCGGGCCCAGACCTCGGCGGCGACGAGTTCGTGATCGACCTCGGCGACCTGTTCAGCGCCGACGAGGAGGAAGAGGACGCCGGAGATCCCGGCGCGACCAGCGTGAGCGCCCTCGCCCGCCAGATCGAGGGCATCGAGCGCTACGACGGCGTCAGCGCGGACTTCGTCCGCTCGGGGCGCAACCGCGCCGTGGACGGGGTAGAGCGCGCCTTCCGGGACCCCGACCTGCGGCTCGCGGGCCGGGGCTCGGCCCGCTTCAGGGTGCGCTGAGAGGCGCCTAGCCGAGCCTGAAGGCGGTGCCGGCCGGAGCCGCGGGCACCGCGGGGACGGCCGCCTCGGCGACCTCGTCCCCGTCATCGCCCGAGCCGTTGCCGACCACCTGGTCGACGGAGGTGGAGCGCTGCCCGTCCGAGGCGACCAGGAGCTTGAAGTCGTGCGGATGGGTGGCGGCCTTGAGCGCCTCCTCCATCGAGACCCGGCCGCCCTGGACGTGGGCGAGCAGCGCCTGGTCGAAGGTCTGCATCCCGTAGTAGGTGCCCTCGGCGATCGCGTCCGTGAGCTTCCCCGTCTCCTCGGGGTTCATGATCATGTCCCGGACGCGGCCGGTCATCCGCAGGACCTCGCACGTGGCTACGCGGCCCTTGCCGTCGGCGGTCCGCACGAGGCGCTGGGAGACGACGCCCTTCAGCGTGCCGGCGAGCATGGCGCGCGCCTGCTGGTGCATGTGCGGCGGGAAGAAGTCGATGATGCGGTTCACGGTCTCTGGAGCGTCGACGGTGTGGAGCGTCGAGAGCACGAGGTGGCCGGTCTCGGCGGCGGAAAGGGCGGTCTGGACCGTCTCCTCGTCGCGCATCTCGCCGATCAGGATCACGTCGGGGTCCTGGCGCAGCACGCGGCGGAGCGCCCGCTTGAAGGAGGTGGTGTCCTCGCCCACCTCGCGCTGGTTCACGACGGAGCGTCGATCGGGGTGGAGGAACTCGATCGGGTCCTCGATCGTGACGATGTGCTTCGCCTCGGCCTTGTTGATCTGGTCGATCATCGCGGCGAGCGTCGTCGACTTGCCCGAGCCGGTGGTGCCCGTGACGAGGATGATCCCGCGCTCCTCCTTGGCGAGCTCGGAGATCACCTCGGGCAGCCCCAATTCCTCGATCGTGCGGATCTGGTGGGGGATCACGCGGCAGACGATCGAGATCGCGCCGCGCTGGCGGAAGGCGTTGACGCGGAAACGGCAGAGCCCGGGGACGCCGTAGGCGTAGTCGACCTCGTGCTCGGTGGCGAACTCCTTGAGCTTGCCCTCGTCGGTGAGCATGTCCCGGAAGACGCGCTCGGTGTCCTCAGGCGTCAGCTCGTCGGCGCCCGGGATCGGCTCGAGCACGCCGTTCACCCGGATCAGCGGGTGCGCCGGGACCTTCAGGTGGAGGTCGGAGCCCCCGACCTCGACCACCCGGTGAAGCGCGTCATGAAGTTCGAACATCCGTGTCCGTATCGGCCGCTCGAGCCGGGTGCTTGAACGGAGCGGTGTGAAACAGTGCCTGGCACTGTTTCATCAGCGATCTGCCTGAAACGGTGCCTGGCACCGTTTCATGCGCGCGTCAGGCGACGTCGCGGAGCTTCTGGGCCTCCGCGAGCGACTGCAGCTTCTTGAGCGACTGGTTCTCGATCTGGCGGATCCGCTCGCGCGTCACGTTGAACGTGCGGCCCACCTCGTCGAGCGTGCGGGGATGCTCTCCGCCCAGCCCGTAGCGGAGCTCGAGCACGCGGCGCTCGCGGTAGGAGAGGTTCTCCAGCGCCTCGCGGAGCGCCTCCTTCGTGAGGATCTCCGCAGCGCGCTCGTAGGGAGACTCGGCCCGCTCGTCGGCGATGAACTGGCCGAACTCGGACTCCTCCTCGTCGCCCACCGGCTTCTCGAGCGAGACCGGCGCCTGCGCCGAGCGCTTGATCGAGTCGACCTCGTCGGGCTCGATGCCCGTGACCTCGGCGATCTCCTCGGCGGTGGGCTCGCGGCCCAGCTCGGTGACGAGCTTGCGTTCGGCCCGGCCGATCTTGTTCAGCTTCTCCACCACGTGGACCGGGATGCGGATCGTGCGCGCCTTGTCGGCGAGAGCGCGGGCGATCGCCTGGCGAATCCACCAGGTCGCATACGTCGAGAACTTGAAGCCCTTGCGGTAGTCGAACTTCTCCGCCGCGCGGACGAGGCCGAGCGTGCCCTCCTGGATCAGATCGAGGAACGGCAGGCCCTGGTTGCGGTAGTTCTTGGCGATCGAGACGACGAGCCGTAGATTCGACTCGACCATCTTCTGCTTCGCGTCGAGGTCGCCGCGCTCGATGCGCTTGGCGAGGTCGACCTCCTCCTGCGCGGTCAGCAGCCGGACCTTGCCGATGTCCTTCAGGAAGAGCTGAAGGGAGTCGGTGGTCATGTCGGGGCGCAGGTCGATCTGCGCCTTCGCCTTGCGCCGCCGGCCCTTTCCGTCCGGGGCGCGCTCGACCTGGGCCGCCGCGACCGCCGGGTCGATCTCCTCGACGAGCTCGATCTCGGATTTCTCGAGGAACCCGTGCAGGTCCTCGATCTCCGATTCGTCCACGTCCACCTCGGCCAGAGCGGTCGCGATCTCGGCGTACGTGAGCACACCGGTCTGCTGACCCTTGGTGACGAGGTGCTTGACCTCCTCGAGTTCCTGGAGTTCCGCTACAGACATTCTGTTCCGTTCTTGGTCGGCCGAATGGCGGGCTGGGCTGCGGACCGGCGGCGATCCACCGAAAGGGCGTACGCCTGCCATTCAAACATGCGTTCGTAGGGTAGTCACTACATTTTTTGTAGTCAAGGCTCCGGACGGCTCGACCGCCGGAATCGGGGAGCCATCCTGGCGCCCGCCTCTCTGTTTGTACCCACGGGCCGCCGGTCGGTCACACAGGGATCTCGGACCTCTCTCATGCCCTCGCGGGCGGCGCTCTCGGCGCTTCGGGTCGGTCCCTCTTCATGTCCGCCGGCCCGGCGGGTGTCATCACTTTAACGGACGACGACGCAGTTTCGTGCGCCTAATATGCGCACGATGCGTTCCGAGGACCCGGAAATCCTGGGCAATCTCCCGAAGGAAAGGCCCGGAAGGCGCAGTGGAAAGCGCCCCGCGGGGCCCGAGCGCAAGTCGCGGCCCAACCTGCCGCTCGACGCCGAAGAGCCTCCGCGCGACGATCCGCTCGCCGGGGCAGCGCGCCTTGCCGAGGGCGCGATCCGCGCCGGTCTCGGCGCCGCCGGCGGGTCGGCGCGCGCCGCCGTCCGCGTCCTCGGCCGGCTCCGGCCGTAGACGCCGATGGGCCGCGATCCCTGCGACGGATGCGGCGACGACCCCGAGGGCGCGCGCAGGCACGAGATCCCGCCCCCGCTTCCCGCCACCGCCCGCAGGCGCGCCCGGGCGTGGCGCGGCGTCAAGGCCTTCTACTGGAAGGCCTACGAGGACAACCTCACCGGGCTCGCGGGGATGGTCGCCTACAACCTGCTGCTCTCGGTCTTCCCGCTGGCGCTGCTCGCGCTGTTCGTGGCCGGGCGGGTCATCGAGAGCCGCGAGCTCGAGGAGGCGGTCCTCTCCGATCTCAAGGAGCTGTTCCCGAGCACGGCGGAATCGACGCTCTCGAGCGCGCTCGACTACATCCGGACGGCATCGACCAGCCTCGGCGTGGTCGCGCTCGTGACGAGCATCTGGATCGGCTCGTCGTTCTGGGGCGCGCTCGACACCGCCTTCTGCCGGATCTACCACGTGCGCTGCCGCAGCTGGGTGGAGCAGAAGCGCTTCGCGCTGGCGATGCTCGTCGTGGTGCTGCTGCTCCTGGCGGCCACGGTCGCCGTCCCGGTCGCCCAGAGCGTGCTCGTCGCCGGGACCGACGACCTGCCCTTCGGGCTCTCGGACGTCGGCGGCGTCGTCTACGTCCTCAGCCTCCTGATCGGCATCGCGATCCTCTTCGGGGGCCTCTCGATCGTGTACTGGACGGTGCCCAACCGGCCCGTCCCGTGGCGGGCGATCTGGCCCGGAGCGACCGGCGCCACGATCGCCATCGCCGCCGTGGACTACTCGTTCCCGGCCTACATCTCGCAGATCTCCACGATCGCGCGGTTCGGGACGACGGCGGTCTTCGTGGTGCTCGTGCTGATCTGGTTCTACGTCATCGCGATCGTGATCCTCGGCGGCGCCACCATCAACGCCATGCGCTTCGAGATGCACGACACGGGGCGGGGCCTCTCGCAGGTCGTCCCGGCGATCAAGCGCTAATCTTCCGGCTCGCCGAATCGCGGGAATGCGAATCCCGCGAGCGGGGGAACCGTTTCCGGCCCGGACGACGTCCGGCCGGAGGGGGCGAATCGGCCGCATCGCCGCGGCTGTAGCGACCGACCCAGGCCGCGAGCCCGTCAGCTCACCTCGTAGGCGCAATCGCATGAGACCCAGGCGTATCGACATCCGTCTTCACGCGCTCGCGCTCGCCGCGGCGTTCCTGGCCGCGCTTTGCATGGCGCCTTCCGCCGCCGCCCAGTCCGGCGGCGCCTCCACGCCCGACCAGCACGAGGGCGCCGCCCCGGTGGATCCCGGCTTCGCGATAAGCGCCCGCCGCGCGGTGATGGTCGGCGGCACGCTCCGCGTCAAGGGCGTGTCGCCGCAGGCGGCCGGGCGGACGATCCGCATCGACGTGCTGGACGCCGCCTCGGGGCTGTGGCTTCCCGTGACGGCCACCGAGGCCGGCGGCGACGGGTCCTTCCTCGCCACCTGGTCACCGGTCCGCGCCGGGCGCTTCGTGGTCCGGGCCATCGCGGCGACCGAGGGAGAGGCCCGCGGCGCGAGCGCCGCGCGGTCCTCGATCCCGCGCGCGGTGATCGCCTATCGCCCCGCCGTCGCCAGCTGGTACGGCCCCGGCTTCTACGGGCGCCGCACCGCATGTGGCCGGCGCCTCACGACCCGCACGCAGGGCGTCGCACACCGGCGCCTTCCCTGCGGAACCCGCGTCGCCTTCATGAAGGGGCGACGGCGAGTAGTCGTGCGGGTGATCGACCGCGGCCCATTCGTGCGTGGCGTTCACTACGACCTCACCGGCGCCACCGCCCATCGCCTCGGGTTGACGCAGACCGAACCCGTTGCCGTGGCGCCCCTTCACGCAGGTCGATGACCCATAGGCCTGGACCCCGGTCCCCTGCCTAGGGTACTCTTCCGGGCTGGGTGGCACCGGCCCTGGACACGTTTCATTGTCTGATCGTTGACGAACACCCTGTGGTGAGACAGGGAGTCAAGGCGCTCCTCGAGCAAGAGTTCCCAGGTGTCGAGGTCGTGGACGTCTCGACCACGGACGGTGCCCTCGAAGCGGCCGGCCCCGGCAACCCGGATGTCGTCGTGATCGACCCGCGCCGCGTCAGCCCGGACCTCGAGCCGCTGATCGCGGCGCTGCACGAGCGCGGCGCCGCCGTGGTCGTGTTCACCTCGGACGGCGGGGCGCGCATGCTCGCCGAGGCCCTCAAGGCCGGTGTCAAGGGCTATGTCCGCAAGGACTCCCCGCCGGAGGACCTCGTGCGGGCGATCCAGGCGGCTCTCCGCGACGAGTTCTACGTGGACCCGGCCCTGTCCTCGGCGATCGTCCTCGAGGAGGGTGACCGCACGCTCACCGCCAGGCAGCGGGAGATCCTCCAGATGCTGGCCGACGGCATGCAGACCGACGCCGTGGCGCGCAAGCTCGGGCTCTCGACCGAGACGGTGCGCACGCACACCAAGCGCATCCTCGCGAAGCTCGACGCGGATACCCGCACGCAGGCCGTCGCAATAGGGATCAGGAACGGGCTGATCGAGTAGGCGGCGCCTGGCCCCCCGGTGGGGCCGCGGCGACGGCCTGCCCGCCCGCCTTCGCGCGGTACATGGCCTCGTCGGCCAACTCGAGCAGGGCCTCGGGCGAGTCCGCGTGCGCCGGGCAGCCCACCACGCCGATCGACACGCCGACGGGAAGCGCCTCCGCCGCAGCCGCCTCGGCGACCGCCCGCGCTATCCGCTCGGCCACCACCACCGCGCTCGCCACGTCCTGGTGGGGGGCGAGCACGCAGAACTCGTCGCCGCCGATGCGTGCGGCCGAGTCCACCGCCCGGATCGCGCCGCGGGTGGCGGACGCTACCGCGACGAGCGCGCGATCACCCGAGGAGTGGCCGCGCGAGTCGTTGATCCGCTTCAGCCCGTCGATGTCCAGGACCAGCAGCGCGAACGGCTGCGCGTAGCGGCGCTGGGTCTCGACGAGGCGGACAAGCTCGGCGCGCATCCAGCGCACGTTGAAGAGGCCGGTCAGCTCGTCCGTGTTCGCGAGGTGCTCGAGCCGGCGCTCGCGCTCCCCCGCCAGTTCCCCCACGGCCCCCGCCTGGATCTCCGCGAAGACGGTCGCGAGCCGCTCGACGGCCTCGGCGAACAGGTGGGAATCGGCCTCCCCCAGCTCGGCCCGAAAGGCCGCGACGAGCACACCCTGCAAGGCGCCGATGTCCCGCGCCAGTCCCGACGGGGAGACCTCGTCGCCACCCCGCAGCCGCGCGATTCGCGCGGCGCGCTCGCGCGCGAGGGCGCCGTCGCCCGTCGCCTCCGGCGTTGCCACCGCACCGGCCAGCTCGGAGACCAGCGCCGGCAGCTCGCGTGCGATGCGCTCGGTCGGGAGCCGCTCGATCTCGTCGAGGCTCGCCCGCTCGAGCAGCCGCACGATCCAGGCCTTCGTCAGATCCTCGCGCGCGGCTCTGACACGCGCCAACGGCGCGTCGAGTGCTGCTGGCAGGCGGCGGACCCGGGACTCAGACACGTGGGGAAGAATGGGGAGAGCGCCACATTAGAGACGCGGTCGGCGGCAGCACGCCGCTCGACCGCAGGAAACCTCGCACGTAGGGCGAAACCGGGAGCGGATGGCCGTCGACTCACGAGACGGCGAGCTCGCCGCCTGGCTCGCCGAGAACCGCGAGCCCCTGCTCCGCCGCTGGCTCGGGCTCGTCGTCGAGCGCTCGTCGCTCTCCGAGCTCGCCGGCAGGCCCTTCGGGGAGCGCATGCAGGAGCTCGACCTGCTCCTCGAGGCGGCGCGATCGCAGGCGGCGGACGAGCCGGACGCCGCTCCGGCGGCTCGGCCGCCCGCGACGCCCGAGCCGCTGCTCGCCGCCATCGAGACCCGCCGCGAGGCGGGCGCGCCGTTCTCCATCGCGATCTTCGACCCTCCCTCGGGCGACGGCCCCCCGGCCCGGGCCTGGGCGCAGGCCCTCGCCTTCGTCACACGGCCCGGCGAGCCGGCGTTCCCGGCCGGGGGCGGGGCGACGACCGTCCTGCTCGATGCGGCGAGCGCGCGCGACGCGCGCGTCGCGGCGCACGGCATCAGAGCGGGCGCGTGGGAGCTCTTGGGTGGCCGCTGCCCGCTGCCCGAGGTGGGGGTCGCGGTCCATCCCGACGATCCCGATCTCCTGGCGGCAGCACGGCGCCGCGCCGCGGCACCGGAGCCGCAGTGCCCCCGCGCCGGCGATCTGTGGCAGGCGCTCGCCGAGGAGCGCGACCGGGCCGCCGGCGACGAGCCCGGGCCGCCCGCGCCCGTGACCCCGCTGCGCCCGATCTGATCAGCCGCGCCGGGCGGCTCCCAGGACCATCGGCTTGACGAGCGGCGGCTGCCGCGGCATCCGGCGCCGCTCGGCGCGCTCGACCTCGTAGCCCGCGGCCTCGATCGCGGCGAGCGTCTCGCGGTTGCAGTGGCAGCCGCGGTTGATCGCCTTCCAGGCGGGCGCGAGACGGTCCTGCCAGCGCGACAGGCGCTCGCTGTCGGAGCGGACGTGCTCGATGAAGAGGAGGAGGCCGCCGGGACGGAGCACGCGGCGGGCCTCCGCCAGCGTTCCCGGGAGGTCCGGGACGGTGCAGAGCACGAGCGCGCACACGACGGTGTCGAAGCTCTCGTCCTCGAACGGCAGCGCCTCGCCCGGCGCGATCACCACGCTCGTCCCCTGCCGCGAGGCCACCCTCGGCTCCAGCAGCCGGGCCATGTCGGGGTCGGGCTCGGAAAGGACCAGCTCGTCCACCGTGTCCGGGTAGTGCTTGAGGTTGCGCCCGCTGCCCGCGCCGATCTCGAGGACGCGGCCGGTCGCGGCGGACAGCGCTTCGCGCGTCATCTCCCCCAGTCCGGCGCGCTCGGTGGCCTCGATCTCACGGTCGTAGATCCGCGCCCAGATGCGGCCGTAGAGCGACACGCGCGGATCCTAGCCAGGGCTGGGATGATCGTGCCGTGACGGGCGAGCTCTTGGACATCGCGGGGGCGCGCGCCCTGGTTCTCGCCGAGTGCGCCCCCATCGGAGCCGAGGAGGTGGCCCTCGACGATGCGCTGGGCAGGGTGATCGCCGCCGATGTCGCCTCCGACATCGACCTGCCGCCCTTCGACGCGTCGGCGATGGACGGGTACGCCCTCGTCGCGGGGCCCGAGCGGGAGTTGCCCGTGGTGGCCGAGTCGCGGGCCGGACACCCCGCCCCGCGCGCCCTCGCGCCCACCGAGGCGATGCGCATCTCGACCGGGGCCGTCGTCCCGGAGGGCGCCGACAGCGTGATCCCCCAGGAGCGGACGGACGAGCGGGACGGCCGCGTGCGGGTGCCCGCGTGGGAGGCCGGCCGCAACATCCGCCGGGCGGGCGAGGACGTGCACCGCGGGGAGGTCGTCCTGCGGCGCGGGATGGAGCTGGGGCCGGCCGAACTCGCCGTGCTTGCCGCCGTGGGCCGGCCGGCGGCGCCATGCGCGCTGCGGCCGCGGGTGGCCGTGCTGGCGACGGGCGACGAGCTGATCTCCCCCGGCAGGCCGCTCGGACCCGGACAGATCAGGGACTCGAACCCCTATGCCATCGCCGCGCAGTCCACTCGGGCCGGGGCCGAGGTCGTCTGCAGGGAGCGGATCGCCGACGACCCGCAGGAGACGCGCGAGGCGCTCGCGCGCGTTCTGGCGCGCTCCGACGTGGCGTGCGTGACGGGCGGGGTCTCGGTGGGCCGGCACGACCACGTCAAGGGCGCGCTCGAGTCGCTGGGCGTCGAAGAACGTTTCTGGCGCGTTGCGCTCAAGCCGGGGAAGCCGACCTGGTTCGGTGTCGCCCCGGGCGGGGGCCTCGTGTTCGGCCTGCCGGGCAACCCCGTGTCGGCGATGGTCACCTTCCAGCTCTTCGCCCGCCCGGCCATCATGGCGCTGCTCGGCGCCGACCCGTACGCGACCCGCACCCGGGCGAGGCTCGACACACCGGTGCGGCGCAACCCGGAGCGCGAGCAGGCCGTCCGCTGCTCACTCAGCGCGGAGCCGGACGGCTGGCACGTGCGACCCACGAAGACCCAGGGCTCCCATGTCCTGACGTCGATGCTGGGCGCGCGGGCGCTCGCGCTCGTCCCCGCCGGCGACGGCGAGGCGGCCGCGGGCGAGCGGGTCGAGATCGAGTTGTTCGATTAGCTTTCCGCCGATGCGCCGCCGGGATCCCAGACGTCTCGTCGTCAAGCGCGTGCAGCTTCCCGCGAGGGTGCGCCTCGTGGAGGAGCCCGTCGCCGAGCACCGGGCGGGCGAGACCGTCACCAGCCGCCAGTCTGCGCTCGTGACGCTCCCCCGCCGCGAGCTCGAGCGCGTGTGGAGCCCCGAGTACCTCGAGCGCCTGGCCCGCACCTACTGGCGCTTCCTCACGCGCGTCTCGCGCGGGCTGCTGAAGGTCCTCTACACGGAGACCGGCCGCGAGGTGGTGCTGCTCCGCCGTCCCTTCACGCTGCTGCGCTTCCGTGTGCCCGAGTACGAACTCGGCCGGGACGGCGGCGCGGTCACCTGGAGGATCGAGCGCGGTCTGCTCGTGGCACCCTCCGGGCGCGGGAGCGGGCACCTGCGCATAGCGGTCGAGCGGCAGGGACGGGACGACGACGGCGCCGAGGAGGTCACGCTCAAGGTGACCGCCGAGGTGACGAACTTCTATCCGATGCTGGCCGGCTGGGGCTGGTGGGCGAGGATCGGGCGCGTCATCTACTCGGGGACCCAGCTGCGCCTCCACGTGATCGTCACGAACGCGTTCCTGCGCTCGCTGGGACGCCTCGATCTCGCGCCCTCGGCCGTCGGCTCGCTGCGCGCGCCGCCGGCGGAGGCGGTCAGCCCACGCGGCCGCGAGTGATCTCGCGGAGCTTTGCCCGGTCGTGCCGAGCCGCGATCCGGCGGACGGTGCCGGAGCGCGAGCGGGTGACGAGCGATTCGGTCGTGGCGCCCTGCGCGTCGTAGTGCGCGCCGCGCAGCACGTCGCCGTCGGTCACGCCGGTCGCGGCGAAGAAGACGTCCTCGCCGGACACGAGGCGATCCACGTCGAGGATCTCGTCGAGGTCGTAGCCGCCGTCGATCGCCGCCTGGCGCTCGGAGTCGTCGCGGGGCCAGAGCCGGCCGAGCAGCTGCCCGCCGACGCACTTGATCGCGGCGGCGGAGATGACCCCCTCCGGGGTACCGCCGATGCCCCAGAGC
>DATMJO010000117.1:0-5749 GCA_035553855.1 Thermoleophilaceae bacterium | reverse complement strand
GCTGCGGTTTGAGGGGGCGGGGGCGCAGGCGGGGTTGATTGATGTGCGGGAGCGCGATCAACAAGGTTGAGAGCCAAAGCCGCTCCGGCCGACGTGCGACGCGGTTGAACTCGCCGCCGCCCGTGGAAGAAGATCCATCCTGATGACTCGAAACATCTTGATCCGGAATCCGGGCGGAGAAACGTCTCTAGTACCGGAGGGCGCCATTCCAACCGAAGCGCAGCTGCACGAAGCGCTAGCCCGACACCCTGAGCTCGTTCCGACCACAGACCTTGGCCTGGGGCGCACCGCGGCCATCGGCATCGAGTCTCGCCTCGAGGGGGGCCGCTCAGATCTCGTGCTACTCGACTCATCCGGAACTGTCTGCATCGTCGAAGTCAAGAAGGCGGACAACCCCGATACGCGGCGGGTCATCGCACAGGTGCTCGACTATGCCGCATCGATCTGGGGCCTGAGCGTCGCGGAGTTCGAAAGCAAAGCGCTGAGCCTTCCAAATGATGAGCGCGACCTCGCCACGGTAATAGAGGACGAGTTGGCCCTACCTGACGAGACAGGCGACCGGTCAGACGCAATCAGCCGGGTGCTCGCCGGCCTCGAGACGAGCCTCAGAACCGGCGACTTCGTACTGGCAGTGGCCGCGCCCAGGATTCCCGATGGCGTTCAGCGGGTGGTCGACTACCTCGGACACCGCGGTCAGCGCCTGTTCGGCATCGAGTACAGCTATTTTGAGGCCGACGGCACGGAGATCTTCGTACCCAGGGTCGTCGCAGGGCCACCGGCATCCGCGAGCTCCCAATCCGGGGCGGGTCTGCTTGGCGATCCGATGTCACTTGATTCGCTGCTCGAGCAGCTCCCCCCCCACCAGCGTGAGCCAACGGCTCGGTTGATTGAGACCCTTGAGGCCACATCCGCGACGCCCCAGTGGGTCAGATACGGGATCCGGTTCCGATCTGACCCTGGGCGGTATGTCCTGGTTGGCATCGACACCACCCAGGTGTGGGCATATACCCACCCCCGCGGTCCCTTCGATCAGAAGCTGTTCGACGAGACGGCGGCGCAACTGGCGAATCTAAACGGGGGACAGCAAGCGAAGGAGTACTGGTCGCTCAAGTTCACACGCGATCCGTCCGAGCTCATCGAGTCCGCCGCTCCGATCCTCCGCGACCACATCGACCGGATCCAGCGCGCGGCAGCGGGTTATAACTGACTCCTGCTCGGAAGTAGGCAGCAGGTCAGAACCCGCCACATCGTCTGTCAACCGAAGTTAGGCTCGTCCGGCGTCGACTCGTCCCACCGTGCCGGACTCCTCACGCCTAGACGAAGCCCCCATTTGCCCTTCCTCGGGCTGCGGCAGCCCCATGGTGCAAAAGATCGCCCGCCGCGGGCGAAATGCCGGCAACGCGTTCTGGAGCTGTGCCCGGTATCCCGAGTCTTCTGAGTAGGGCTGCAACCGGAGGGCCTTCTGCGGCGGCTGTCAGACGGAAGCCGATACGGTCGACCACGAAGCAGCCCGTGTCGAAACTCGAAGATCTTCAGCCCGGCCTGCATCTCGCGGGCGTTATCCCCGGCCAGCGCGTCTCGGTCATCGCCGTCCGACCGCACGGGCCCGACGCGATCGAGCTCACCTACAAGACGGCCGAGGGCGTTCTCGGCCAGCGCGTTCTCGGTCGCGACGCCGAAGACAAGCTCACGATCGCCCAGGCCCGGGCCCGGCCGCTCGACGCCGTCGCCGCCGACTTCAAGCTCGTCGCCGAATGTCAGCGGATCAAGCTCGCCGGGTTGTCGGACCCGATGCAACCTCAGGATCAGGGCGCGATCGGCATCCGGCGCGAGCGCGAGCTGGTCGACCGTGATCTCCGGGAAGGCGACGGCGTGCACGAGGAAGAGCTCGTGGTGGCGCCAGCCGTCGACCTCCTCGATCTTCCGGCCGAGCGCGTAGCGGTGGTCGAGCGCCTGGGTGAAGGGGTCCTTGATCCGCTCGCCCTGGCGCCGCCACTCGCCATGCCGGCATTCGATCGGCCCGCCCTTGACCTCGAGCGAGACGATCCCGCGCTCGGGATGGCAGAGGACGAAGTCGCTCTCGTCGTCGCGGGCCCCTTGCCCGGATCGCGCACGATCAGGCTCGCCGAGTGAAAGACCTCCCAGTCGTCGGGGAGCTGGTCGCGGAGCGCTCGGAACACCTTGCCCTCCGCCCTGCTCTTCAGCTCGTCCTCGAGGAGCGAGCGGGGGTACATGCGCGCCATCGCGCGAGCCTAGGGGCGCGGGAGGTGCTTTGCCAGCGGCATTCGGGCGAATGAGTCGAGCCCCGCCGCCGGGACCGTGAAGGACAAGGCCGGCAATGCGGTCGACAAGGCTTGACCTGCGCGGCGGCCCCGGCAAGGCTTGGCGCCTCGCCCCGACCCGGAGGACTCCGATGCGCTCCCCCCGCCTTATCCTGACGATCGCGACGCTGGGTGCTTTCCTGGTCACGGCTGCGCTCGCGATCGCCGCCACCGTCACCGGCACATCCCGCGACGACCGCCTGACCGGCACGGCGCGCGCCGACCGCATCCTCGGCCGCGGCGGTGACGACCGGATCAGCGGGCGCGGAGGCAACGACAACCTTCAGGGAGGAGTCGGCAACGACTCGATCCGCGGCGGAACCGGCAACGACGATGTGCAGGGCGGTCGGGGTCGGGACAACCTCGGCGGAGACGCCGGCAACGACCACCTGACCGACAGCGCCGGGGCGAACACCTTCGCGGGCGGCGCGGGCGACGACACACTCGACGGCGGCCCCGCCAACGACCGTCTGAACGGCGGCCCCGGGGCGGACTCGGTCGACGGCAAGGCCGGGGACGACACCGTCAACGGCGGCCCCGGAGACAACGACTTCATCCAGGGCGGCCCGGGCAACGATACCCTCAGCGACGACGGCGGCCAAGACGGCTTCGACGGTGGCGAGGGCGACGACAACATCGAGGCCCGCGACGGCGTCCCAGAGCAGATCGACTGCGGCGAGGGGACCGACAACGTCGATGCCGACCCGGAAGACGAGGTCGCGGCCAACTGCGAAAACGTGCGCCGCTAGGCGATGCCCGAAAACAGCAGCAGCCCCGGCCGGGACGGCGCGGCGACTCCAGCACGCTCCATCTGGTGATCGCAAGACCTGGCGCGCCGGAACGTTGAGTCGAAAGATGGGCCGCGCACGCCGAGCCACGGCAGTCGCCGCCGCGGTCGCCGCGGCAGCGCTCGCCGGCGCGCCGGCGGCGTCGGCGGCGGGTGAGACGACGCACGCGTTCATGGCCGAGCGCGCGATCGCCCATCTCCCGGACGGACCGCTGCGGACGCTGCTCTCCGCGCAGCGCTTACATGTCCTCGGCGGCGCGGGCTACCCCGACACCGGCTACTGGGTCGAGAACGGGGCGATCCCCGTCCGCGGCCTCGAGCCGCGCCCGAGCGACGATTTCGGCGAGGCGTCGCACTGGGAGCCGTTCGTCGACGCCTACGTCGCGCACGTGCGCGCGAAGGACTGCGGCGACCTGTCGCTGCCGGCGGGACCGTGCGCGCACCTCGTCGCGCACCTGATGGGCGCGGCGGCGCACGGGATGGGCGACGAGGTCTGGGACTGGCTGTTCGAGCCGCGCGTCACCGACCACGGCGAGGACGCCGCGCTCAATTTCTTCGCCGAGGGCCGGCCCGGCCACGCGCTCGACGGGAACCCGCTCGACGAGGCGAGCTCGAGCATCGAGTACGCCATGGACGAGGTCGCGATCTTCTACCACGCGCGCTGGCTGTCACCGAACACCGCTCCGCCGCCGGTCACCGACCTCGTCTCGGTCTACGAGCGCATGGGCCTCGCGGTGACACCCGAGCACGTGCTCGCCGGGCACGCTGTGTCGAGCGGCGCGATGGCCGCCGAGCGCGCGGTCGCGCCGATCGAGGCGCCGCGCGTGCGTGCCGACATGCCGTGGTCGACTGAGCACTTCGTCACCGAGCCCGGCGGGGTCGAGTACACGGCACGCGCGATCGCCGGCCACTACGAGGCGCTCTGGCACAAGCTGACCGAGCCGGCCCATCCGGCGCCGCGGCCGGTCGCCGTCCATCCGAAGCCGAACGCGCGCGGCGTCCCGCACGTCTGGCAGCCGCCGCGGACCTCGCCCGGGCCCCACTCGGGCGGCGGCGAGCAGCGCGTACTCGCGGTGCTGTCGAACGCGGTCGACTCCGCGTCGGTCGGGCCGGGGACGTTCCGGCTGCTCGCCGCCGACGGAACCGACGTCCCGCCGCTGCCGAGCTTCCCGAAGGCCGGCCCGTACGGCGCCGATCAGGGCACCCACACGCTCCTCTTCTACCCGGCGACCAACCTCGAGCCGTGCGCCCGCTACACCGCGGTGCTGACGACCGGCCTGCGCGACCGGACCGGCGCGCCGCTCGAGCGCGAGCACCGCTGGAGCTTCACGACTCGCCCCGCCAGCGGCCCCCCGGGGACCGGCTGTCGCTAGACCCTATGGAGCCTGACCGTCCGGGTTGGGCGTTGGGAACGGTCGGCACCCCCCGTGCCGGCAGTCGAGGCCGCCGCCCTTGACCTCGAGCACGACGATCCCCCGCTCGGGGCTACACCAGCGCGCGAAGGGAGGCGAGTTCCCTGCGGAGTTCCGCGAGGCGCCCCTCGATCGCCGGCCGCTGGTCGGACTCGGCCACCTTTGCCCGCTCGGTGAGCACCTTCACCATCTGCTCGGTCTCGAGCACGAGCAGGGCGAGGCCAGGATTCGGGTCGACCTGCATCGCCTTCAGATCGTCGACGATCTCGGTCGGTGTCAGCCAGAGCGGCGGCGTGACGGGCCGCCTGGACTTCTCATGGACGAACATCCAGCCCACGCCGGCCGGTAGCGAATCGGTCCCGTGCACCGCCATGTAGTGCATGACGCTGCCGTCCTCGACGGGAATCCTGATCTCGCTCACCGCCCGTCCCTCGCCCGGTTGATGATCGTCGTCTCCATCACGTGTACGAACGCCCCCGAAGCTGCCATCGAAACCGTGGTCACGTCAATAGGGTCGCGCCGAAGCCGCCGCTTCTGACGCGGGGGCCCCACCGGCGACCCTGAAGCGGGTTGAACGTTCGACGGCCGTCTCTAAAGCAGTTGCCGATATCCTTAATGGACGATAGGGGTGGGTGCGTGGACCTCGAGCGCTACTCATCGACGTCCTTCGGCGCGGCGCGGCGCACGGTCGGTCGGCACGGCTACGTGGCGTACTTCCCAGCCCCGATCCCGCGTTCGATCGAGCTACCCGCCGGCACGATCCGCCTCCTGGCAGACGCCGAGGCGGCGCTCGGCACGCTGTCCGGGGTCGGCCAGCTCGTCCCGAACCCCTACCTCCTGATCCGTCCATACCTCCTGCGTGAGGCACTCTCCTCGACCCGCATCGAGGGCACGCAGGCCTCGCTGTTCGACGTCCTCGAGATCGAGGCGACCGGCGAGACGCCGAATGCCGACGTCGAGGAAGTCCTCAACTACATCGAGGCACTCGAATGGGGGCTGGCCCAGATCGAGCGGCTGCCTCTCGGCGTCCGACTCATCCGTGAGATGCACCGGAGGCTGATGGACGGCGTCCGAGGTCGGGAGCGAACGCCCGGCGAATTCCGCACGAGTCAGAACCGGGTTGGGGCCGGGGACTCGACCGTCGAGACGGCTCGTGGCGGCGGTGCGGGAGGACAGTCGCAGGTGACTGGGAGATGCAGCGCGGACACGCTCTCCCTCGAGGGCCCCGG
>DATMJO010000116.1:0-22963 GCA_035553855.1 Thermoleophilaceae bacterium | reverse complement strand
GGTGGGCGTCGAGGGGACGGCGTGCGCGGTGCTCTCGGGCGGCAACGTCGACGCGGGGCTGCTCGCCGAATGCATCCGCCTCGGCGAGACGGCGGCCGGCAGGCGCGTCGTCATGTCGGCGGTCGTCCCCGACCGCCCGGGCGCGCTCGCCGGGCTTCTGGGCCTCGTGGCCGAGCGCGGGGGGAACGTGCTGGGCGTGGAGCACCTGCGCGAGGGTCTCGACCTGCACGTCCGCGAGACGGCCGTGCAACTCGTGCTGGGCACACGCGGCGCGGGGCATTCGGACGAGATCGAGGCGGCGGTGCGCGACGCGGGCTTTCGCCCGCCCCGCGCGCCCGAGTACCGCTGAGCGCCCCACCCAACGCCGCGAACGTCCCTCAGCACCCCCTATAGGCATTGACGCGGGACGTTCGCGCGGGCGGGGGGCTAGGAGAGGGCCGCTTCGCGGCGGCGGCGCCTGAGCGCGCGCGCCGCGATGAGCGCCGCGCCGGTGAGCACGGCGGGCCCGAGCAGCACGCCGACGGCCCGCAGCATGAGGGCTAGCGACCCCTCCAGCGAGGCGACCGCGTCATCGAGGGCGTCGCGCGCGGGTCCCGCTCCGGTCGCGCCGCCCTCCTCGCCGTCACCGGTCAGCGTCACCGAGACGACGGCGAAGTCCACCCGCTCGCGCAGGTCGCGGAACTGCGTGCTGAGCGCCCGGATCTCGGCGGAGACGAGCCGCAGCCTGCGGCGGATCGCCGTGCGCTCACGGTCGGCGTCCGCGCGCTCGAGGCGGCGCAGCAGGCCACGCCGGTCGGAGCGCGCCTCGTCGAGCCGGTCGCGCGCGTCGTCGTATGGGCGGGTCACGTCGCGGCCCTGCTCCGAGCGCTCGACCACCGTCGCGAGCCCGGACAGGTCGGCCAGCGCTGCGCGCAGGCGCGTCTCCGGGATGCGCAGCTCGAAGCGCCCGCCGGGGTCCTCGCCGGCGCTCGTCTCGGAGCTCAGCACGAACCCCCGGTGGCGGTCGGCGACCGCCAGGATCGCGTCGGAGGTCTCCGCGACCTCGTCGGGCGGCGCGGCGAGCGTGAGCTGGGCGGAGCGCTCGATCCGGCGCACCGCGGCGCCAGGGGCGATCCCGCCGCCGGGGGACGGCTCCGTCGCGAGGCCCTCCGCGTCGGCGGGCGGCGCGGCGTGGTCCTCGGCCAAACCGGCCGAGCCGCCCACCGTGGCCCCGTCGCCGGGGACGTCGCCGTCGCCCGCGCGCAGCACCCCGATCGTCACCGCGAGCGCCACGAGGGCGGACGCCGCGATGCCGAGCGCGGGAAGCCGGCCGCCGGGGACCGGCAGCGCGAGCCGCCGCCGGGGCGCCGCGGCGAACCGCCGGGCCGCCATCCGCTGCGCGTAGCCCGGCTCGGGATCGGGCGCGTCGTCGCGCAGGAGCAGCGCGAGCTCCTGGAGCCGCCGCAGCTCTCCGTCCTCCGCGCCGGCGGACCCGCTGGCCAGCGCCTCGTCGATGGCCTCAACGGTCGTCTCAGGCGTCGTCATCGCATGCCCTCCTCAGCTTCTCCATGACCCGGTGCAGCTTCGTCCCGGCGTTCGACTCCGACAGGCCCAGCACGCCCGCGATCTCGGAATTCGAGAGCCCGGCCGAGAACTTCAGGGCGACGATCTCCCGCTCGCGCGCGTCGAGCGTGCCGAGCGCGGCGCGCAGCGAGCGGCGCCTGAGCGCGAGCTCTGCCGCCTCCTCGGGGGGCTCGGACCAGATGTCCGGCGTGTCGTCGGCCAGCTCGCCGCGGCGCTTCCGTCGGCGGAGCTCGTCGAGCGCGGCGTTCCGCGCGATCCCGACCACCCACGCCTCCGCGCTCCCGCGCCCGGGACGGTAGGAGCGGCGCTTGCGCCACGCGCGCTCGAACGCCTCGGCGGTGACCTCCTCGGCGGCGGCGCGGTCGCGGAGCATCGAGGCCGTGTAGGCGTACACGCGGCGGAAGCTCCGCCGGTAGAGCTCCTCGAAGGTCTCGCCCGCCTGCTCGGCCGGCGCGCTGATCGCCTCTGCGGTCACGCCCCTCATACGGGCGAGCCGCCGTCTCATCACACCTGCAGGTGGGCGAACGGGGGCTCGCGGCGCCCGGAGACCGTGTCGAGCACCAGCCGGGCGCGCTCCCCGCGGCGCAGCCGGTAGCGCAGGCGCAGGGCCGCTTCGAAGGCCGCGCGGCGCGCCGGGCCGAAGTGCTTGCGGCCGTACTGGACCCGCGCCCAGGCCTGCTGCGCCTCCATCCGCGGCGCCAGCGCCTGGCCGGCGTGGAGGTGGTGGACGATCGTCATCACGGGCAGGTGCGTGACCCGGTAGCCCGCCAGCCGGGCGCGCAGGCACAGGTCGGTCTCCTCCGAGTAGAGGAAGAAGCGCTCGTCGAACCCGTCGCCGATCGCGGCGCGCCGGCAGAGCATGAACGAGCCGATCACCCAGTCGCAGTCGAACTCGTCGTCGTAGCGCTCCATCCGCAACTCGCGCTCGCCCAGCAGCGGCCCGAGGAGCGGGGTGCGCTCAGGGAGCAGCACGCGGCCGGGGCCCGGGAAGCGGCGCGAGGTGGGATAGACGCTCCCGTCGGGGAGCACCTGGCGGACCCCGGCGACGCCGACATCGGGGTCGCGCGCGGCGAGCAGGGCGCCGAAGTCGCCCTCGCGGACCTCGGTGTCGGGGTTGAGGAAGAGCACGTCGGGCGCGCTCGTGCGCTCGAGCCCGCGGTTGTTGGCGTGCCCGAAGCCGCGGTTCTCGCAGCGGACCGCCGTCGCCCAGGGGTAGTCGCGCTCGACGAGCGCCGCCGCGGAGCCGGTCTCGCCGTTGTCCACGACGACCACCTCCGCCTCGATTCCACGGGCCGCCACGGCCACGCTTTCGAGGCACGGAGGCAGCCAGTCGGGCTCGTCGGGGATCGACACGACGATGATCGCGAGGTCCGCCACGCGGTCCGGACGTTACCCTCGCGCACGGTGGCGCTGCGGAAGAGCGACCTGAAGAACGTCTTCGTGCGCCTGTTCGGATGGCGCGCGACGCTCCTGCATGGCGATCCGACGATGTTCGATCGCTGGCGCTGGGCGAGCCGCCGCATGCGCACGGGGCCGGTCCGCACCCTCGACGTGGGCTCGGGCTCGGGCCCGTTCTCGATCTACGCCGCGGTCAACGGCAACCGCGTCACCGGCCTCTCCTACGACGAGAAGCTGAACGCCGTGGCGCGCGAGCGGGCGCGGCTCTCCGGCGTCGATGATCTCGACCTGCGCGAGCTCGACCTGCGCGAGCTGGACGGCGCCGGGCTCAGGAGCTACGACCAGATCCTCTGCCTGGAGGTGATCGAGCACCTGATCGAGGACGAGCGGCTCGTGGCCGGGCTCGGCCGCCTGCTGGAGCCGGGCGGCAGGCTGCTCCTGAGCGCGCCCCACGAGGGGCACCGGCGGCTCTTCGGCGAGGTCGTCGTGGACACGGAGGACGGTCGACACGTCCGCTACGGCTACAGCCGCGAGCGGATCGAGGAGATCGTCCGGGCCGCCGGCCTCGAGCTGGAGGAGGTCGGCTACGTCTCGGGCGTGGTCTCGCAGATGATCACGAACGCGATGCGCGTCCTGGCGCGCGTCAACTACCAGCTCGCGTGGTTCGCCACGATGCCGCTGCGGCTGCTCCAGCCGCTCGACCGGCCCCTCACCCGGCTGGTGCGCTGGCCCTGGCTGTCGATCGCGGCCGTCGCCGTCAAGCGCCCGTGAGCGACGCCGTCCTCGTCATCAGCCCGGTCCGCAACGAGGCGGCGCATCTCGCGCGCGTGCTCGACGCGATGGCCGCCCAGACCCGCCCGCCGGATCACTGGGTCGTCGTGGACGACCGCTCCGACGACGGCACCTACGAGATGCTCCTGGAGCGCGAGAGCGAGATCCCGTTCCTGCGCGTCCTGCAGGCGCCCGACCAGGGCATCCCCGCGGGCGCGGACCGGCTGCGCGCCGCGGCCGACGCCGTCGCCTTCAACTGGGCGCTCGGGCGGATGCGCGAGGAGGGGGTGGAGTTCGGCTACATCGGCAAGCTCGACGGAGACATCGAGCTGGATCCGGCCCACTTCGAGCGCCTGCTCGCCGAGCTGCGCGCGGACCCGCGGCTCGGCCTCGTCGGCTGCTACCTCGAGTACGAGAAGGACGGCGGGCTCGTGCTCCAGGAGATGCCGGACTACCACGTCCCGGGCCCCGTGAAGCTCTACCGGCGCGACTGCTTCGCCCAGATCGGCGGGATGCCGGAGCTCCTGGGCTGGGACACCGCCGACGAGGTCGCCCTGCGCCTGCGCGGCTGGAGCGCGCGCAGCCTGCGGGACCTGCGCGCCCGGCACCTGAAGCCGCCGGGCTCGGTGGGTGGCTACGTCGCCGGCAAGGTCCGCCACGGCGAGTGCGTCTGGATCGTCAACTACCCGGCTTCGACCGTGCTTGCCCGCGGCCTGCGCCTAGTGCGTGAGCGCCCCTACGGCATCGTCGGGCTCGCGTACGTCTTCGGCTACTTCCGAGCGCGCCTCCGGCGCGACCCGCAGTGGCCGGTCGACGAGGTCCGCGAGGCGGCCCGCGAGGAGCAGCGCCTCCGCTTCCGCTCGGAGCTGCGGGCGCGCTTCGGCCGCGGTCAGTAGGTGGGGCCCGGCTTGCCCAGGAGCTGCTCGAGCTCGGCCTCGAACTGCTCGAGCTCGATCTCGCCGCGGGCGTAGCGCTCGCGCAGGACCATCTCGGGGGACAGCTCGGCGAAGTCGCCCCCGACGAGCGGCGCCTTCATGTGGCGCGCCCCCTCGCCGGGCTGCTCCACGTCGTCGAGCAGCCACTTGCCGTCCTGGTGGACGAAGGTCCAGTACTCGGTGTTGATGATCTTCGTGTTGGGCCTGCCTGCCACGACGGCGCGGGTCGTCGCGTCGAGGATCGTCTCGACGAGCGAGATCGTGAGCAGTGTCGTGACCCGCGGCTCGCCGTCCTCGGAGAAGCTCACGAAGTCGAGGTCCTCGATCAGCGGGTTCTCGAACATGTGGACGCGGTTCTGGGAGACGAGCCCGTCGATCCGAAGCCGCTGGCGGTCGTTCAGCGCCTCGGTCATGAAGGGCGCCTCGATCTCCGGGTCGCGCTCGATCCAGGAGCGCTGGACGGCGAAGAACACGTCGCGCACCCGCCGCCGCAGCGACTCGGTGGACCACTTCGGATCGAGCTGGGCGAGCGCGTCGAGCCGGCCCGCCACGTCGTCGGCCCGCTCCTCGGAGCGGCCCAGCATGCGGTCGAGGAAGCCCATCAGGGGGTCGCCGTCGCGGGCTGCTCGTCGATGCGCGGCCCCTCGTCCTGGTTCACGAGGGCGGCCTTCAGGTGGTAGCCGCCCTCGGTCGCCTGCTGGATCTCGTCCAGCACCCAGCCGTGCTCGGGGTGGCGCGAGAAGCTCCAGAACTGCTTGAACGCGGATTCGGTCTTGGCGCCGTTGACCATCTTGCCGGTGGCGACCTCCTCGACCCAGTCGCTGGCGCGGCACTCGATGTAGGCGACGAAGCGGTCCTCGCCGTCGTCGGTGACGTTGTGGATCCGGATGAGGTCCACCGTGTCGAGCTTGAGGCCTTGGATGCGGTTGCGCCGGCCCTGCTGCTCGAGCCCCTCGAGCTGCAGCCGGTGGCGCTCGTAGAGGGCGTCCGAGACGTAGGGCCGGGACGACTCGACGTCGCGGGCCTCCCAGGAGCGCTGGATCGGGAAGAAGCACTCCTCGACACGCTCGCGAAGGCCGGCGGGATCCCAGTAGCCGTCGTCGAGGTTGGCCGCGCCCGCGGCCGCCTCGGTCTCCTTGGCGCGCCGGGCGCGCCGGTACTTCGCGATCGCCGCCGCGAGGTACGCAAGCCCGATGATGCCGCCGATGATCGCGACCACCACGAGCAGCCCCACGACCCCGAGCTCGCAGTCGTCGCCCGTGCACGAGGAGCCGCTGCCGCCGCCGAACGAGCCGCCTCCTCCAGAGAACCCGCCCCCGCCGCCGCCGGTGGCGCCGCCGGCGATGGCGAGCGCGTTCGCGGGCAGCGCGAGCGCGATTCCAGCGGCGATGGCGAGTCTCCCGAGCACCGCCCTCGAGGGTACAGCGAGGCCCGAACGGGTGGCAACCGCCACCTTCGCGGCGCGGACAAGATCGCAGCCTGCTCTCATACTGTGCCTTCGTGCGCCGCCTTCTGATCGTCCTCCTCGGCCTCGCCGTGCTGGCCCCCCAGGCCTCCTCCGCCCCGCGCCCGCGGGACCTCTGGGCGACCGTCAACGTCTGCGACACCGCGGCCCACCCGGACGCCATGGGCGTCCGCGCGCGCATGCCCGGGAACGGCACGAGGCAGCGCATGTACATGCGCTTCCGGGCCTTCTACTTCGACGAGGCGACGAGCCGCTGGTCCGCCGTCGGGGGGAACGCCCGCTCGCGCTGGATCCACGTCGGCAGCGCCCGGGTCAGGCACCGCGAGGCCGGCTACACCTTCCGCTTCGACCCTCCTATGGACGGCCGCCGCTTCATCGTCCGCGGCGTGGTGGACTTCCGCTGGCGCGACACGCGGATCCGCCGCCGGGCGCGGGTCAACACGAAGGGTGGCTTCGAGTCCACCCGCGGGGCCGACCCGCCGGGCTACACCGCCGGGGTCTGCGAGATCAGGTGACGGGGGCGAAGAGACGCGGGTCGTTCGTGATCACGCCGTCCACGCCCATCCGCTCGAACGCCGCGATCCGGCGCGGGTTGTCCACCGTCCAGACGTAGGTCTCGCCGCCCGCCCCGCGCACGCTCTCCACGAGGCGCGGCGAGACGAGGATCCAGTGCGCCATGACCGCCTCGCAGCGGCCCGCTCTGAGCATCGCCTGCGCCTGGGCCGGCAGGCGCGCGCGCATCACCCGCGCGACCCCGTAGGCGAACGGCGCGAGCGGGCCCTTCGTGTAGTCGCGGCGCACCTTCGGGACCGACCAGCCGCGCCGCGCGCCGGGGGTGATCTCGCCGATGCGGTCGAGGCTCTCGACGTACTGGGTCGAGACGAGCGAGCGGTCCACGAGCCCGCGCTCGGCGAGCCCATCCATGACCTCGCGCTCGAAGCCGGGCAGCTTCAGGTCCACGTCCAGCTCGACCCCGGCGTAGGCCTCGCCGGCGAACAGGTCGAGGCCCTCCTCGAGCGTGAGGGGCTCGCGCGCCGCCGCGTCCTCCCAGTCGTGCGCGAGCACGAGGCGGCGGTCGCGGAGGCGCACGACGTCGAACTCGATCATGTCCACGCCCGCCGCCAGTGCGGCCTCGAAGCTCTCGGCCGTGTTGCCCGGCGCGATCAGGTCCGCGCCCTTGTGGCCCACGCGCCTCATCGCTGGCACCCCGGGCACCACCAGGTGGTGCGGTTGTCGTCGCCCTGCCCGCGGGCGCGGATCCGCGTGCCGCAGCGGGGGCACGGCCTCCCGGCGCGCTCGTAGACGGCGATGTCCCGCGGGTGGCCGCCGTAGCGCTCGAGTGACTCGCCCATCCGCTCGGCCGCGACCGCGAGCACTGAGAGGATCTCCTCGTCCGAGACCTCCGCGAGCGGCCGCCACGGGTCGAGGGCCGCGCCGAAGCACGACTCGGACTTCCAGATGTTCCCGATCCCCGCCACGCTCCGCTGGTCGAGGAGGGCGTCGCCCAGGCCCCGAGTGGGGTCATCCTCGCGCATGCGCCGGAGCGCCTCGGCGCGGTCGAACCCAGGCGCGAGCACGTCGGGGCCGAGCCGCGCGGCCGTGAGGCGGCTGCGCGCGTCGGTCAGAAGCTCAAGGACCGGCCCGTCGAACTGCACGACGTCGGCCTCCTTCGTCCGCAGGACGAGCCAGGCCCGCCGTGGCGAGCGCCGCCAGCGCCTGCCCTTCTCGTAGACCGACCAGAGGCCGCCCATGCGCAGATGCGAATGGAGGGTGAGGTCGCCCTCGAAGCGCAGGAAGAGGTGCTTGCCGTGCGCGTCCACGGAGCGCACGGCGCGGCCGGCGAGCCGCTCGGGCCAGCGGTCGAGCGCGTGGCGGCGCTGCGGCGTCTCGACCTCCACGGGGCCTGCGCCGACGAGCGCCGCCCCGACCCGCCGGGCGGCGGCGTGGATCGTGTCCCCCTCAGGCACTGAGCGTGAGCTTCCTCGGCCCCAGCCGGAAGCCGATCTCCACCAGATGGGCCTCCACCGGCGAGCCGACGATCGGCTCGCCGTCGAAGCGCTCGAGCGCGATGCGCCGCAGCCGCCCCCGCCGGACGTGGTCGGCGAGCGCCTCGAGCGCCTCGCGCAGCCAGGGCCTCGGCTCGCCGTGGGAGTCGAGCGGCTCGCGCAGCGGGGCGAGCCCCTTGCCGCCCTTCTCGACGTACAGGGCCGGCTCGCCGTCGAGCAGCACGACGTGCGCGCCCGCGACCCGCGCGGGCCGGCGGCCGCCGTCGATGTCATCGCGCTTGGGGAAGGGGAGCGCCGCGCCGTAGGGCTGGGCCGGATCGGTGGCGGCCAGGACGAGGGCGCGGCCCTCCTCGTCGGAGCGCATGGAGCGCAGCCGCTCGACGGCCGCGCCGAGCGCGAACTGCGCGCCGCCCAGGCCCTCGACGAAGTAGCCGCGACGGGCCGTCCCGAGCGTCTCCAGGTTGGACAGCTCGCCGTACAGGGTCGAGAAGCCGCCGGGGATGCCCTCGGCGAGCACGGTCTCGCGGGTGACGATGCCGTAGCGCTCGAGCATGATCTCCGCCTTGGCCCGCGTGCGCGGCCCGTGCGCGAGCGCACCGGCGAACAGCGGGGCGGTCAGCGACCAGCGCCCGGCGAGATGGGGGGAGGCGGCGCCGCGGCGAGCGGCGAAGCGCCGCGGCGCGGGGGCCCTCTGCTTGGCGAGCGTGAGGCGCGGCGCGCGGAGCGGCGCGAAGGCGTCGTTTGTGACCTCGCCCGCCCAGACGAGGTCCCAGAGCGCCTCCTGCAGCACGGCGGGCTCCACCTGGATCGCGGCGAGCAGGTCGGTGAAGAAGCTCGCGCCGGACTCGAGCTGGGCGCGGATCG
Organism: Thermoleophilaceae bacterium; assembly: GCA_035553855.1. GTDB lineage: Bacteria > Actinomycetota > Thermoleophilia > Solirubrobacterales > Thermoleophilaceae > JBBDYQ01. Next base: position 13,961 of record DATMJO010000116.1, on the reverse strand, counting down.
CCTGGTGCGCCGCGTCGGAGGGCGGCTCGCCCTTGAGCGGCGGCGGCCCGAGCCAGCGGGCGTCCTCGCGGAAGTAGAGGACGACCTTGCCGGACGTGCGCCCGAGCGCGCCCGCGCCGATCCAGGCGACCTCGCCGCTCGCGCAGAGCTGGTCGAGCCAGGCGGGCGACCAGGACCCGACGCGGCGGGGGAGCACGTCCTTCTCCCAGACCTCCGCGGTGAGCGCGAGGCCCTGGAGCGGGACGAGCACCTCGCGCAGCCGGTCCACGCCGGCGCCGCCCGGGGGTGAGGCGTCCACGCCCTGCCAGGCGGGGAGGAAGCGGGCGAGCGCGCGCTGCTCGGCCGGCTCGACCTCCTTGCGGAGGGTCGCGAGCGACGCGCGGCGCAGGCGCCGCAGCACCTCGGCGTCGCACCACTCGCGCTCGCTCCCGCCGGGGCGCAGCTCGCCGCGCACGAGTGTCCCGTCGCGCTCCAGCTCCCTGAGCGCGGACGAGGGGTCAACGCCGTAGCGCTCGCGCAGCTGCGAGGTCTCGAACGGCCCGTGGGTCCGGGCATAGCGGCGCACGAGCCGGACGAGCGCGTCCTCGACCGGCTCGAGGAAGGTCGCGGGCAGGCCGCCCGGCGGGACCGCCCCGAGCGCGTCGCGGTAGAGGCCCGCGTCCTCGCTCGCGATGTAGCGCTCCTCGCCCCCGATCCGCATGACGGAGGCGCGCCGCTCGGCCTGGAGCGCGTCGAGCATCCGCTTGGCCGACGCGCCCCGGTGGGAGCGGGCGTCGGCCTCCTCGAGGGTGATGTCGCCGACGCCGCGCAGCACCTCGTGCATGCCGTCCGCGTTCAGCGCCTGCGTGCGCTCCGAGAGCCGCTGGAGGTCCTGCTCGACCACGTCGAGCGCCTCCGGGTCGATCAGCTCGCGCAGCTCCTCCTGCCCCAGCAGCTCGCGGAGCAGCTCGCGGTCGAGCGAGAGGGCGGCCGCCCGCCTCTCGGCATTCGGCTGGTCGCCCTCGTACATGTAGTTCGCGACGTAGTCGAAGAGCAGCGACGAGGCGAACGGCGAGGCGCGCTGGGTCTCCACCTCGACCAGCGACAGCTCGCGCGTGTGGAGCGCCCGCAGGAGCTCGATCAGGCCGGGCAGGTCGAGCACGTCCTGCAGACACTCGCGGTAGGTCTCGAGGATGATCGGGAACTGGCCGTAGCGCTTGGCCACCTCGAGCAGCGACTGGGCCTTCAGCCGCTGCTGCCACAGCGGCGTGCGCTTGCCGGGGTAGGCGCGCGGCAGGAGCAGCGCCCGCGCCGCGTTCTCGCGGAAGCGCGAGCCGAACAGGGCCGACGAGCCCAGCTCGCGCACGACCATCTCCTCGACCTCGTCCGGATCGACCAGCACCAGTTCGGCGCCCGGCGGCTCGTCGGCGTCGGGCAGGTGGACGATGATCCCGTCGTCCGACCAGATCGCGTCCGACTCGAGCCCGAACTCGTCGCGGATGCGGGCCGAGAGCGCGAGCGCCCAGGCGGAGTGGACGCGCCCGCCGAAGGGCGAGAGCACGCACAGCCGCCAGTCGCCGATCTCGTCGCGGAAGCGCTCGATCACGATCGTACGGTCGCTCGGGACGACCCGCGTGGCCTCCTGCTGCTCGCGCAGGTAGGCGATCAGGTTGCGCGCCGCGCGCTCGTCGAGGTCGTGCTCGGCGGCGATCTCCTCCGGCTCGCGGTCGACCGCGGTGCGCGAGAACTCGCCGATCGCGCGGCCGAGCTCGGCGGGCCGGCCGACGCTGTCGCCGCGCCAGAACGGGATCGCCCCGGGCGCCCCGGGGGCGGGGGTGACGACGACGCGGTCGCGGGTGATCTCCTCGATGCGCCAGGTCGAGGCGCCGAGCAGGAAGGTCTGGCCGGCGCGCGCCTCGTAGACCATCTCCTCGTCGAGCTCGCCGACGCGGCGGCCGTCGGGGAGGTGAACTCCGAAGAGGCCGCGGTCGGGGATCGTGCCCGCGTTCGTGACGGCGAGCTGGAGCGCGCCCCGTCGCGCGCGCAGCACGTCGCGGACGCGGTCCCAGACGATGCGCGGGCGCAGCTCCGCGAACTCCTCGGACGGGTAGCGCCCGTCCAGCATGTCGAGCACGGAGTCGAGCAGCTCGCGCGACAGCTCGGCGAACGGGTAGGCGCGCGTGACCAGCGCGTGCAGGTCCGCGACGGCCCACTCGTCGCCCGTCGCGGTCATGGCCACGACCTGCTGGGCGAGCACGTCGAGCGGATTGCGCGGGATCACGGTCTCCTCGATGTCGCCGTCGCGCATCCGGCGGGCGACGACCGCGCACTCGAGGAGGTCCGCGCGGAACTTGGGGAAGATGCGGCCCTTCGAGACCTCGCCCACGCCGTGGCCCGCCCGGCCGATCCGCTGGAGGCCGCGGGTGACCGACTTCGGCGACTCCACCTGGAGCACGAGGTCCACGGCGCCCATGTCGATCCCGAGCTCGAGCGAGCTGGTCGCGACGAGGCAGGGAAGCTCGCCGGACTTGAGCAGCTCCTCCACGACGAGTCGCTCCTCGCGGGCGAGCGAGCCGTGGTGGGCGCGGGCGATCTCCTCGCCCGCGAGCTCGTTCAGGCGCACCGCGAGGCGCTCGGCGCCGCGGCGATTGTTCACGAAGACGATCGTGGAGCGGTGCTCCTTCACCAGCTCCAGCAGCTCGGGGTAGATCGCCGGCCAGATCGAGCGGCGGGTCGCCTCGCCGCCCGCCATCGGGTCGAGGTCGACGCTGCCGTCGCCCGGTTCGCGCATGTCTTCCACGGGGACACGGATCTCCAGGTCGAGCGGCTTGCGCACGCCTGCGTCCACGATCGTGCACTCGCGCCCCGGCCCGGTCAGGAAGCGGGCGACCTCCTCCAGCGGGCGCTGCGTCGCCGAGAGGCCGATGCGCTGGACGGGCTTCTCGGTGAGGTGGTCGAGGCGCTCCAGCGAGAGCGCGAGGTGCGCCCCGCGCTTGACCTGGGCCACGGCGTGGATCTCGTCGATGATCACCCAGCGGGCGCCGGTCAGGATCTCGCGCGCCCGGGAGGTGAGCATCAGGTAGAGCGACTCGGGCGTCGTGATGAGCACGTCCGGCGGCTTGCGCAGCATCGCCGCGCGCTCGCGCTGCGGCGTGTCGCCGGTGCGGATGCCGACGGAGACCTCGCCGCCGATCCCCTGCAGCGGGGCGCGCAGGTTGCGCTCGACGTCGTAGGAGAGCGCCTTCAGCGGCGAGACGTAGACGAGGCGGGTGCGCCGCTCGTCATCCGGGAGCGGCTCGGCGACGAGCCGGTCGAGCCCCCAGAGGAACGCCGCGAGCGTCTTGCCCGAGCCCGTCGGCGCGGCCAGCAGCGTGTGCTCGCCGCGCGAGATCGGAGGCCACGCCTGGGCCTGCGCCTCGGTGGGCTCCGGGAACGCCCGCGTGAACCAGTCGCGGACTGCGGGTGTGAACGATGCGAGGGGGTCCGAGGCCATGCCGACCCGCCAGCGTACCGCCTGGCCCGGCTCGGCAGGCGCCGTCAGCCGAGCTGGCCTGAAACGGTGCCAGGCACTTTTTCAGGCGGCGGCGGCCTCGCGCGCTCGCAGGAAGACGGCGTCCAGCATCTCCTCGGTCAGGCGGCCCGTGAAGGTGTTCTGCTGGCTCGGGTGGAACGAGCCGAGGAGCAGCGGGCCGTCCGGCAGCGGGTGCTCCGCGCCGTGGCCGAAGCGCGGCTTCGGGCGCACGCCGAGCAGCCGGCAGGCGGCGTCCCAGGCGAACGCGCCGAGCGCCACCACGACCGCGGGCTCGATCAGCCGCAGCTCCTCCGCGGCGTAGGGCAGGCAGCGGTCGCGCTCCTCGGGCAGCGGCTTGTTGGCGGGCGGCGCGCAGCGGACCGCGGCGGTCACGAACGCGCCGTCGAGTTGCAGCCCGTCGCCGGCCGACACGGACTGCGGCTGGTTCGCGAACCCGGTCCGGTGGAGCGAGGCGAACAGCCAGTCGCCCGATCTGTCGCCGGTGAAGAAGCGCCCCGTGCGGTTGGCCCCGTGCGCGGCCGGCGCGAGGCCGAGCACGAGCACGCGCGCGGCGGGGTCGCCGAAGCCCGGCAGCGGCTTCGCCCAGTAGTCCTCGTCGCGGAAGGCGGCGCGCTTCTCGCGCGCCACGCGCTCGCGCCACTCGACGAGCCGCGGGCAGGCGCGGCATGCGACGACGCGGCGCTCGAGCGCCGGGAGGCTCTCAGGCACCGGGCAGGTTGGCCCGCACGAGCCGGGTGAAGACCTCGACCACGTCCGGGTCGTAGGCGCTGCCCGAGACCTCGGAGAGCTCACGCAGGGCGGCCTCGGGCGAGAGCGCGTCGCGGTAGGGGCGCTTCGAGGTCATGCCCACGTAGGCGTCCACCACGGCGATCACCCGCGCGCCGAGGGGGATCGCGTCGCCCGCCAGGGCGTCCGGGTAGCCCGAGCCGTCGAGCGCCTCGTGCGAGTGGAGGATCCAGTCGGCCACCTCCTCGTCGTGGCCCTCGGAGCGCGCGATCGCCGCGCCGTACTCGGGGTGGTGGCGCATGGCCTCCCACTCGGCCGGGTCGAGCGGCCCGGGCTTCTCCAGCAGTTCGGGCGAGAGGAAGTACTTGCCCGCGTCGTGCAGCGACCCGGCCGCCTCCAGCATGTCGAGATGGTCGCCGTCGAGGCCGAGCAGCTCGCCCACCCGGCGCGCGTACTGGCCCACGCGGCTCTCGGGCCAGCCGCTCACGCCTTCAGCCTCCGGCCGCTCGAGAAGAGCCACTGCGCCCACGCGTAGGTGGGGACGGCGAGCGCCGCGGTGACGCCTAGGGCGAGCCACACGCTCACGTCGCTCGTGCCGAGGAAGCCGAAGCGCACGGCCTGCACGAGGTAGAAGATCGGATTGAAGTGGGAGAGCTCCTCCCACGGCGCGGGCAGCATCTCCACCGAGTAGAAGACCCCGCCGAGGAAGGTCAGCGGCAGTATCAGGATGTTCGAGATGAACGTCGTGTGGTCCCACTGGTCGGCGAAGATCCCGACGACGAGCCCGAGCGCGCTGAACAGCACGAGGCCGAGCGCGACCGCGGCGGCGAGCGCGAACGGGCGCTCCACCGGGACGCCCGTGAGTGGCGCCGACAGAGCGAGCAGCGCCGCGCCGATCGCGATCGCCCGCACGATCCCGCCGACGTTGTAGCCGAGGTTGAGCTGCCACGGGTGCATCGGCGCCGACAGCACGTCGTTCACGTAGCGGTCGGAGCGCGCCTGGAAGATCGTCGAGGCGTTGTTGTTGTAGGCCGCCTGCACCATCGCCATCGTGATGAGCCCGGGCACGATGAACGCCTCGTAGGCGACGCCCCCGACGCTGCCGAGGCGCCCGCCGAGCGACAGCCCGAACACCAGGATGAAGAGGATCGAGGAAACGACGGGCGCGAGCACCGTCTGGCTCCAGAGCTTCGTCACGCGCAGAACCTCGCGCCGCATGAGCCAGAGGAGGCCGGCGTTGCCCGTCACGACATCGCCCTCACGTAGACGTCGGCGAGCGTGTCGGCCCCGTAGTGCTCGCGCAGGCCGTCGGCCGAGTCACGCGCGACCACCTCGCCGTGGCGGATCAGCGCGATCTCCTTGCAGAGCGACTCCGCCTCCTCGAGGTAGTGCGTCGTCAGGAGGATCGTCGTGCCCGCCGCGTGCAGCTTGCGGATGTAGCTCCACAGCTCCTGGCGCAACTCGAAGTCCACCCCCGCCGTCGGCTCGTCGAGGATCACGAGCCGGGGCCGGTGCATCAGCGCGCGCGCCAAGAGCAGCCGCCGCCGCATCCCCCCGGAGAGGCGCGGGGAGCGCACGTCTGCCTTCGCGCGCAGGTCGAACACGTCGATCATCTCCTCGGCCCGCGCCTCCGCGTCCCGCCCCGCCATTCCGAACCAGCCGCCGTGGTAGACGAGCGTCTCGCGCACGGTGAGGAAGCGGTCGAGGTTGATGTCCTGCTCCGCCAGGCCGACCCAGCTCCGGGCGAGCAGCGTCGAGGCGGGCTGGCCGAAGACCCGGATGTCGCCGTCGGTGACCCGGATGAGGTTGCAGACGGCGCTGATCAGCGTGGTCTTGCCGGCGCCGTTGGGGCCGAGCAGCCCGAAGAAGCTGCCCGCGGGAACCTCCAGGTCGAAGTCCCGGAGCGCGACGGTGCCGTCGTCGTAGCGCTTCGTGAGGCCGGTGACGGAGAGGGCTGGGGGCGCGTCGGGCACCCGCTCAAGGCTAACGGCGGCGCTTGCCGCTCCGGCTGCCCCGAACAAGTCGTGCTGCCCGTTCGGGTTAGCGATGCCGGCCATCCGGGTACTGCCGCCGCCATGCGCGCGATACGCCTCACCTCAGCAGCCGTTGCCCTGACCCTCTTCGCACCGGCCGCGGCCGAGGCCCGGATCAAGCCGATACCGAAGCGCACGGCCGCGACCGAGGTCGCGCGCTCGATCGCCACGGACCCGCGTCAGGTGCGCCGCGCGTTTTTCCCGGTCGTGCCGCCGCGCGGCAACCCCGCCGGCGTCTCCACGACGCGCCTCGCCGGGTTCCCGCGAAACGGCCGCAGCTTCGGGATGCTCTCGTCCGGCAACGTCCTGTTCGCCGACGACCGCAACCGCTCGCGCAACAGGGGCGCCGCGAACTTCGGCCCGCTGATCCGCGGCGCGCGGGACGTCACGATCCTGCGGATCGACCTCCGCGCGCCCGCGAACGCCAACTGCCTCACGTTCCGCTTCCGCTTTCTGAGCGAGGAGTACCCGGAGTTCGTCGACGACATCTTCAACGACGCGTTCATCGCCGAGCTCGACGACTCCGACTGGGACGCCTCGCGCTCGGATCCGAACAATCCCGACATCTCGGCGCCGCGCAACTTCGCGGTCGACTCCGCGGGCCGCCCGATCCGCGTGAACGCGGTCGGCGACACCAGCTTCACCCGCCGCGCCGCGCGAGGCACGACCTACGACGGAGCGACGCGCCTTCTGCGCGCCTCGACCCCCTTCCGCGGCCGCACGCCCACGCTGTACCTGTCGATCTTCGACCAGGGCGACCGCGACTACGACTCGACCGTCTTCCTGGACAAGCTCCAGCTCACCCGCAACGGCTCCTGCTCGTCCGGCGTAGTGATCGACTGACGCGGCCGGTCCTCAGAGCTCCCGCGAGCCGTCCCCGTCGAAGAACCAGCGGCCGTCGAACTTCTTGACGCGGAGGACCTGGCGCTGCTCCCGCCCGCCGATCGCGGCGGTGAACTGGATCAGCGCCCGGTCATCGGCCTCGAGCCGGCCGCCGTGGATCGTCTTGAGACGGAGGGTGCCCTGGGTGGACGCGATGTCCACCTTGCACTTCTGGATGGCCGCGCCTCCCTTCAGGCCGGTGGCCTCCTCCACGTGGCGCTGGGTGAAGAGCTCGGTGCAGAGCCCGCCGTCGCGCGCGTTCGTGCGCCGGATGAGCTCGCCGAGGCGCGCCTCGATCGCGTCGAACTGGGCGCGCTCTGCCGGCGTCAGGCGGGTCGTTGGCGGCGCCGCCGGCGCTCCGCCCGAGCGACCCGGGCGCTCCGGCGTGGACTCGCCCGACCCGCCGCCGCCTCGGCGCGAGCGCTTCCCGCTGGAGCCTCCGCGCCGCGAGCCCTCGCCCGCCGCGGAGCCGTTCGATGCCGTGAAGTCGTCGTCGCCGCCCTCGCCCGCCGCCTGGGCGTCGCCCGCGCCCTCGCCGGCGAGCTCGTCGATCTCCTCGCCGCCGCTTTCCCCAGCCGCCTCCGCGCCCGGATCGGTCGGGTCGCGCAGAGCCGAGGCCGAGGGCGCGCCGTCGTCGCCGCAGCCCGTGGCGACCAGGACCAGCAGGACGAGGATCGCTGAGAGGAGGCTGCGCATGCGTGAAAGGAACGCGGTCCGGCGGGTGAACTTACGCCCGGAACGCAAGAGCGGCCGCCCGATGGGCGGCCGCTCAGCTACTACGAAGAGACGATGACTACTGCGCGCAGTCCTGCGCGTTGTCGTCGTTCTCGTCCTCGCCGTTCGGGACGCCGTCGCCATCGGTGTCGTCGGGGTTACCGGCGTCGTTGACGCAGGCGTTGCCCTCGGTCACGGAGACGTAGCCGTCAACCGGATCGGGGTTGTCGGCGTTACCGTCGGCGAGGAGGACGTAGCCGCCCTCGTTGACCGTGAGCGTGCCCACGGGCGTGTCGACCGGATCGGCGGTCGCGACACCCGCGAACGCCATAGCGGCAGCGGCCACAGCGGCCAGAAGCAGCTTCTTCATTTGTTACCTCCCATGGTGTGACTTTCCCACAGGCGGTGAGCAACCACGCGGCGAGTCACAACCCCCTGCCAGTGGATGTCCGTTCCACCTGCCCGAAACCTTTATACAGTCACCCAGCGGGGGGCACAACACCTGCACAGGGCCAAATTCGGACTAACGGTCCCTCAGCCGGCGAGGCGCCTGCCGTACTGCCGCTCGTAGTACTCGCGGTACTCGCCGCTGCGGATCGGCCCCCACCACGGCTCGTTCGAGCGGTACCACTCGACGGTCCGCTCCAGGCCCTCGGCGAAGCGGACGGCGGGCTCCCAGCCGAGCCCGCGCACCTTGTCGGAGGAGAGCGAGTAGCGCCGGTCGTGGCCCGGCCGGTCGGTCACGTGCTCCACCAGCGAGGCGTCCGCGCCGGTAAGCTCCAGTATCCGCTCGACCACGGTGAGGTTGTCGCATTCGTCGGGCCCGCCGACGTTGTACACCTCGCCCGGCGCGCCCTTCCCGAGGACCGTGTGGATGGCGCGTGAGAAGTCCTCGACGTACAGCCAGTTGCGCACCTGGCGCCCGTCGCCGTACACCGGCAGCGTGTCACCGTGCATCGCGTTCAGCACCATCAGCGGGATCAGCTTCTCGGGGTACTGGCGCGGGCCGTAGTTGTTCGAGCCGCGGCAGATGACAGCCTCGATGCCGTAGGTGTGGACGTGCGCGGTGACGAGCAGGTCGCCCGCCGCCTTCGTGGCGCTGTACGGCGAGGATGGGTTGAGCGGCGACTCCTCGGTGAACGAGCCGGACTCGATCGACCCGTACACCTCGTCGGTCGAGACCTGCAGGTAGCGGGCGATGCCGGCGTCCCGCGCGGCGTCGAGCAGGACGGAGGTGCCGATCACGTGGGTGCGCGCGAACGCGTCCTGGTCGGCGATCGAGCGGTCCACATGCGACTCGGCGGCGAAGTTCACGACGGCGTCGCAGCCCTCCATGGCCTGGCGCACCGGGTCGCGGTCCTCGATCCCCGCGTGGACGAACTCGACGTCCTCGGGGAGGTTCTCCCGCCGGCCCGCGTAGGTGAGCTTGTCGAGGACGACGACCTCGTGGCCGTCCTCCTGCGCCACGCGCACATAGGTCGAGCCGATGAAGCCCGCGCCGCCCGTGACGAGGATCTTCACGCCGCCACCCGCCTCTCGGCGAGGTAGGCGGCGAGGCCGTCCTGCCACGCCGGAAGCGTGAGCGGATCCGGGCGCTCGCTGCCCAGCGCCGACCACAGCGGCCGCGGGGCGGGGCGGGCGGTCTCGGCGGTCGTGCAGGACATGACGCGGCACGCTACGCCCTCCTGGGCGAACGCCTCGCGGGCGAGGTCGTACCAGGAGCACCAGCCGCCGCCCGCGATGTGGTGGATGCCGAACGCCTCGCTCGCCACGAGGCGGACGAGCGCCCGGGCCAGGTGGCCCGTGTAGGTGGGGCAGCCGATCTGGTCGCGCACGACGATCACCTCGTCGTGCTCCTCGGCGAGGCTCAGCATCGTCGCCACGAAGTTGCGCCCGCCGGCGCCGAAGAGCCACGAGCTGCGCACGACGAAGTGGCGGTCGGTGGCCGCGCGCGTCGCCTCCTCGCCGCCGAGCTTGGTGCGCCCGTAGGCGCCGAGCGGCGCCGGGGCGTCCGACTCGGTCCAGGGCTCGGAGCCGCTGCCGTCGAAGACGTAGTCGGTCGAGACGAACAGCACGCGCGCGCCCACCTCGGCGGCCGCTGCCGCGACGTTGCCGGCGCCCGCCGCGTTCACGGCGGCGGCGCCCTCGGGATCCGACTCGGCCCCGTCCACGTCCGTCCAGGCGGCGCAGTTGATGACGGCGTCGGGGTGCTCGGCGGTGATCCGCTCGCGCACCGCGGCGGCGTCGGTCACGTCGGCGTCGGCGCGGGTCAGCGCCACGACCTCGTGGTTCTCGGCGCGGGCGGCGCGCACCACGTCCTGGCCGAGCATCCCGCCCGCTCCCGTCACGGCGAGCTTCAAAGGATCGTCACCTCCGAGGAGTCCCCGATAACGAAGCGGTACGCGCGGGGCACCTGCGGGCTGCGCGCGATCCGAACGTCGCGCCCGATCAGGCTCGCCTCGATCCGCCCCTCGAGGTCGCTGAGCGACGCGCCGCTCATGACGATCGAGTGCTCGAGCTCGGCGTTCTCGATGACCACGTCCTCGGCGATCGCCGTGTAGGGCCCGATGTAGGCGTCCACGAGGCGGGCGCCGCGGCCGATGATCGCCGGCCCGCGCACGGTCGAGCGCTCCAGCACCGAGCCCTCCTCGATGACGACCCTGCCCTCGACGCGGGAGTCGATGAGCTCGCCGTCCACGCGCGTCTCGAGGTCGTCGAGGATCAGGCGGTTGGCCTCCAGCATGTCCTCGACCTGGCCGGTGTCCTTCCACCAGCCGTGGACGATGTGGGGGTCCACGCGCAGGCCGCTGTCCACCAGGTGCTGGATCGCGTCGGTGATCTCGAGCTCGCCGCGGCCCGAGGGCTCGATCGCGCGGGCGGCGTCGAGGATCGCGGCGGTGAACATGTAGACGCCCACGAGCGCCAGGTCGGTCTTCGGCTCACGCGGCTTCTCCACGAGCCGCGCGACGCGGCCGTCCTCGAGCTCCGCGACCCCGTAGTGCTCGGGATCCGGCACGGGCGTGAGCAGGATCAGGGCGTCGGGGCTCTCGGTGCGGAAGGTCTCGACGAGCGGCGCTATGCCGTCGCGGAGCAGGTTGTCGCCCAGGTACATCACGAACGGGGAGCCCGCGAGGAAGTCCTCCGCCGTCAGGACCGCGTGCGCGAGGCCGAGCGGGGCCTCCTGCTCGATGTATGTGATGGCGACCCCGAACCTCGAGCCGTCGCCCGCGGCCGCGCGGATCTCCTCGCCCGTCTCGGGGGCGATGATGATCCCCACCTCCGTGATCCCCGCGCCGGCCATCGCCTCGATCCCGTAGAAGAGGACCGGCTTGTTCGCGACGGGCACGAGCTGCTTGGCGCTCGTGTGGGTGAGGGGGCGGAGCCGCGTGCCCTTGCCCCCGGAGAGGATCAACCCCTTCAGTAGGTGCCCCCGAGCTTGCGGTGGTCCCAGCTCACGATGCGGGTGGGGCGGAAGCGGAGGCCGATGCGCTTCGGCGCCTGCCCGGCGATCATCTCGGCCATCTCGGGCGGGAGCGGCTCGCCGCCCGTCGCGTAGCGGCGGAAGATGGCCTCGCCGTGGGCGGCGACCCGGTCGGTGTCGGTCTCGATCTCCACGTCGGCCTCGATCATGACGCCCCGCAGCAGGTGGTACTCGACGCCCGCCTCGACCTGGAGCGTCGCGCGCGGGTCGCGCTCGAGGTTCTTGGCCTTCTGCGACTTCGCGAAGGTCCAGCCGCTGAGCTCCAGCCCGTCCGGCACGTACCAGAGCGGCATCAGGTGGGGGCGCCCGTTCGGGCCCGTCGTGGCGACGGTGACGGTCTTCTCCTCGAGCAGGAAGGCGGCGGCCTCCTCCTCGGTCATGGCGATCTGCTCGCGGCGCGAGGGCATCCGCGGCCGAAGCCTATCCGTGCGCGCCGAGCGCGCCGCGTCGAGCCGCGGCCAGGCCATCCGCCGAACCGGCGTCAGCGCCGCACGGCGCCGGCCAGCGCCTCGGCGGCCTCGAGCACGGCGCGGCGCGCCTCCTCGGGCTCGAGCACGGCGGCGTCGCCTGCCTCGGTGAGCACCTGGCGGGCGAGCCAGTCCTCCCCGGCGTAGGGCAGCTCGACGATCACGGCGCCGTCGCGGAGCTCCTCCACGACGCGGCGGTCCTCCTTCGCCCAGCGCGCCCGCTCGGGCGAGATCCACACGCGTGCGGTGCGCGCGGCGTCGACCTCGCCGGTGCGCGGCCAGCCGTGCACGTCGGGCTCGACCCCGGGGCGCGGCTCGAAGGTCTCGCCCGCGGGCTCGACGGAGCGGATGCGGTCGAGCCGGAAGCTGCGCGGAGCCTCGCGCTCGAGGTCGTAGGCGTGGACGTACCAGCCCTCCTGCCCGTTCAGCAGCTGGTACGGCTCGATCCGCCGTGTCGAGAACTCGTCCTCGTTCTCCTTGTAGTACTCGAGCGAGAGCACCGCGCTGTCGGCGATCGCCTGGCTGACGGCCCGCGCGATCTCGGAGTCGTCGCCGCGGGCGGTCGTGATCTGGAGGCCGTCGATGGCCGGGTCCTGGCCGAGCGCCGCCACGATCTTCTCGCGGGCCGACGCGAGCGAGCCCTCCGGCAGGTGCTCGCCGAGCAGGTCGATCGCGGCCACGAGCGCCTTCGCCTCGAGCGGGAGCAGGCGCGCCGGCTCGGCGAAGTTGTCGCCGTAGGGCTCCGGATCGACCTCGACGGAGTCGCCCTGGACCTCGGCGTAGAGCACGTAGCTGCCGCCGCCGAAGTTCACGACGTTCAGGACGTCGATGTCCTCGCGCAGCTCCTCCTCGGAGACCTGGAGGCTGTCGCAGAGCTGGCGCACGTCGAGCTTGTCGCCGTCGCGCGCCGCCTGGATCAGGATCCCTGCGAGCGTGACGAGCCGCGCGAAGCGCTCGGGACGGATCGGCGTGTCGCGCTTGCCGTCGTCCTCGGGCTCGGGCTCCGGCGCCGCCTTGCGGCGCTTCGCCGGCGCCAGCTCGGGCCCGTCCGAGTGCAGCTCGATCACGCGGCGCAGGCGCGCGCCGTGCTCCTCAACAAGCTCCGGCGGCCCCACGATGCGGGCGCGCTCGCCGAGGCCGAGCACCCACGAGACGAGCTGGCGCGGGTTCGCGTAGTCGGTGGTGAAGGTGACGCCGTCCTCGGCGGGGCTCGTCTCGCCCGCGTGGCCGAAGTGGCGCGTGACGAGCCAGTCGATCCGGTCGGAGATCCAGACCTCGGCCCTGTCCACCGGGTCGCCGAGCTGCCAGTCGGTGCGTGTGGCGTAGATGCGCGGGTCGAAGTCCGGGTCGCGCTGGAAGTCGTGCTCGGCCTTCGACGCGTACGCGACCTTGCCGCGGATGCGCGAGAGCCGGAAGACGCGCATCTCGCCGCGCTCGTGCGAGTGGCCGACGAGGTAGAACTGCCCGCCCTTGAAGAGCAGGTGGTAGGGATCGACCTTGCGGCTCTCCTCGGCGTCCCTGCCCATCGTGTAGTAGTCGAAGACGATCGTCTTGCGGCGGAAGATCGCGGTCTCGACCTTCGACAGGCGCTGCGAGAGCTCACGGCCACCGGCGCCCGCCGTGACGCCCAGCGAGACCGAGCGCTGCTCGGGCGCGGCCAGCGGCGAGGGCTTCCCCCACGAGAGCTGCTGGAGCGCGAGCCGCAGCGGCTCCGCGTAGGCGAACTCCCCGTCGAGCAGCGCGAGCGCCGTGCGCAGGGCGCCGAGCTCCTGGTCGGTGAACTCGATCGCCGGGAGGTAGAAGTTCGCGGGCGGCAGCGTGTAGTTCTCCGCCTCGTAGTAGCCCTCCGCGGGCTTCTCCACCTTCAGCTCGATGCCGAGGTCGCCGAGCTCGGCGCGGTCCGCGTAGAAGCGGCGGGCGAAGGCGTCGTCGTTCATCCCGGAGTAGCCCTCGACCTCGCGCTTGATCTCGAGCGCGGTGACCGGTCGCCTCTCCGCCATCAGGAACGAGATGAGCGAGAGCTGCCGGATGAGTTTCTCGGTGTCCTTGGCCATGTCCGCCCCAGGATAAGCACGGTCCCCTCGCGGCTCGCCCCCCGGCCCCGTATCTCCCCGCTCTTTGGGCGGTTATCGTCCGCGCCCGTGGCC
>DATMJO010000115.1:0-18426 GCA_035553855.1 Thermoleophilaceae bacterium | reverse complement strand
GAATCGTGCCCCAGCCGAAGATCGGGACGGGGCCGACGGGAACCTCGCCATAGGTGTCCACCGGTCGACCTTCTCCTGCTCGACCGCGCACTCGTGCATCCAGTCGTCGCCGAAGTCGAAGCGGTAGCCGAACCGCTGGCCGGGCTCGACTCGATCGACGACCTTCGTCGTGGCCGGGGGCCGGATCGCACTCCGCGTGGACTCCTGAGAGCAACTCCACCCTGATCGTCAGCCATGTCCGCGCCGTCGAGAGGAGTGCTACCGGATCGCGACCGGACGCGTCGCGCCGTCCCGCGGGCCCCAGCCGCCTAAAGGTGGGCCCCCGAAGCGCCGAAACCTTTGGTGATGAACCCTGGCCGCCTCGTGCGCGCCGGCACGCCCATCGAGGTCACGGTCCTCGCCATCATGGCGCTGGTCCTCGGCGTCGGCTCGCTGGCGTCCGCCGCGTTCCCGTACTCCGACGACGCCCCCCGCCTGCTGGTGACGGCTTTCGGGGTCTTCGGCATCGCCCTCGCGGTCGTGCTCGCCTTCGCCGGGCCGCGGGTGACGACGCCTGCGCTGCACGCCACGGTCGTGCTCCTCATCGGCCTCCGCGGAGTTCTCGTGTCGTCGGCGATCACCGAGCGCGGCCTCATGCTGAGCGCCCTCGGCTTCGTCTGGACCGCCGTCTATGTGGCCTTCTTCTTCCGGCCGGCCATCGCTCGCGCCTACGCCGCGCTCATGACCGCCACGTTCGGGGCCTCCCTGCTGCTCGCCGCCGCCCCGACGGATGCCTCGGTCTGGCTCACGATCTCGGCGATGATCTGGGTCGCGATCCTCGTCCTCACGGGCCTGAACACGCGCCTGCGGGCCGAGGCCCAGTCGGACTGGCTCACCGGCCTGCTGAACCGCTCCGGCTTCTCGCTGGCTGCGCCACGACACCGCGCCATGGCGGCCCGCCGCGGCGAGTCCGTGGCGATCGCGGTGATCGACCTCGACGACTTCAAGCAGGTAAACGACATCTACGGCCATGCCGCCGGCGACCGCCTGCTCATCGACCTCGCCGGAGCGTGGACGGCGTCGCTTCGCCCGGGCGACCTGCTCGCCCGCTTCGGCGGGGACGAGTTCGTGCTGATGTTTCCCGTCGCCTCCGAGGGCGGGGTGGACACGGTGCTCGCGCGACTGCGCGGCGCTCACCCGACGCCGTGGACCGCCGGGTCGGTGCTCGTCGCGCCGGGCGACTCGCTCGACGACGCGCTCGGTCGGGCCGACGGCTGCCTCTACGCCGCCAAGCGCCGTGCGGGACGGGACGCGGAAGCGTCGCCAGGGAGGCCGGCCGGCGGGCGCCTCAACCCCCGCGTAGCGGCGCCTTTCTCCCCCTGACCCCGGTTCACTCGTTACACATGTTGCAAGGATTCCTGCAAAATGCAGGAATCCGCGCTGATACAACGACGGGCGCCTGATCGCCGCGCCCTCCGGGGCCGGCAAGCGGGGGAACCAGGATGCGGCGCGCCGGGCCGCGTGGGGCGAATCGCCGGACCGCCGGCGTAGCGCGCGAGCGCGAGCCCGTCAGCTCACCCCGCAGGCGACCACCTTCGACCGAGGGAACCACAAACGTGCCGACGGACCTTTCGGCCCCCGACCTCTGGGAGGCATCGCTCGAGCGCTCGCGTGAGCGGCGAGCCGCGCTTGCCCTGGCGCGCCGGCGCGAGCGGGCCCGCGGGCGCCGCCGCGCGCTCGCGACCGCCGCCCCGCTTGGCACCCTCCTGCTGGTCGTGACCGCGATGGCGGGCGGGGGAGACGAGCCCCTCCCCGCGAAGCCCCGGACGGAACGGACCGAGGCACCCGCGCCCGCCGCGAGGAGCGCCCCCGCGAAGCACGTCGAGGCGCAGCCCGCTCATGCGGAGAAGCCGCGCCGGACCCGGGCGGCGATCCCGCGCAAGCGCCCAGGCGGCGTGCGCATGCTCCAGGCCGCCCTCGGCGTTCCCGTAGACGGAGCGATGGGCGTCCAGACGACACGGGCGCTCCGGCGCTGGCAGAGAGCGCACGGCCTCGAGGTGGACGGCGTCGCCGGCCCCGCCACGCGCGCGGCCCTCGGGCTCGGCCCCGGCCCGGCGCTAAAGGCTCCGCCGCGGGCCCGCCCCGCGAAGCGCGCGCGCCGCCGAGCCACCGTGGGTGCCGCGAGCCGCCGCGGCGGGGGCGTCCGCGCCCTGCAGCGGGCGCTCGGCGTGCCCGCCGACGGGGTCTTCGGTCCCGGGACGGCCCGGACGCTGCGGCGCTGGCAGCGCGCCCGCGGCCTCACCGCCGACGGGATCGCGGGGCCCACGACGCGCAGCGCGCTCGGCCTCGGCCCCGGCCCCGTCCTGAAGCCTCGCCGCGCGAAGCGGCGGGGAAGGAGCGGCGGGATGCCCGATGCGGTGCGCCGCGTGATCGCCGCGGGCAACCGCATCGCAACCAAGCCGTACCGCTACGGAGGAGGCCACGGCTCCTTCGAGGACTCGGGCTACGACTGCTCGGGCTCGGTCTCATACGCCCTCCACGGCGGCGGCCTCCTGTCCTCGCCGCTCAGCTCCAGCGGTCTGATGAGCTGGGGCGCGCCCGGTCCCGGCCGCTGGATCACGGTCTACGCGAACCCCGGCCACACCTACATGGTCGTGGCCGGCCGCCGCTTCGACACGACGGCGCGCAACGAGAACGGCACCCGCTGGACCGCCGCCCAGCGCTCGGCCGCGACCTACAGCGTGCGCCACCCGCCGGGCCTCTAGCGTTAGCTTCACGCGGCAGCGGGAAATTGGGGCGGCGTGACCACGGCGGGGCAGAGGAAGAGTGGTGCGCTCGACGCGCTGATCGAGCGCTACGACGGCGAGGTCATCGACGTCCCGGGCGGTGACGCGCGTGTCCGGCTCGTGGAGCGGGGGGGACGCGAATGGGACGCCCGCCTCTCCGGCTCGGGCGCGCGCCTCGAGCCGGCGAAGGGCCAGGCCGACGCGGTCCTCTCGGCCTCGCCCGCCACCTGGCGCGCGATCGCCGAGGATGTCCGGGGCGGCATGACCGCCTTCCGGGCGGGGCGCCTCCAGGTTCGCGGCAGCCTCCATCTCGGTGTGGGCTTCCTCGCAGCCACGAGCGCCATCGAGGGACCGGGCCGCCTGCGCTTCGAGTCGATCCCGACCTCTGCGGGCCGCATCTCGACCCTCGCCGCGGGCGAGGGCGAGCCGCTCGTCTGCATCCACGGGCTCGGGGGCACCAAGGCCTCGTTCCTGCCCACCGTCGCCGCCCTGGCGGAGAGCCGCCGCGTGATCGCGATGGACCTGCCGGGCTTCGGCGAGTCCCACAAGCCGGTCGGCGCTCCCTACGACGCGGCCTTCTTCGCGCGCTCGGTCTTCGCCCTGCTCGACTCCCTCGGCCTCGACCATGCCGACCTCGCGGGCAACAGCATGGGCGGGCGGGTCGCGATCGAGTGCGGCCTGACCGACCATGCCCGCGCCCGCCGGCTCGTCCTGCTGAGCCCCTCCCTCGCCTGGTTGCGCGACCGGCCATGGGCTCCGTTCCTGAAGCTGGTGCGCCCGGAACTCGGGCTGCTGCAGCCCGCCCCCCGGCGCGTGGTCGACTCGATCGTCCGGCGCGTGGTGCCCGGTGCCCGGGACGGCTGGTCCGCCGCGGGCGTCGACGACTTCCTCCGCGTCTACCTCACGCCGCGGGGACGCGCCGCCTTCTACGCCGCCGCGCGCAACATCTACCTCGAGCGCCCCGACGGCGACGACGGCTTCTGGCCGCGCCTCCGCGGCCTCTCCGCCGACTCACTATTCGTATGGGGACGCAACGACCGGCTCGTGCCGATCTCGTTCATGCGCCACGTCGAGGAGGCGCTGCCGCGCGCTCGCCACGTCGAGCTCGACTGCGGGCACGTGCCGCAGCTCGAGCGCCCCGACGAGACGCACGCGGCGATGCGCGACTTCCTGGGGGTCTGACCCCGCCCGGGGTCTGACCCCACGCTCGTCGCGGGGTCTGACCCCACGCTCGTCGCCGGTCGCTCGCCGCCCGAGTTCAGCCCACGCGCGCCCGTGCAAGCCGGGCGCCGGGCGTCGGCAGCAAACCGTCGCGCCGGTCGCGGCAGTGGCGTTCGCGCAGCTCGGCGGGCCCGAGGTCCTCGATCGGCTCGAGCCCGGCGGCGCGCAGGTCGGCAGCCATCTCCCCGGGCCCGTAGGCGCAGCGCCAGGGCTCGCCCGCCTCGGCGAGCGACGCCCGCACCTCCGCCAGCGCCTCCATGCCGTCCGCATCCAGGTAGGAGAGGACGACCTCACTGCCGGGCGCGCCGGCGCGGGCGATCGCCCGCATCGTCTCCAGGTTCTCCTCACGCGTGAGATAGGAGGTCACGCCGAGCCAGGCGAAGAACGCGGGCTCGTCCGGGCGGTAGGGCGACCCGGCCAGCGCCACGTCGAGCGCCGTCTCGCCGAGGTCGGCCGCGATCAGGCGCAGGCCCTCCGGCTGCTCCACGCCTCGCTCCGAGAGACGAGTGAGCTTGAACGCCTGGGTGTCGGGGTGATCCACCTCGAAGACCTCGACGCTCTCCGCGAACGAGGGCCTGCGCAGCGCAAAGCTGTCCATGCCGGCGCCCACGACCACGTACTGGCGAACGCCGCGCGCGACCGCCTCCGCCAGCGCGTCCTCGGTGACGCGCGCGCGAATCACGACGGTGCCGAAGTTGGGATGCGCCCGCAAGCGCGCGTCGAGGTCGTCGGCGCCCTCGGCCGGGCGGAAGAGACGATCTCCCCACGGGTCGTCGAGCAGCGGCGGGTCGCCAGTCCGCGTGTGGACCGCGCGCATCAGCGCGGTTCCCACGGCCGTCATGCTCGCGCGTCCGGGGTCCACTGCGGCGATCGTGGCAGAGGAGGGGGGCGCCGGCAACGTGGCCGGCGCCCCTCCCTCGCCGCTCTACTCGGCCGAGAGCCAGTCGCCGAACGAGGCGCTCGCCCAGCCGCCGCCCGACCCCGCCGGCGCAGCGCCGAGCGCCTGGCCGCCGTAGACGACCGAGCCGTCCGCGTTCGCGTACTTCTGCCACGCGGTCGTCTGGATGTGGGTGTCCACGCCCGGGACCTCCCAGTTGCACACGCCGTCCGGGAAGGCGGTCTTCAGCCTGTCCCACTGGCCGTTCGTGAACTGGACCGGGTAGTAGTCCTGCCGCCGGAGCGGCTTCAGGGCGCACTCGTTGTTGTCGGTCTCGACGCCCTCGCCGGCGACGGTGCGCGGCGTGCCGTAGCGCGACTCGACATCCTTGAGGCGGCACACCTGGCCGACGCCGGGCGCCTCGACCTGCTCGACGCCCGGAACCTGCGAGCACCTGTCCTGGATGTCGGCCGGGCGGTTCGCTACGAGCTTGTCCGCGAGTGACGCGTCGCTCGAGTCGGCCTCGACCGCGGACAGCCAGCGATCCATCGCGAGGAGGCCCTCGCGCCCGTAGCTCGGGTCGCCGAGGAGCGGCACGTGCCCCATCCAGATGACGTGGTTGTCGTAGTGCCCGTGCTCACGCTCGATCCGCGCGCGGATCGCCCACGAGCGGTACGCGTCGTGGAACGCCCCGTGGTCGGGACCGCGCAGGTCGATGATCGCGACCTTGTCCAGATGCGTCCCGTCGTTGACCGCGCCGCTCTGGTAGGCGCGGCGGAGCGCCGGCTGGTCGGATCCGCGCCTCGCCGCCGTCTGGCGAATGTCGATGTCGACGCCGCCGACCTTCTCGTTCAAATCGACGAACTGCTCGACGCTGATCTGCCCGCGCTCGAGCGCCTCGAGGCCGTACTGGACCCCCTTGTTGCCGAGCGGCAGGCCGGCGAACCCGCGGCCGATCTGCTGCTCCTGCGGGCCCCACGCCGCCTCGGGCCGCGGTCCGAACACGTTGATCGTGTAGTCCGCCAGCGTGCAGCGCACGCCGCCGGGGTTCGTGGTCTGGCGATAGGTCTGGCTCGCGGGAACGCCCGGGCAGGTGTCGTCCGGAACGCCCAGCGACGTCCAGTAGATCGTGTCGAAGACGATCGCGTTGACGTGGTTGGGATGACCCTCGACCGCCGCGATCTGGTCGGGAGTCCAGATGACGCCGGTGCCCCAGCGACCGGGGTTCTCGAGGTAGCGGCGCAGGTGGTTGTAGTCCGCGAGTTGCTGCCCCGTGGACCACGCGTCCGGGAAGCTGCAGGCCGGCAGGATCCCCTGGTAGATGCCCGGGTAGGCATTCGCCACCTGGTGCTGGGCGAGCGCGCCGCCGGAGCAGCCGGTCCCGATCGTGTAGCGGATCGGGCCGTAGCGCTCGACGAGGCGCTCCTTGGCCATCACCATCGACTCGGCCTGCGTCACCACGTTGCAGTTGTGACCGGCGTTGTTCAGCGCCGTCGACATCACGGCGAACCCGCGCGAGAGGCCGTCGTCATTCAGGACGTCGGGAGCCGAGCCCGCCTGGCGCTCGATGCCGCAGCTCGCGCCGTGGGTGATGAGCAGCTTGCCGTTCCAGCCCTTCTGCGGGGCCCACGCCTCCCATGGCTTCGACGGGTCGTAGAGGACGGCGATCCGGTACTGGTCGCGGTCCTGGTAGCCCGTCTCCACGCGCACGATGTACGGGACCTCCTCGCCCTCGTCGGTCGTGGTCGTCGCGACGCTCGCCGGAGGGTTCTGGGGGTCGTAGGCTCGGAACGAGCCGCCGGAGCGGTGGTAGTACGCGTAGGAGACCGGCTGGTTGCACTGCGAGTCGACCGCGCTCGCCTGGCAGACCCACGGCTGGACCTGCGGGCCGGAGAAGACCGGTCCGCCGTTCGGGTGGTTCGTAACGGTGATCTGGGAGCTCTCGCCGGCGACCGTCGCGGTGACCACGTTCTCGCCGAGCGCGAGGCCTTCGACGAGGCCCTCGACGTGACCGTTGGGGCGCAGCGCGAACTCGTCGCTCACGTCGGCCGCCCCGACCGTCACCTCGAGCGCGGACGCGTCCGCTCCGGCGGGCAGGCCGACGCGCAGGAGCACGTCGCCGGCCGAGACGATGTCGGCGCGGTTCGACAGGACCTCGATGCTGGGCGGCTCCGCCGCCTGCGCGCCCGCGGCGCCGATTGCAAGGACCGCCAGCGCGGCCGCGAATGAACGTCTCCCGTTCCCCATGCCTCTCCCCTGTAACGGCGGGGGCGCGGCGCGCCCACCTGCCATGTGAACTCGGCCCTACGTCGGCGGGAGCCGTCCCGGTCCCCGCGCCCGGCACGGTAGCGAGCGGCTGAACGACGGTCAAGAAGGCGGACCACCGGGCCCGTTCGGCGGCTGGGCGACGGACCTGGTCGCTCAGCCGGCGGGGGTCACGGGAGCCGCACGCTCCCGTCGGCAGTGAGGGTCCACTGGGGGTTGTGCGCGACCTCCCACGGATGGCCGTCGGGGTCGAGGAACACAGAGCCGTAGCCGCCCCAGAACGTCTCGGCGGGCTCGCGGCCGATCGTCGCGCCGGCCTTCCGCGCCTGCTCGGTCACGGCATCGACCTCGGCTCGTGACCCGACGTTGTGGGCGAGCGTCACGCCGCCCCAGCCTCCGCTGTCCCGCGCGCAGCTGTCCTCGGCGAGGCGCCCGCGGTCCCACAGGGCCACGACCGAGCCGCCCGCCTGGAAGAACACGACGTCGTCATCGGGCGCGGCTCCCGTGCGCCAGCCGAGCGCCTCGTAGAAGGCGCGGGCGCGGGCGAGGTCGGCCGTGCCGAGCGTGATGACGCTGACCCGCTGTTCCACGGGCCACATGTTGCCAGCGCTAGGCGAGCGCGGCGAACTCGCCCGCGCGGCGCCCGCGCTTGGCGGCGAAGCGCGCGAGTGGCGGCACGATCAGGCGCTGCAGGGGTCGCGGCGGCGCCGGCCAGAGCAGCTCGACCATGTCGCTGTAGGCGTCGATCAGCACCGCCGCCTCGAGCAGGCCGCTCGGGGAGGGGAGGCCGATCCGAGTGAGCTTGCCGGCGCGCGACAGGCCCGCGACGTCCTCGAGGAACGCCTGGAGCGAGGACGGCGGGGTCGCCTCCGCCATGACGTGCGCGACCTCGTCGCCGCGGTTGCGGAAGGCGTGTCGCGTCCCGGCGGGAACGTCCACGCTCTCGCCCGGCCCGGCGGTGATCCAGCGCCGTCCGGCGAGGAACTGGGCCGTGCCGCCGATCACCTCGAAGCGCTCGTCCATGGTGGGGTGGATGTGCGGCGTGACGCCTCCGCCGGGGTCGACCCACATCTCGATGCGCTGGACCTCGCGCCCGTCCGCGCCGGTGGCGCGCTCGAAGCGGTAGCGGCAGCGGAAGACGGGATCCTCAACCTGATGCTCTGGCACGGGGCCTCCTCGGGCGACTAACCTAACGGTCGTTCGGCACGTTACCTAGGAGCGATTAGGTTGTCAAAGGGGAAGCGGACGAGGCTGAGCGCGGAGGACCGGCGCGAGCTGATCGAGGCGGCGGGAAAGCGGACCTTCGCCGAGCGCGGGTACGCGGGCGCGACGATGGACGAGATCGCGCGTCGCGCCGGGGTGTCTGCGCCTGTGGTGTACGACCACTTCTCTTCGAAGCTCGACCTCTACCGGCGCCTGCTGGAGCGGACCCGCAACGAGTTGCTCGAGATGTGGGGCGCGACGCTCTTCGGCGAGGACCCGCTCGACGAGCGGATCCCCAGGGCGCTCGACGCGTGGGCGCGCTACGTCGAGTCGAACCGTGAGGGGACGCGGATGCTCTTCCGCCAGGCGACCGGCGACCCCGAGGCCGAGGCCGTCCACGCGGAGATCGAGGCCCAGTCGCGCGTGGCGCTCGGCGTGGTCATCGCCCGCGAGCCGAGCGCGGTGGCGCTTGCCGGGGGACGCAGCCAGGAGGGCTTCGAGATGGTGGGGGAGGTGCTCCGGGCCGGGCTCACGGGCCTCGCGCTCTGGTGGCACGACCACCCTCATGTCCCGCGCGAGCGGATCGTGGAGGTGGCCGTGAACGTCCTGTGGATGGGGTTCGAGCGGTCGGCCGCTCAGTCGTAGAGGTCGGAGACGCGGTCCGGGAACTCCGCCGGGCGCTTCTCCAGGAACGAGGTGACGCCCTCGCGGGCATCCGCGGACTGGCCCCGCAGGAACATCGCGAGCGAGTCGGCACGGTGGGCCTCCTCGGGATGGGAGGCGCCGAGCATGTCCCACATGAGGCGCCTGGCCATCGCCACGGAGACCGCGGCGGTGTTCTCGGCGATCTCGGCCGCGAGTTCTTGAGCGGCGCCCAGCACCTCATCCGCCGGATGCACGCTTCGGACGAGCCCGCCCTCGAGCGCCTCCTCGGCGAGGAACACGCGGCCGGTGGCCGCCCACTCCATGGCGCGGCTGATCCCGACGATCCGGGGGAGGAACCAACTCGAGCACGCCTCGGGAACGATCCCGCGCCGGGTGAAGACGAAGCCGAGCTTCGCCCCCTCGGCGGCGATGCGGACGTCCATCGGCAGCGTCATGGTGATCCCGACGCCGACGGCGGGTCCGTTGATCGCCGCGATCACGGGCTTGCGCGACTCGAAGATCCGCAGCGCCAGCATGCCGCCGCCGTCCCGCGGGACCTCGTCGCCCTCCTGGCGCTCGCGCCAGTCGAAGGTCTCGCCGCCGCGCTCGAGATCGGCGCCCGCGCAGAAGGCGCGGCCCTCGCCGGTCACGACGACCGCGCGCACCTCGTCGTCCGCGTCGGCCCGGTCGAACGCCTCGATCAGCTCGCGACCCATCTGCGCCGTGAACGCGTTGAGGCGGTCCGGCCGGTCGAGGGTGATCGTGAGGATCCTGTTCTCGATCTCGTAGCGGATCTGCTCGAACGCCTCGGTCATCGCAGGCAGGCTACCCGGATAGGGGCGAGCGTCGGCGGGTATGGGCCCGGCATGGACGAACAGCTGATCATCTACCTGCGGGACGTCCACTCGATCGAGAAGCAGGCGCTCGCGCAGCTCCGGCCCGCGCCCGCGATCGCGGGTGACGACGCGATCGCCGAGGCGCTTCGCGAGCACGAGGCGGAGACCGAGGAGCACGAGCGCCTGATCCGGGCGCGGCTGGAGGCGCACGGCGCCCGGCCGAGCATGCTGAAGGACGCCGCCGGCGTCGCGAGCGGCCCCGCCTTCGTCCTGTTCGCAAAGCTGCAGCCCGACACGCCCGGCAAGCTCGTCGCGCACGCGTTCTCGTACGAGCACATGGAGCTCGCCGCTCACGACATCCTCGCTCGCGTGGCCGACGCGGCGGGAGACGCCGAGACCGCCGACGTCGCGCGCCGGATCCGCGAGGAGGAGCGGGCGATGGCGGACCGCCTGGCGAACCTCTTCGACACCGCCGTCGAGGCGTCGCTCGCCGAGAAGGGCGCCGATGACGCCGCCTCCGAGCTGCCCGGCTACCTGACCGACGCGCACGCCATCGAGAGCCAGTCGGTCGGCCTGCTCGAGAGGGCGCGCAAGACCGGGGGACTGCCGGCGCTGGAGGAGCTCTACCAGTCACACCTCGAGGAGAGCCGCGACCAGCAGCGCCTGATCGCCGAGCGCCTGGAGGCTTTGGGCGAGTCCCCGTCGCGCCTGAAGGACGCCGCCATGAAGCTCGGTTCGCTCAACTGGGCCGCCTTCTTCGCGGCGCAGCCCGACACGCCCGCGAAGCTCGCGGGCTTCGCCTACGCGTTCGAGCACCTGGAGATCGCCGGCTACGAGCTGCTCGCGCGGGTGGCGCGCCGGGCCTCGGACGAGGCGACCGTGTCGCTGTGCGAGCACGCGCTGGCGGAGGAGCGCGTGATGGCGTCGAGGCTGACGGGCCTGTTCGACGAGGCGACCGAGGCGTCGTTAGAGGAAGCGGGAGCGTCCAGATGAAAAAAGGTGCCAGGGACCGAATTTTCACCCGGACGCAACGACGGTCCCTGACACCTTTGTCGCGGCCAGGGCGGCGGCGCGCGAGCGGAAGCGCTCGACTGATTCGAGCTTGATGTCCTCGTAGCCGCGGATCATGTCCGGCAGGGCGGCGACCTCGAGCGCCGTCTCCGCCGGCAGCTCGGCGATCGCGTGCTCGACGAGGGCCCGGTACTCGCCCGGCAGGGCGCGCTCCACGCGCCGCACTTTGGGCAGGCCGAACGGGTCGAGCGGCGTGCCGCGCAGGCGCCTCATCGCGCGCAGCAGGCGGAAGAAGGGGAGGAACCAGCGCCCGAGCTTCAGCTTGCGCTTCATCCCGAGCGAGCGCAAGAGCGGCGGGTGCAGGTTGAACCAGACCTTCGCGCCCTCGCCGAACTCGGCCCCGATCCTGGCGCGCTCGACCGCGTCGAGGTGCAGGCGGGCGACCTCGTACTCGTCCTTGTAGGCCATCAGCTTGAAGAGGTTGAGGGCGACCTCGACGGCGAGACGCGCGCCCGCGCGCTCGCGCACGGACCGCACGTAGCCGGCGTATTCGGCCGCGTAGGCGAGGCCCTGGTAGGCCACCAGCTCGGGGACGCGGATCTCGAGCACCCGGCGGAGCTCGCCGTCGCCGGGCGCGGCCGCCGCCACGAGCTCGCGCTCGCGCTCGGAGAGCTCGGGCGCCTCGGGATCCGGTGCGCGCGTCGCGGCCTCGACCGCGTCCGGGTCGGCCACGCAGGCCCGGCCCCAGGCGAAGGCCGCCAGGCTCTTCTCGACGGCGGCGCCGTTGAGGCGGATCGCCTGCTCGATCGACGCCGCCGACAGCGGCAGCGCGCCGCGCTGGAAGGCGGCGCCAAGCGCGAGCAGGTTGGCCGGCATGTGGTCGCCGAACAGGCGCTCCGAGAGCGCCTGCGCGTCGAGGTGGAAGTTCAGCTCGCGGCGGGTCGCGGCGTCGATCCGGTCGAGCTGGGCCGATAGCTCCGGGAAGCGCTCGGACGTGTCGATGACCATCCGGCCGGTGGGCACCGCGCTCGTGGAGATGACCGCGATCGTGCGCTCGGGGTCCGCCACCGCGAGGTTCTTCTCCGTGCCGGCGCCCAGCAGGTCGAGGCCCAGGTAGAGGTCCGCGCCGCCCTTCGACGCGCGGCTCGCGCCGTCCACGCGGTGCTCGGAGATGCGCAGGTCGGAGGTGACGGGTCCGCCCTTCTGGGCGAGGCCGGTCTGGTCGAGCCCGGCGCAGTAGAGGCCGTCCATCAGCGCGGCCATGCCGAGGATCTGGGAGACGGTGACTACGCCGGTGCCGCCCACGCCCATCATGCGCAGCATGTAGTCGCTCGAGCCGACCACCCGCTCGGGGTCCGGCAGACGCGCGGGCGGGTCCGGCGCGACGTGCGCGGCCCGCTTGCCGGGGACGACGGTGAGGAACGACGGGCAGTCGCCCTCGATGCAGGTGTAGTCCTTGTTGCAGGAGGACTGGTGGATCTGGGTCTTGCGCCCGAACTCGGTCTCCACGGGCAGCACGCTCAGGCAGCTCGACTTGCGGCCGCAGTCGCCACAGCCCTCACACACGCGCTCGTTGATGTGAATCCGCTCCGGCGGGTCCTCGGTCTTGCCCCGCTTGCGCTTGCGGCGCTTCTCGGCCGCGCACTCCTGGTCGTGGATCAGCACCGTCACGCCCTGGGTGGCGGCGAGCTCGCGCTGAGCGTCCATCAGCTCGCTGCGGTCGCGCACCTCGGCGATGGGGGAGAGGCTGGCGCCGCGGTAGCGGCCGGGATCCTCGGTCGTGACGATGATCCGCTTGACGCCCTCGATCTCGAGCAGCCGCGTGAGCTCGGGCACCGGGATGGCGCCCTCGATGTCCTGGCCGCCGGTCATCGCGACGGCGGAGTTGTAGAAGAGCTTGTAGGTGATGTTCGCGCCGGCGGCGGCCGCGGCGCGGATGGCGAGCGAGCCGGAGTGGTGGAAGGTCCCGTCGCCGAGGTTCTGGACGAAGTGCTCGTCGTCGGTGAACGGCGCCATGCCGATCCACTGGGCGCCCTCGCCGCCCATCTGCGTCAGGCCCTGGATCTCGCCACGGCCCTCGCGGTTCAGCAGGATCATCGTGTGGCAGCCGATGCCTGCGCCCACGATCGTGCCATCGGGGGCGGGGGTCGAGCTGTTATGCGGGCAGCCCGAGCAGAAGAACGGCGTGCGCGCCGTGCCGCCGTCGGCCATCGGGAGGGACAGCGGGCCGCGGGCGCGGCCGTCGAGGCGGGCGATGCGCGCGTCGACCGAGTCGATCCGGACGCGGCGGCCCAGCCGCGCCGCCACGGCGCGGGCGACGGCATCGGCGTTCAGGTCGCCGTCCTGCGACAGCAGGACCTCGCCGCGCTCGTCGCGCTTGCCGACCACGCGCGGGGCGGATGCGGACCCGTAGAGGACCTCCTTGACCTGCGGCTCGACGAACGCCCGCTTTTCCTCGACCACGAGGATCTCCTCGAGGCCGGTGGCGAACTCCCGCACGACCTGCGGCTCGAGCGGCCAGATCATGCCGAGGCGAAGGATGCGCACGCCCGCGCGCTCGAGGTCCGACTCGGCCAGCCCGAGATCGGCCAGCGCCTGGCGGAGGTCGTGGTAGGGCTTGCCCGCCGCGACGATCCCGAGCCACGCGTCGCGAGCTCCCTCGATGCGATTGACACGGTTCTCCCGCGCGTAGGCGAGCACCTGCCCGGTGCGCTCGCCCAGCATGGTGTGCTCGAGATCGAGCGAGCGCGGCGCCAGCAGGTTCGCGTCCGGGACGTGCTCGTAGCCGCCGGGGAGCACCGGCACGACACGGTCGGGCGCGACCTCGGCGGTGCCGGTGCTGTCGGCCACGTCGGTGACGATCTTCATCGCGGTCCAGAGCCCGGATGCGCGCGAGCAGGCGAACGCGTGCAGCCCGAGGTCGAGGATGTCCTGCACGTCGCCGGGGAAGAAGATGGGGATGTGGAGGCTCTGGAGCAGGGCCTCGGAGGCGCTCGGCAGCGTCGAGGACTTGCAGCTCGGGTCGTCGCCGACCAGCGCCACGGCGCCGCCGGTGCGCGCGACGCCGGCGAGGTTCGCGTGGCGCAGGGCATCGGCCGCGCGGTCGAGGCCGGGGGCCTTGCCGTACCACATGCCGAGCACGCCGTCGTAGCGCGAGCCCGGCAGGGCGCCAGCCATCTGGCTGCCCCACGTGGAGGTCGCGCCCAGCTCCTCGTTGAGGCCCGGGACGTGGACGAGGTGGTGCTCGTGACAGATGCCGGCGTTTCGCTCGAGCTCCTTGTCGAGGCCGCCGAGCGGCGAGCCCTGGTAGCCCGAGATGAAGGTGCCGGTGCTGAGGCCCGAGCGCCGGTCGGCCCGGTGCTGGTCGAGTGGGACCCGCACCAGCGCCTGGATGCCGCTGAGGAAGATGCGCCCGCTGTCGAGCAGGTACTTGTCTTCGAGCCGCGCATCGCGGCGCACGGGCCCGAGCGACTCCACGCGCTCCTCCGGGCTGTACGGCGCGCCGCGCCTGCGGAGCGCGCTGGGGCTATGGCTCGTCACCGCCATTGGTCACGTCACATTACCATTGATCCCGGACGGCGTCCACGACCGACATCCGTCCAACGGTTTGATTCTGCCGGATCAAGGGAGTAAGGTCATAGAACATGACCATTCAAGGGACCTCCAGCGACATTTCCCTGGAGCCGGCGGGGCTCCTCGACATCGACCACGAGCGCCTCGTGATCCGGCACGACCCGGAATCGGGCATGCGCCTCGCCATCGCCGTGCACTCGACCGCCCTGGGGCCCGCGCTGGGCGGCCTGCGCCTGCGCGCCTATCCCGGCGGCATGCAGGACGCCGTGAGCGACGTCCTCGCCCTCGCGCGCACGATGACCCTCAAGGCATCCGCCGCCGGTCTCGACCTCGGCGGAGGCAAGGCCGTGATGGTCGACGACGGCGGCGCCGCGGACCCCGAGGTGCGACGCGCCCGGCTCGAGGCGGCCGCCGACGCCATCGACGAGCTCGCGGGCGCCTACATCACCGCCGAGGACATCGGCACCACCACCGATGACATCGACCTGATGGCCGGCCGCACCCGCTACGCCGTCGGGCGCTCGGTGGCGAGCGGCGGTGGGGGCGACCCCTCGCCCGTGACCGCGGAGACCGTCTTCCGCGCGATGCGCTGCGGTCTCGCGGCCGCCACCGGTTCGGACGACCTCGACGGGCGCACGGTCGGCGTGATCGGCCTCGGCAAGGTCGGCGGCAGGCTGGCCGAGATGGTCGCCCGCGCCGGCGCCCGCGTGATCGTCTGCGACCTCGACGCCGCCCGTGCCGAGCGGTTCCGCGACGAGCATGGTGGCGAGGTCGCCCCGTCCGCCGAGGCCGTGATCGCCACCGAGCTCGACGTTCTGGCGCCCTGCGCCGCCGGCGGGATGATCGACCAGGCCATCGCGGGCGGGCTCGCCGCGAGCGTGGTCTGCGGGGCGGCCAACAACCCGGTCGCGGACCGCGCAACCGCAAGGCGCCTCGCCGAGCGCGGGATTCTCTACGTTCCCGACTTCCTCGCGAACTGCGGCGGGCTCATCCATGTGGAGACGGAGTGGCGCCGGCTCGACGGCGGAGCCGATCTGCCGCGGGCCGCGCGCGTCGAGGAGGGCATCGGCCGCGCGATGGAGCGGCTCGAGGTCGCGCTGGTGGTGGCCGACCGCGACGGTGCGGTGCCGCTGGAGATCGCCGAGCGCCAGGCGCTCGAGCGCGTCCGCATGGCACGCGCCGAGGGCGTCCGCGCGGCGGCATGAGCCGCGACGGCGCGGGCTATGCTCGCGCCGTGGAGCGCGCGTTCGAGCCGGTCGCGACGCGGCGGACCTTCGAGGAGGCCGTCGAGCAGATCGCCGACAAGATCAAGGCCGGGGAGCTCCACACGGGCGATCGCCTGCCGCCCGAGCGCGAGCTCGCGGCGCAGATGCGGATCAGCCGCCCGACGCTGCGCGAGGCGGTGAAGCTGCTCGCGGAGGCCGGCGTGCTCGAGGTGAGGCGCGGGCAGCGCGGCGGGGTCTTCGTGCGCAGCGAGCTGATCCCGCGCGATCTGCTGCGCACGAGCTGGGAGATGCGGGTCTCGGAGGTCTCCGGCGTGCTCGAGGCCCGGCGCCTGCTGGAGCCGCGGGTCGCGCAGCTTGCCGCCGTTCACGCGGGCGAGGAGGACTTCGCCGCGATGCGCGCCACGATCGAGACCCAGCGCGAGCTGGCCGCCGCGTCGGACTTCCTGAAGAACGAGGATCTCTTCCTCCAGCTCGACCTGAAGTTCCACCTGATCATCGCCCGCGCCACCGGCAACTCGACGATCGTGTCGCTCATGCGGAGCCTGTTCCGGCGCCTCGAGATCGCGCGGGACATGGCCGTTCACGCGCCGACGGTGCCGGACTGGGTGATCGACATCCACGAGCGCACGCTCGAGGCCGTGCGAGCGGCCGACTTCGAGGCGATAGAGGCGACGATGGACGAGCACCTCGCCCAGCTCGAGCAGATCTGGGAGCGCGAGACCGGCCGCGGCCTGGTGCGCCCGCTACCCGACTTCCTGCAGCCGGTGGCGGAGCGCTCCCGCGCGCTCCGCGCGAAGCCCCGCTGACGAGGGCGCCGGCGTGCAACAAAGGTCCCTGGCACCTTTGTTGCGCTCGGCCGGCGCCACCGGTCCGTGCGGCGCTCGAGCAGGGCCGGCATGCGCTCCTCGCCTGTCGGCAGGAGCAGGGCGGTCGTCGTAGGTGTGACTAGGCTGGCCCGGATGCCCTCGCCGCTCTTGGTCGTCGACGCGCCGTCCGTCCTCTACCGCGCCTTCCACGCGCTCCCGTCGAAGATCACCGGGGCCGAGGGGCGCCCGGTCAACGCGCTCCTGGGCGGGGTGAACCTGGTGATGCGCGAGGTCGAGCGGCACGAGCCGCGAGCCGTGGTGATGTGCTTCGGGCCGGATGCCGCTACCTACCGGGTCGAGGCCTATCCGGCCTACCACGCCGCCCGGCCCGAGATGCCGGCCGACCTGCGCTGGCAGTGGGAGCGCTCGCCGCTCCTCTACGAGGCGCTCGGCTGGAGCGTCGAGCTGCACGACGAGCTGGAGGCGGACGACCTGCTCGGCTCGTTCGCGACGGTCGAGCTCGACGCGGGCGGGGAGGCGCTGCTGCTCACAGGCGACCGCGACCTCTGGCAGTGCGTGCGACCGGGCTGCCGCGTGCTCTACATGCGCACGGGCTCACGGGGGGCCGAGGTGATCGACGAGGCGGAGGTCGAGCGCCGCTACGGCGTCCCGCCCGGGCTCGTTCCGGACTTCATCGCGCTGCGCGGCGACCCGTCGGACGGGCTGCCCGGCGCGAAGGGGATCGGCGAGAAGACGGCGGCCGAGCTCCTCTCCCGTCACGGCTCGCTCGAGGCGCTCCTCCACCGCGGCGCCCCGGACGGGACCCCGCGCGTGCGCACCGCCCTTGAGAAGCAGGCGGAGGAGCTGCGCTCGTTCAGGGACATCGCGACCCTCCGCCATGTGCCACTGAAGCGCCCGCCGGACCGCGGGCTCGACCGAGAGCGGGGCGCCGAGGCGGCGCGCTCGCTAGGGATGGAGCGGCTCGCCGCCCGCCTCGAGGGAGACGGCTAGCGGAGCCGGACGCGGTAGCGCCGCAGCTCGACCTTGCGGTCGGAGCGGACGCGCACGTCGATCGTGTAGAGGCCGGGGCGGGCCCGGCGGAGCCTGCCGCGCGACTCGATCCGGCCGTCCCAGCGGATCGCCTTCGCGCGGCTGACGCACGACGAGCTGAGGGTGCGGACGAAGCGGCGCCCCTTGCGGACGCGGGCCACGACGCGGGCGGGCTGGTTGAGCCGCACGGCCGCCACGCGCTTCTGGCTGCCGCGCTCGAGCGTGCGCGCGCGGCGGCCGAAGCCCCGCACGATCGGCCCCGACGCGCTCAGCGAGGTGACGCGCTTGCGCTGCGCCTCGAAGCCCGACGCCAGCTCGACGTAGGTCGTGCCGGGGCAGATGGCGCGGAACACGCCGGAATCGGTCTGGGTGGCCGCGTCGCGGCGTGGGTCGTCGTCGTGGGATGCGACCGGGCGCAGGATGCTCGGATCGGCGCTCGTCCAGATCCGGGCCGGAGTCGGCAGGACATCCTTGGGAGTGGAGGTCGGCTCCTCCTGCTGGGCGACCGAGACCGCCGCGAACCCGCCGATCGCGAGCACCGTGACGAGCCCGCCCCGGGCGGCGAGGTTCGTGCGGGCGGCGAGGCCGAGCAAAAGCAGCAGGACGCCCGGCAGCAGGGCCCACTGGCCGATGCCGGACAGCGACGCGCCGGAGCGGGGCCGCGGGTCGGGATCGCGCAGCTCCAGCGCCTCGACCTTCGCCGGGTCGTTGAAGACGGGCTGGCGGCCGAACCCGAACAGGTGCACGTTCTCGCCGCGGGCCACGCGGTCGGGCCCCTCGATGCGGATCGAGTCCGGGACGAAGATCGGGACGGTGTCGGTCGTGATCGTCGCGCCGTCCACCCGGACGAGGCGGAAGCCGTGCCAGTAGCCGTGATCGGTCCCGACGGGGCCTTCGGTGTAGAGCTCGCCTCCTGCCCCGCCGTCGATGAAGTACGGGATGTCGCCC
>DATMJO010000114.1:0-3221 GCA_035553855.1 Thermoleophilaceae bacterium | reverse complement strand
CCTGGAAGCGGCTCGCCGAGATGAACCCGGTGCTGAAGGAGCTCGAGCCGGACGCCGAGGCGCTGATCGTCAACCGCATGGCCGACGATCCGGCGTACGCGATCGCGCCGATCGACCGCTGCTACATGCTGGTCGGCCTCGTCAAGGCGTCCTGGGAGGGAATCTCCGGCGGCTCGGGCATGGAGGACGCGGTCGAGCGTTACTTCGACGACCTGCGGGCGGTGGCCGCATGAGCGTGCCGGAGGTGCTCGAGGTCCCCGTCGCGCCCGAGCCGGAGTTCCACGTCCTCGCCGCGACGGGCCGCCGCCACGCCGCGGTGCCCGCGCTCGACTTCGACGTCCAAGTGACAGAGCCGGGCGGGCGGCAGGTCTACGCGATCGCGCTGACCGTGCAGGTGATGATCGAGCCCGCGCGGCGCGCCTACGACGCCGAGACCCGCGAGAAGCTCGTCGAGCTCTTCGGCGCCCCCGAGCGCTGGGCGACCACGACGCGCAGCCTCGTCTGGCACCAGGCCGACGCGCTCGTCCCGGCCTTCACGGGGTCGACCACGTTCCGCGTGGCGCTGCCCGCGACCTTCGACATGGAGGTCGCCTCGACGAAGTACCTCTACGGGCTGCCGGACGGCGAGGTGCCGCTGGCGTTCAACTTCAACGGCACGGTGCACCACCGCGGCGACGACGGGCGGCTGCAGGTGTCGCTCGTCCCCTGGTCGTGCTCGGCCGAGTTCCGCCTTCCGGTCGCGACGTGGCGGGACCTGATGGAGCACTACTACCCCCAGACCGGGTGGATCCCGCTTCACGCCGGCACCCTCCAGGCGCTGCAGGCGGAGAAGGCCCGCCGCGCGCTGCCGACGCTCGACAGCTGCGTGGCCGAGCTGCTGCGGGAGGGCTCGTGAGCGTCGAGGCGCTGGTCGAGTCGCTGCTCTACGAGGGCTACGCGCTCTACCCCTACACGCCGGGCGCGACGAAGAACGCGACTCCGACCCCGTTCGGCATCGTCTACCCGCCCGCGTACGCGCGCGGGCTCGGGAGCGCGTTCGACCACCTCGAGCTGCAGGGCGTCGTCGACGGCGACGGCGAGGTCACCGCCGAGGTCCGGTTCCTGGCGCCCTCCGGAGAGCGCCACCGGGCCGAGCCGCGGCGGATCGACGGCGCCGGGAGCTTCCGCGTCGGCGGGCTCTCGGTCCGGACCCACATGTCGGCGGCCCCGCTCGAGGGCGGCCGGCGGCTGATCTCGTTCCGGGTCGAGAACCGCACTGACGCGCCGGCGGACATGGACCGCGCCGCGGCGATCGGCCGCTCGCTGATCTCGACCCACCCGATCCTCCGCGTCGCGGGCGGCCGCTTCATCTCGCAGCTCGACGCCCCCTGCGACAGCGTCAACACCTGGCCGGTGCTCGCCTCGCCCGAGGACGACGTGATGCTCGGGGCCGCGATCGTGCTGCCGGACCACCCGCAGATCGCCCCTGAGAGCCGCGGCAACCTCTTCGACAACACCGAGATCGAGGAGGCGCTGATCCTGCACGTGCAGGCGCTGAGCGACGAGGAGCGGGCCGAGATCGAGGCCCAGGACCCGGCGGTCAGGGAGATGATCGAGCGGGCGTGCGCCGTCACCCCGGAGGAGCTGCTGAGGCTGCACGGCCGCGTCGAGGTCCGCGATCCCGTCACGCGCGAGCCGCCGCGTCCGTCGGCCGACGTCCGCGACCCGACGCGCGGGCTGCCCGAGGTCGAGGTGGACGGCGTGGTGCTGCGCCGCGGCGCGCAGGTCGTGGTCCGCCCGGGGCTCGAGGCCGATCTGCAGGCGCGCATGCTCGAGGGCCGGACGGTGACGGTCGAGCGGATCTACCGCGACTACGACGGCAGGGTCCACCTGGGCGTAAGCGTCGATCAGCCCGGTCAGGAGATCATGCGCGAGACCGGCCGTTTTCTCTGGTTCTTCCCCCCCGAAGTGGAGGTCGTGCGATGAAGCGGATCCTCGTTGCCGGCATCGGAAACGCGTGGCTCAAGGACGACGGGTTCGGGGGCGAGGTGGTCAGGCGCCTCGAGCAACGTGAGCTGGGAGAGGGCGCCGCCGTCTTCGATTTCGGGACGGGCGGGCTCGACCTCGCGTACGAGGTCATGCGCGGCTACGACGCGCTCGTCCTGATCGACGTCAGCCGCCAGGGCGGCGAGCCGGGCACGCTCTACGTGATGGAGGCGACCGAGGAGGAGGCCGAGGCCGGCATCGAGGACGGCCAGATGATCAACCCGCACGCGATGGACCCGCAGACCGTCCTGCGGTTCGTGAAGACGCTCGGCGCGTGGCCCGGGAAGGTCGTCGTCGTCGCCTGCGAGCCCGCCCAGGTCGAGGAGATGGGGCTCGGACTCAGCAGTGAGGTCGAGCGGGCCGTGGACGGCGCCGTCGACCTCGTCGTCGAGACGATCGAGGGGCTGCGCTCCGACGCCGCCTACGCCGCCGACTGAGCCATGCACGAGCTGTCGCTCTCGAGCGCGATCGTCAACACCGTCGTCAAGCACGCGG
Source organism: Thermoleophilaceae bacterium (assembly GCA_035553855.1). Lineage (GTDB taxonomy): Bacteria > Actinomycetota > Thermoleophilia > Solirubrobacterales > Thermoleophilaceae > JBBDYQ01. Next base: position 701 of record DATMJO010000114.1, on the reverse strand, counting down.
CCGGACGGCCGGTCAGCCTGGTGAGCCTGCGGATCGGCGCGCTGCGCCAGGTCGTCCCGGACACGCTCGACTTCTACTTCGACTTCGTATCGCGGGGAACGGTGTGCGAGCACGCGCGGCTCGAGCACGAGCTCATTCCCGCGCGGCTTCGCTGCGCGGGCTGCGAGCGGGAGTGGGAGATCGAGCTGCCGATCTTCATGTGCCCCGACTGCGGCGGTGCCGGCCGTGTCGAGGTGGCGAGCGGAGACGAGTTCGAGGTGGAGTCGATCGAGATCGAGGAGGCCGGATGCATCGCACAAAGGTGAAGATCGTCGAGGAGGCGCTCGACGCCAACAACACGATCGCCAAGGCGAACCGGGCCGACTTCGACCGCGAGGGCGTGCGCGTCGTCAACTTCATGAGCGCTCCCGGCGCGGGCAAGACCTCCCTGCTGGAGCGGGTCGTCGCCGACCTCCCCGGCGTGCGCGTCGGCGTGCTCGAGGGCGACGTTCAGGGGTCCATGGACGCCGATCGCCTGGCCTCGCTGCACGTCCCCGTGACCCAGCTCAACACCGACCCGAGCTTCGGGGGGGAATGCCACCTTGACGCGAACATGGTGCGCTCCGCGCTGCCAGACCTGCCCCTCGGCGACATCGACCTGCTGATCATCGAGAACGTCGGCAACCTCGTCTGCCCGGCCGAGTTCAGGGTCGGGGAGGACA
>DATMJO010000113.1:0-9037 GCA_035553855.1 Thermoleophilaceae bacterium | reverse complement strand
ACAACGCCTCCGGCGGCCCCGTCGGCGTCGGCACAGCCACCGCCAAATCAATGGTCCTCAACACAGTGCTCGTGCACCTCATCGGAATGCTCGGCACACAAGTCTTCTGGGGCGCCAACCCAAGAGCCCCGATCGGAGGATAAGCATGGCTTCGACGATCGACACCCCCCGCGCGAACATCCTCCTCCCGGCGGTTGACGAGACCGCGGCGCGGCGCTCGCTGCTCGATCAGATCGCCCGGCTCGAGTCCGAGCTCGGAGCGATGTTCTGCTCGGTTTTCCCGCGCACGGGTTTCGATTGGAGCGTTCCGTCGCGCGGCGGCCCGCGCATGCTGGACATCGGGGAGCTCGAGGAGCTTCGCGACGGCCTGGCCGAGCGGCTCCGCCACATCCGCCGCTCGCTGAACGACCGGACCTACCTCGAGCAGGAGCGGCGAGCGCTGATCGAGCGGATGCTGCTGGAGCCTGCCCGCTACAAGTGGGTGCGGGTGCGCAACGAGGACATCGGTGAGCGTGGCTGCAAGGAGTGCCGCTCGGTTCCGCGGCTCGGTCCGATCGGCCTCTTGCTGGGCTGGTGGCGGGTCAAGATCTCCTCGGGCTGCCCGTTAGCCACCGCCCGGGCGCCCCTCCGCCCGGGCAGCGACGATTGACAAACGCATGATCGGGGGGTGAGCTTCGTTCAGCCAGGGTAGGCTTCGTTTCTCGCCGGCCTGTGGGAGGACCGGCGCGCGCACCGAGGGGAGAGGCAAGGGAATGACGGGGAGGATCGTCTGCGCCGGCTTCATCATGGCGGCGCTCGCGGCCGCCGCCCCCGCCGCCGCGGCCGAGGGCACCGGCTCGATCCGCGCGGGCGTCGCCAAGGTCGACGCCACCTGGCACGTGGGCTCCTCCGCCGGTCAGTACGCGAGCGACGGCAGCTTCGCCGGCGAGCACGGCCTCGACCCCACGGCCCATTCGACGCGCCGTTCCGCCAGCTACGGCATCCAGTCGCGACTCGAGGTCCGCGCGATCGTGGTCGAGGGGCCCGACGGCGAGCGTCTCGCGGTGGTCAAGAACGACCTCTACATCCCGCAGGACCTGCTCTGGCGCCGGACGGCGCAGCTGCTCGAGCAGGGCGACTCGGGCATCGACCGCGAGCACTTCACGATGGCCGTCTCGCACAACCACTCATCGCCCTACTACTCGTCGATCTCCTGGGGCGTGTGGGCCTTCCAGGACGTCTTCGACATCCGCTTCTACGACTACTACGCCCGCCGCATGGCCGAGGCGGTCGAGGAGGCCGCCTCGAAGCTCGTGCCGGTGCGCGTCGGCGCCGCCGTCACCGAGTTCGACCTCACCCATCGCCACTCATACGGCGGCGCGGTCGCCGACGACGGCACGCCGGCCGGGTACCCGCAGTCGGACGCCGACCACGACCTCACCGTGATCCGCTTCGACGACGTCTCGGATCCGGCGAACCCGAAGCCGCTGGCGAACCTCGTGAACTTCGCGCTCCATCCGGAGTTCCTGGACGGCAACGACCTGATCTCGGCCGACTACCTCGGTCCGCTCGAGCGGATGGCCGACCGCGAGACGGGAGCGATGACGATCTTCACGCAGGGGGCTGTCGGCACCGCGGAGCCCGAGCGCTCCACCTACCACTCGCCCCACCAGCGGCTCGAGTTCTCGCACTTCGACTACCGCCAGGCCGAGTATGGCGCCCGCCTCATGGCCGACGCGATCTCCTCGACGAGCACGGAGATCGCCGACGGCTCGCGCGCCGGCGAGCCGGGGCACGTGCCGTTCTTCACCGACGAGCCGGTGCGGATGCAGGACCGGTGGTACCCCGGGCCGTTCTCGCATCCTTACCCGGGCGTGTCGAACTGCCGCACCGATGCCGCTCTCGGCGGGACGCCGGGCGTGCCGATCGTGGGCCTGCCCGACTGCCAGCGCCCACCGGGCGGGCCGCGGCAGTTCGGGATCGACCCGGGCATCGACACCGACGACCTCCAGGACGCGGGCGTGCCGGTGCCGGAGAACTACGGGGCGCCCTCCTACACGGGCCTCCAGGAGGACGTGAACGTCCACCTCCAGGCGTTCCGGATCGGCGAGATCCTCTTCACGGTCTGCTCCTGCGAGCAGTGGAAGGACCAGTCGGAGAACATCGAGACGCGCACCGACACCGAGCGCGGCAACGAGTACCTCGGCTACGACTGGTTCGAGCACTGCACGCAGAACGGCGACGGGACCTACGGCACGGGGCCGCGCGGCTACGGCACCGGCACGTGGACGTGCCCCCGCCCCGGCGGCGGCACTCTCACCGGCCTCTCGGACCAGAAGGTGCAACGGATGCACGCGCAGGTCGTGAACCCGGCGAACGGCTGGAACGACCTCGAGAACGCGGCGAGCGCGGAGTCCGAGCCCACGGACCTCCGCCGGATCAAGGGCAACTTCACCCATGACGACGATCGCCGCTCGGCGCGGCTCGGTTACGAGCTGACGGTGCCGATCGGGATGGCCAACGACTACAACGGCTACATCGCGAGTTACCGCGAGTACCAGCGCGGAGACCACTACCGCAAGGCGCTCACCGGCTGGGGCCCGCACTCGATGGACTACCTCGCGACGCGCCTCGTCACGATCGGGCGCCAGCTGAAGGACCGCCGCCATCCGCTGCCGAAGGACCAGCGGCAGGAGCTCGCGCTGATGCCGAAGGTCGCCGCGGACCTGGCCCACAACGACGCACGGGCGACGATGCTCGGCGAGGGCGGGGCCGGCCTGATGCGCGCCTACGAGGCGCTCCTGCCCGACGACGCGGAGGCGCGGGCGCTCGAGCAGCCCGCCGACGTCGAGCGCTTCTCGGCGGCCTTCTTCACCTGGGCCGGCGGCTCGAACTTCACCGACAGCCCGGGCGTGCGCGTCGAGCGCCTGACGGCGGACGGCTGGCGCGAGTACGCCGACATGTCGGGCGAGCTTCCGGTGACCCTCGAGTTCCCGCAGGGCGAGGACGTGCCGAGCTACCTGACGGGCTCGCACGAGTGGCGCTGGACGGCGCACTTCGAGGCCTTCGCGAACGGCTTCGACACCGGCCGCGGCGACCTGGCGACCCCGGCAGGCATCTATCGCTTCTCCGTCGACGGCGAGCAGCGCCGCGGCGGCCGCGCCGTGCCGTACTCGCTCACCTCGGAGAGCTTCGCCGTCTCGCCGTGGGACGGGATCACCGTGGAGGACCTCGCCGCGGCTCCGGACGGCACGGTCTCGTTCGTGACGGGCCCGCGCACCGAGCGGACGGGGCGCAACCTGAACGGCGGCCAGGCCGCCGGGGCGGTCGGCCCGATCGACTACCCCGACAGCTACGACTCGCCCGCGCGCTTCATCGGCGTCGCCTGGGCGGCCCGCCCCGGCCCGCAGGGCCTCGAGTGGTACTGCGACACCTGCACCTGGCGCCACTGGCTGGACGCGGGCGAGGCGCAGGAGGCGACGTTCACCTTCACGGACGCCGGGGGCGCGGAGCGCGAGGTGGCGGCCTCGCTCGTGGACGGCCGCTGGACCTCGACCGAGCCCCTCGGAGCGGGGGAGACCGCGCGCGTGGAGGCGGGCGCGGTGCGGGACCGCTTCGGCAACCTGAACGGCGACGAATCGCCCTCGGCAGGAGCCGAGGCCCCATGAGGGGTCAGACCCCCTTGAGGGAGGTTGAGGGTTGAGATTGCGCATTCTGGTGCCCTTTGGGCGACCGAGGGGTCAGACCCCCTTGAGGGAGGTTGAGGGTTGAGGCGGGTCTGCTTGGCGCTATGCCTTCTCGCCGGGCTTCCCGCGCCCGCGCTCGCCGCGTTCCCGTACGAGCACGACCCGGCACGGGCGCCGAGCGATCTCAGCGGGAAGCTCGAGTGGATGTACGCGGCCACCCCCGAGCCCGGCAACGAGCCGGTCAACTCGGACCCGCAGGAGTTGCACGGCGTCCGCGGCGCCTCGCTCGTCGACAAGGCCGACGTGGACTACGCCTGGCGCACGACCACCGGCCGCCCCGACGTGACGATCGCCGTGCTCGACTCGGGGATCAAGTGGAACGACCGCACCGCGATGCTCGACCTGCGCAAGAAGACGCGGCTCTGGAAGCCCGAGCTGCCGGTCCCGCAGGCCGACCGCACCGATGCCACCGACGCGGGCGCCGACTGCTCGGCCTACACCGCCGCCTACGACGCGAACGGCGACGGCGTCTTCAACGTCATCGACTACGCCTGCGACTCACGCGTCTCGCCCGATCCCGCCCTCGGCGTCGGCCCCGCCGACCTGCTCGACCCCCAGGACGTCCTCATCGCCTTCTCGGACGGCACCGACGCCGACGGCAACGGCTTCGTCGACGACATCGTGGGCTGGGACTTCCTCGACGACGACAACGACCCCTACGACGACGTGCAGTACGGCCACGGCACGGGCGAGGCCCGCGACTCCACCGCCGAGGCCGACAACGGCGGCGAGCTCGGCACCTGCCCGAACTGCATGTCGATCCACATGCGCGTGGGCGACTCCTTCGTCGCCGACGCGAGCGACTTCGGCCAGGCGGTCCTGTACGCCGTCGACAACGACGTGCTCGTCATCCAGGAGGCGCTCGGCACGCTCGACAACACCCGCCTGGCGCGCGACTCCGTCACCTACGCCTACCGCCATGGCGTGGCCGTGATCGCCTCCGCCGCCGACGAGGCCGCCCAGCACCACAACTGGCCCTCGAACTACCCCCACACGATCGTGGTCAACTCGGTCACCCGGTACAACGAGTTCACGCCGATCCCGCGCTCGTACCTGCAGTTCACGGGCTGCACGAACTTCTCCTCGAAGATCACGGCGGCGGTGCCGAGCGTCTCGTGCTCGTCCGATGCCACCGGCCGCGGCTCCGGCCAGGCGGGCCTCATCTACTCCGCCGCGCTCGACGCGATCGAGGCGGGCGAGCTCGACCCGCACCCCTCGTGCGAGCGGGTGGGCGGCGAGCCGTGCGCCGTGTCCGCCAACGAGGTGCGCCAGCTCATGGCGTCCGGGCGGGTCGGCGGCGAGCAGATGGCCGACGACGTGAGCTTCGCCGCGCAGCCCGAGCCGTCGTGCCACCCGCTCCCGGCGCCCTCCTGCACCGACCCGAACCTGAACGCGCCCGGGAGGCGCGCGGTCGTCTCGCCGATCGCCACGACCAAGCGCTACCCGTCGCGCAACGGCCACGACCAGTTCTACGGCTACGGCCGCGTGAACCTCAACCGCTCCGTGGACGCCACGGCCGCGGGACACGTGCCGCCGGAGGTCGAGCTGACCTCACCCGAGTGGTATGACCTCGTCGACCCCGGCCGGCCGAGCTTCGAGCTGCACGGCGAGGTCGGAGGACGCGGGCGCTACCGCTGCCGCGTCGAGGTCGCGCCCGGCTCGCAGCCGAACGACCGCCGCACCGACCAGGTGCCGCCCGGCGACTTCATGCGCGTCCCCTCCGCATGGTGCGACGGGTCCGCGCGCAGCCGCGCCTTCGACGGTGTGCTCGCCCAGGTGGACATCCAGGCGCTGAAGCGCCGCTTCCCCGTCGACGCGGGCGACTTCCGGGGGCGTGAGCCCGGCACCGGCGCCCAGACGCAGAGCGGGCGGCCGAACACGGACGTGTACGGCTTCACGGTGCGCGTGATCGCCGAGAGCGTCGACGCGCCGGTCGCGATGCAGGGCGAGGACCGGCGCAACCTCTACCTCCACCGCGACCAGGACCTGCTGCCCGGGTTCCCGATCCAGCTGCCCTCGGACGGCGAGTCCTCACCCGCGCTCGCCGATCTCGACGGCGACAACGAGAACGAGCTGGTGCTCGCGACGGCCGATGGCCTCGTGCACGCGTTCCGCCGCGATACCCCCTCCGGGGGCACAGGCGGCTCCGAGCTGCGCGGCTGGCCGGTGCGCGGTGACGCGCTGCCGCTCCACACGGGCCAGCCGGCCTTCGCCTCCGGCGACCTCGATGCGGAGCGCTACGGCGGCGCGATCCTCGCCTCGACGGCGGTGGGGGACCTCGACCTCGACGGACACCCCGAGGTCGTCGCCGCCGACTACGAGGGCAAGGTCTACGGCTGGAACGCTCACGGCGAGCGTGTGCTCGAGGTGCGCGCGGAACCCGATTTCTCCGGCCGCCCGCTCGCGCCGTTCGTGAACGAGCGCCAGGGCAAGCGCAACCGCACGCAGCACGGCTTCCTCGGCTCGCCGGTGCTCGCCTCGATCGACGAGGACCCGGAGCCCGAGGTGATCGCCGCCGCGATGGACCGCCACCTCTACGCGTGGAACCCCGACGGCTCCGAGGTTCCCGGCTTCCCGGTGCTCGTCGTCGACCCCTCGAAGGTCGCCTCGATCGACGCCGACTCGCACCAGGTCCGCTTCAACGCCGCCGCAGGCCGCGAGCTGAACCAGGGCGCGATCGTGGGCACCCCCGCGGTCGGCGACATCACAGGCGATGGGAAGCCCGAGATCGTGGTCGGCACGAACGAGGAGTACGACGTGAACGCCCCCGGCGAGGGCGGCTTCAACGCGGGCAACGTGAACACCGCGTCGATGGCCGCGCTCGGGCAGACGGGCGTCCTGTCCTTCGCCAACGGCCGTCTCTACGCCGTGCGCGCCTCGGGCGACCCGGACCCCGACCCCTCGCCCGCCGGCGCGTTCGTGACGGGCTGGCCGGTGAAGATCGGGAGGGTCTTCGCGGAGCTTCTGCCGGTCGTCGGCGAGGGCATCACCGGCTCGCCGGTGCTCGGCCCCGTCGGCTGCCCGCAGGCCGGGCCCGGCTCGGAGGTCGGCGTCATGCCGGACGCGGGCCCCGCCTACGTGCTGAACGGCCAGGGCTCTTCGTGCTACGGCAAGGACCCCACGAACGGCAAGGACATCGCGCTCCAGTCCGACGTCTCTGCGGCGCCCACGCACGGCGACTCGCCGGTGCTCCCGGCGGTCGGCCATCCGGCCTTCGGTGACTTCGGCGGTGGGATCTCGCTGCTGGCTCCCGCGGCCGGAGTGATCCGCGCACTCGACCTCGCGGTCAATGAGTACCAGGGCGGCCAGGACTTCCTCGCCGCATGGGACGCGGCGACCGGGCAGTTCCGGCCGAACTGGCCGCGCACGATGAACGACCTCCAGTTCCTCACGGGTCCGTCGGTGGCCGACATCGACGGCCTGCCCGGCGAGGAGGCGCTCGCCGCGAGCGCGTCGCTCGACCTGGCCGCCTACGGGGCCTCGGGCGCCCCGGTGTCGGGCGCCTGGCCGAAGCTGACGGGCGACTGGACGGTCGCGAACCCGGCGATCGGGAGCTTCGGGCCTGCGGACCGCAAGGTCGTCATCTCCGTGACGCGCTCGGGCCGCCTGCTGGCCTACGGGACGCGCGCGCCCGTCTGCACCCCCGGGTCGTGGCCGCGCTTCCACCACGACCTCGCGAACTCGGGCGACTACTCGCGCGACGCGACGGCGCCGGGCGCGCCCGAGGCCGTCCGCGTCGAGGGCTCGCGCCTCGTCTTCCGCGCCCCGGGCGACGACCTCCTCTGCGGTCGCGCCGCCCGCTACGAGGTCGTCACCTCGAGCGGGGAGATCCACGGGCGCAACTTCTCCGATCGCACGCCGGTGGAGGGCGCGCCCGAGCCGGCGGAGGCGGGCAGCGTCCAGTCGTTCGAGCTTCCCCCGGACGTCCTGTCGAACGTCGGCATCCGGGCGATCGACGAGCAGGGCAACCCGGGCCCCGTCGCGACTACGCGCTAGCCGCCGCGGTCGATGCGGTAGCCGCCGCTCGAGCCGACGAGCTGCAGTCTGGAGTTCTGCACCCGGCCGCCGCTCTCGATCTTGGCGGTCAGCTCGATGCGGTCGGGCGCGAGGCGATTGACGCCCTCGAGGTCGCGCAGGGTCACGTCCACGCGCTTGCCGCCGATGTCGCTGCGGCAACGCGCGAGCGCGGCATCGCCCTTGCGGCCGGTGACGCGCTCGACGTGGCCCTGGGTGAAGAGGTCGGTGCAGATCGAGGCGTCGCCGCGGCGCAGCCGGCCCAGGTAGTCGGACATGAACGCGTGGGCGTCGGCCACGTCGTCGGGCGGCCCGGTCGCCGGGTCGCGCTTCGCGAGCGCCTGGCCCTGGGCGCGGCCCGGGCCGTCTGCCGAGGTGCCCCCTGGCCCTGAGGAGTCCTTGCCGCCCGCGTCGCCGCCGGTCGAGCCCGCCGCGTCGCCCCGGGCGTCGTCGTCGCCCTTGCTTCCCTGGGCGTCCGGGTCGTCGTCGGGCGTGGTCTCGGATCCGCGCGCGCCGCCCGCGAGGTCGTCGGAGCTCTCGCCGCCGGGGGCCTTGAGCGACGACTCGGCCGGCTCGTCGCCCCCGCCGCAGCCGGCGAGCGCGAGGAGTGCGACGGCCGCCAGGAGGGCGGCGCTTCGTGTGGCGATCCCGTGCACCGCGGCGATCCTAGTCGCGCAAGGACGATATTCGGGGGAACTTCGCTTGCGCGGCGACGGACCACCGGTACCACCGGCTACATCGAGATCAGCGGCAACGCTGACGACGCTCCGAACGTCCAGGTGGACGGCTCCAGCGCCGCCGTCGAGGGCCGCGCGGGTGTCGACACCGGCGCTCAGTCCGCTGACGCCTGCGTCAACGGCAACGAGGTTCTCTAGTCCCTTTCGGGCACTAGTTCCTTCGCAGCAATGGGGGCGGCCTTCGGGCCGCCCCTTTTCTTTGCGCGGGGGCGGCGCGGTCACTCGCCGGTCAGCGTGCGCGGGGGAGGGGCCGTCCTGCGTTTGCTCAGCGCCGCGGCAGGCTGAGCCGCAGCGAGCGGGGGAGGTGGCGCCGGTCGCCGCCGTAGCGGAGGGTGAGCCACGCCGCCCGCGGCGCGGCGGCTCGCAGCGGGACGAGGCCGCGGAAGCGGCCCCGGCGGACCCTGAGCACGGCTCGGCCGACGCGCGTGCCGCGGCGGTCCGTGAGGAGCAGCCGAACCCGGCCGCGGGCGCGGCTGTCGATACGGCCCGCGACGACGAGCCCGAAGGCGCTGCGGCGGAGGGCGCGAACCGCGAGCCACGGAACGCTGCGCGAGGTGGGGG
>DATMJO010000112.1:0-6236 GCA_035553855.1 Thermoleophilaceae bacterium | reverse complement strand
CCGCACGGCGGTGAGCGGGCCGACGTCGACGATGTCGTCGCCGAGCTTGAACTGCAGCTCGCCGGAGATGACGAAGTAGACCTCCTCCTGGGTCTTGTGGGAGTGGCCGTAGCTGCCCTTGCCGCCCGTCTGCGCCGGCATCCGGCGGTAGGTGAAGGCGACCTGCTCGGCGCCGATCGCCTCGGTGAACATCCGCATCTCGCCCGGATAGTCGCCCAGCACGTCGTCCACGTCCGCGGCTGCGGTGATCGTGTAGTCGCTCATCGTTCGACCATATTCCCCACGGTGTGATCGGGCCAGTGCGAGCCCCTCGTAGAATCATGCGATGGCCTCAGCGCGACAGATCATGGTCGGCAGCGTTCCCGTCGGAGGCGGCGCGCCCGTCGCCGTGCAGACGATGACCAAGACCGAGACGGCGAACCTCGCGGCGACGATCGACCAGATCCACAAGGTCGCAGAGGCGGGCGCCGACATCGTTCGCGTCGCGGTGCCGCGCGACCAGGACGTCGACGCGCTGCGGACGATCGTCGTGCAGTCGCCGATCCCGGTCATCGCGGACATCCACTTCAACCACACGCTCGCGCTCAAGGCGATCGACGCGGGAGCCCACTGCGTCCGCCTCAACCCGGGCAACATCGGCGGGCCGGACAAGGTCGCCGAGGTCGCGGAGCGCGCAACGGCGGCCGGCACCCCGATGCGGATCGGCGTGAACTCGGGGTCGCTCCCCAAGCACCTGCACGAACTGGAGCGCGAGAGCCCCGTCGAGGCGCTCGTCGCGGCCGCCGTCGAGTTCGTCGAGCTGATGGAGCGCCTGCGCTTCGAGGACTTCAAGGTCTCGATCAAGTCCACGAGCGTCCCGAACACGATCGCCTCGAACCGGCTGCTGGCGGAGAAGATCGACTACCCGCTCCACCTCGGCATCACCGAGGCCGGCACGAAGTGGTCGGGCTCGCTGAAATCCGCGGTCGGGCTGGGGACGCTGCTGGCCGACGGCGTGGGCGACACGATCCGGATCTCGCTCTCCACCTTCCACGCCGAGGAGGAGGTCAAGGTCGCCTGGGAGATCCTGAAGGCGCTCAAGCTCCGCGAGCGCGGCCCCGTGCTGATCGCGTGCCCCACCTGCGGGCGCCTCCAGTTCGACATGGACACCGTCGTCGCGGAGATCGAACAGCGGCTCGAGTCCTACGAGCAGGCGATCGAGGTGGCCGTCCTCGGCTGCGCCGTCAACGGCATCGGCGAGGCCTCACATGCGGACTTCGGCATCACGGGCGCCAAGAACGAGGGTCTGATCTTCGCCCACGGCGAGCCGCTCCGGAAGGTCCCGCAGGACCGCCTCGTGGATGAGCTCTTCACGGAGATCGACCGCTCCATCGCCGCCGGCCGCGTGCTGGTGGACGAGCGCAAGGCCGCCGAGGGCGCCGCCTGGCTCAAGCAGATCGAGGACGAGAACGCGGATCAGCTCACCCCAGAGCGGCTCGCTCAGATGGAGGCCGCCGCTGCCGCCGCCGAGCAGGGGACGCCGCTGCCGATGAGCACCCCCTCGAAGCCCGGCGGCAACGGAGCGGAGAAGCGCGTCAAGCTCGACGAGGACGCCTCGCCGACTGCCGGGCGCCGCTTCACCCGCGCCTGATCCCGCCGAACGTCCCTCGTCAATGCCTATAGGGGGTGCTGCGGGACGTTCGGGCGCTCAGGGCCTGCGCGCCTTCGCCGCGCGGCTCTCGAACACCGTGCCGTCGCGGCTCCAGCGCAGGCGCCATGTGCCGCCCGGGTTGGCGCGGATGCGCGTCCGGAAGTAGCCGCGCGCGGTGACGCGGCGCACGACGCGTGAGCCGCGCAGGATCTCGATGCGCACCGGCGTGCGGCCCATCGGCCGCGCCCGCCCGAAGACCTCGACGGCGCGGCGGCCCGTGCGGGTCACGTACAGGGGCGTGCGGAATGCCGCGTAGGCGGGCTTCTCCTCGCCGTATTCGAAGCGGATCGTGGGGCTCTCACAGCGGAGGGCGTTCACGCCGAACTTGAGGCCGGTCTGGAACAGGCCGTAGCGGGCGTTCGAGCCGGGCGGATGCTCGAGCAGGACCGGGTCGTCGATCAGCAGGTAGTTCGAGTAGGTGCGGACGCGGCGGCTGCGGAAGGACATCAGCTCGGCCTCGTTGATGTACTCGGCCTGGAGGTCGAGCGGGGCGCCGAAGCCGACGCAGTCCGGCGGGTCGCTCTGGAGGCCGAACTCGGTGTTGTAGATCGGCAGGCGCCGTCTCACGCGCCCCGTGCGTGCGATGAGGTCGAGGGCGCGCTCGATCCGGCCGATCTGGCCGATCGTGGCGTCGTCGGGGTGCGGCGGGACCGTCCGGGGCCCGGTGGGCCGGGTGTACGCGTGGTAGGCGAAGCCGCTCGTGACGATGCGCGGGAAGGGCGAGCAGCCGCGAGCGCGGGCCGCGCTCCCGCGGTAGGGGCGGTAGCGGGAGTCGAGGCAGAACATCTCCCGCAGGAACAGGATCGGGCGGATGGTGTTCAGCGGGCCGATCCGCCGCTGCCCGATCGGCAGGATCTCGCCGAACAGGACCGTGTCGCGGGCGTGGCCGGTCTCCGCGAGGCCGCGCTGGGCCTCCACGTAGAGGTTGCGGTAGATGTGAGCCGCGACCGGGACACGGCGCCGCCCGAGCGGTTGCAGGAACTGCGGGTGGTTCGGCTCGTTCCAGAGCGACCACATCGAGACCCGCGGAAGGCCGAGGTAGCTGCCCGAGTAGCGCGTGCCGAGCGCCCTGGCGAAGGCGCCGAACTCGCGGGGATCGGGGTTCAGGACGCCCGGATGCCCCGCCTGCTCGCCGCGATCGGTCGCCCACTCGGGCCCGGGCGGGCTCAGCATGAGGAACGGCCGCATCCCGCGCACGGTGACCTGCCGGACGATCTCGTCGAGGACGTCCCAGGCGCCGGGCGGGTAGGCCGCCGGGTCGGCCGCGTCGAACTCGGGGCGCGTCTCGTTCGTCGGGTCGGGGGCGAGGAGGCCCCACTGCACCCGCAGCTTCACGATGTCGGTGCCGAGCGCGCGCATCTCGTCGAGAGCGGCGGCGCGGGCCTCCGGGCCCCGCAGGAACAGCACGGCCGTGTCCTCCACCATGGTGCGCTGCCCCGGCGTCGCGCCCGCCGCGGCGGGCAGGGAGAGACAGAGCGCTGCGGCGGCGCATGCCAGGAGCGCCGCGGGCCTCACTTCGTGGTGATCTCCCGGCTGAGCTTCAGGTCGGCGCCGTCCGCGGACACCCACGCGGCGCGCCAGGTGACGCCCGGGAACGACTCACGGGTGACCTCCCAGAAGCCGAGATGGTTGTCCACGCTCACGGGCTCTCCCACGTTCTGCCAGTCGCCCCCGGGCGCCTTGGCCTGGAGGTAGACGGTCTGCTTTGCGCCATTCGGGGTAAACCGGACCTGGCCCCAGAAGAGGTGGCGGTTCCCGCCGGCAGGCCGGACCTCGAACGGCATCATGTAGGCGTGCGCGGACGGCTTGGCGCTGCCGTCGGCGCGGAAGAGCCCGGACTGGAAGGTGAACCAGTACTGGCGCGAATTGCGCGGGAACTGGGTCTGCGGCGGCACGTCGAAGAGCTGGAACTGGGTGTTGGCGAACACCCGCGGGTTCTTGAAGGCGATGTAGTCGCCGAGGTTGAGGTACTCCGCCTGGTCCTTCTCCGACACGCCGTTGAAGGGGTCCGGCGGGTCGGTCTCGTAGCCGAACTCGGTCAGGAGGATCGGCATCCCCTGGGGCAGCAGCCCGGTCCGCTTCGCGATCTTGTCGAGCAGCACGGGCAGGCGGCGGATCGACGCCATCGAGATCGAGTCGCGGTGCGGGTGGCGGGTCGTGGGGGAGAGGTTCTTCGTGTACGGGTGGTGGCCCCAGGTCAGGCGCGAGAGCTTCGAGAGCACCGACAGGCGCTTCACCTTGTCGCAGCCGCGCAGGCGCGCCGCCTCACCGCGGAACGGGCGCAGCTTACCGTCGAGGCAGAAGATCTCGCGGATGAACAGCGCCGGCCGGAGCGGCCGGCGGGCGCCCTGGGGGGCCACGCCCAGCGGGGCCGTTTCGCCGAGGACGACGAGGTCGTCGGCGTGCCCGGTCGAGATCAGGCCGCGCGCCCCCTCGATCATGAGCGAGCGGTAGATGATCGGGGAGACCGGAAGGACCTTGCCCCGCTTGGTCTTGATCGCCTGCGGGGTGAGCCAGCCGCCCTGGTTCGGCTCGTTGAACAGCCCCCACCAGGCGACCCGCGGCAGCGTCTCCCGGCCGGCGTTCTCGTCGCGGTAGACGCCCGAGTAGCGCTTACCGAGCGCGCGGATGAAGCGGTACCACTCGCGCGACTTCGGGATCCAGGTGCGTCGGTTCGCCCGGTCGCGGGTGCGCTCGTGCGCCCAGCGCGGACCCGGCGCGGTCACGTCGAAGTACACGGCCATCCCGCGGCGCGCGGCGGACTTGACCAGCTCGTCGTAGCGATCCCAGCGAGCGGCGCCGTAGCGGCGCGGGTCCGTCGTGTCGCGCGGCTTGCGGGCCGGGGCGACGACCTCCCACAGGACGGTCACGCGCACGGCGTCCACGCCGAGCCCCTGCATCCCGTCGAGGGCGAACTCGCGCTGGGCGCCGGTCCCGTAGACGAGCTGGTTGTCGTCCTGCATGACCGACAGGAGGTACTCGGACGCGCCGGCTCCCGCCGGGGCGGCGAGCGCGATCGCGCATGCGAGGAGTGTCCCTGCCAGTCGGTATCTCATGGTGTTCGTGTGGAGTCGGAACGCGCGGAGGCGGCCCCGGGCTGGGGCCGCCTCCCCAACAACAGTCCTGTGCGCCAGAGGTTGCGCCTACCCGCGGGCCTCCTCATAGCGCCTGGCGACCTCGGTCCAGTTGACCACGTTCCAGAACGCATCGAGGTAATCGGGTCGGCGGTTCTGATACTTGAGGTAATAGGCGTGTTCCCAGACATCCGCCCCAAGCAGAGGGGTCTGTCCGGACGAAACGGGCGAGTCCTGGTTGGCCGTGCTCGTCACCTGCAGAGCCGATCCGTCCCACACGAGCCACGCCCAGCCGCTGCCGAAACGGCCGATGCCCGCGTCCTTGAACTTGCCCTTGAAGTCGCCGAAGGAGCCGAAGGCCTCGTCGATCGCCGCGGCCAGGTCGCCGGAGGGCTCGCCGCCGCCGTCGGGGCTCATGATCTGCCAGAAGAAGGTGTGGTTGGCATGGCCTCCCGCGTTGTTGCGGACCGGGCCCTGCTTGTCGGAGGGGAGGGAGTCGAGGTTCGTCAGAACCTCCTCCACGTCCTTGTCGGCCCACTCCGTGCCCTCGAGGGCGGCGTTGGCCTTGTCCACGTACGCCTGATGGTGCTTGTCGTGGTGCACGCGCATGGTGGCCTCGTCGATATGAGGCTCGAGCGCGTCGTAGGCGTACGGAAGGTCAGGGACTTCATATGCCATGAGGGGTCCTCTCGTCGACGTTTCGCCGCAGATTAGTGACCAATAGTGTTCTGCCCGCGTGACCCGGCTCTCCACCGCCTTCCTGCCCACCGTCAAGGACCCTCCCGCCGAGGCGGAGGCCCTTTCGCACAAGCTGCTCGTGCGGGCCGGGATGGTGCGCCAGCTGGGCGCGGGGCTGTGGACGTACCTGCCCGGGGGCCTGCGCGCGCACCGCAAGGCCGAGCAGATCGTGCGCGAGGAGCTGGACGCGATCGGCGGCCAGGAGATGCTCATGCCGGTGCTGCACCCCGCCGAGCTGTGGCAGCGCACGGGACGCTACGCCAGCCCTGAGCTGTTCAAGCTGGACGACCGCAAGGGCGCGCCGCACGTGTTGGCCATGACCCACGAGGAGGTGGTCACGATGCATGTGGCGCGCGAGGTCCGCTCCTACCGCGACCTGCCGCTGATCCTCTACCACATCCAGGTCAAGGAGCGAGACGAGCCGCGCCCGCGCGCCGGCGTGCTGCGCACCCGTGAGTTCATCATGAAGGACTCCTACACCTTCGACCGCGACCGCGAGGGCCTGGACCGCCAGTACGACCTCCACGTGGGCGCGTACGACCGCATCTTCGATCGCGCCGGCCTGGAGTGGTACCGGGTGGAGTCAGACGTGGGGATGATGGGCGGCTTCGGAGCCCACGAGTACATGGCTCCCTGCGCCGCCGGCGAGGACGAGGTGGCGCTGTCGGGCGCCGGCTACGCCGCCAACATGGAGATCGCGGGCGCCACCCCGCAGCCGGTGGACGGCCTTCCGG
>DATMJO010000111.1:0-33650 GCA_035553855.1 Thermoleophilaceae bacterium | reverse complement strand
ATCATCTGCCGCACGCCCCGGGACCCCCCCGACCTCGCCGCTGACGGCGATCTCCCTGCCGGGCACTCCGAGCGCCGCATCAATCGCCGATGCGCACGTGGTGCGGATGAGCCGTGCGTGACGCGGCCAGGCGGCGTTCCTCGGCCCCGCGACTCGCCGGGGCGAATGCGCTCCAGGTGAACCATCTGCCGAGCTCCTTCTGCAGCGTCTGCGGGCCGTCCATCGTCAGCCGGCCGGCCGCGATCGCGCCTCCTAGGTCGGCTCGTCCCAGATACACGCGGAAGAGCGTGCGGGTGTCGACCGCGACGCTGAGGTCCACGTCGAAGCCGGGGTGCTGGACGCAGACCGAGACCTCCGCCGGCTCGAGGACCATCCAGTAGCGCCGCTGGGGGTCGCGGAAGTCGAACTGCACGACGGTGCGGCCCGGCGGCAGGCTGCCGCGGTCGACGTGACGGGCCATCCACACGATGAGCAGGTCTGGGTCGAGCTCCTCCGCTCGCGGCTCCGTGAAGGACCAGGTGGCGCCCCACTCGCCGATCGCCTGCACGACCGGCTGGAGGTCCCGCCCAGCTGCGGTGAGGCGGTACTCGAGGGTGCGGCCGCTCGGGCCCGTTCTGCGTTCGATGACCTCCGACCGCTCCAGGGAGCGCATCCGGTCGGCCAGGACCGAACGGGAGATGCCGGGAAGCCCCCGCTGCAGCTCGTTGAAGCCTCGCGCACCGCCGAGCATCTCCCGCACGATCAGCATCGTCCAACGGTCTCCGAGAACCTCGGTCGCCTTGGCCACCGGGCAATACTGCGCGTGACTGCGCATCGCGCCGCAATGCTAACCCTCTCGCCTCAGCTGGTCCGGATGTCGTACCGGTTGGTTCGAAACCAGGACTAGGCACCGTGGGCGGGCGACCCTAGCTTGCACACATGGCTCTCCATCGGCACCCCGGGAGGACGAAATGACGACCACCGAGACGTCACAGGCGCGACCGCTCGGCGCGGTGGCCTTCGATGACCTCGAGGCCTCGCTTCGCGGCGACGCTCTGA
This sequence comes from Thermoleophilaceae bacterium, assembly GCA_035553855.1. Classification (GTDB taxonomy): domain Bacteria; phylum Actinomycetota; class Thermoleophilia; order Solirubrobacterales; family Thermoleophilaceae; genus JBBDYQ01. Next base: position 32,612 of record DATMJO010000111.1, on the reverse strand, counting down.
AGCCTGCGAGCACGGGCTACGACGAGGCTCGCCGAGTCTGGAACGGCGCGATCGACCGCCGCCCCGCCTGCATCGCCCGCTGTACGGGGGCCGCCGACGTGGTCGCCGCGGTTCGCTTCGCGCGCGAGTACGGTCTCTCTCCCGCGGTTCGCTCCGGCGGCCATGGCGTCGCCGGCGATGCGGTCTGCGAGGGGGGCCTCGTGATCGACCTGTCGCCGATGAAGGGAATCCGGGTGGACCCGGTTGCGAGGACCGCGCGCGCGGAGGCGGGCGTGCTCTGGGGCGAGCTCGACCGCGAGACGCAGCTCCAGGGCCTCGCCACCGTCGGAGGGATAGTCACCCACACCGGCATCGCCGGATTGACGCTGGGCGGCGGGATCGGGTGGCTGATGCGCAAGTACGGCGCCACGGTCGACAACCTCCTCTCGGTCGATCTGGTCACGGCCGATGGCGCTCTCGTGACCGCGAGCGAGAGCGTCAACCCCGACCTGTTCTGGGGGGTTCGCGGCGGAGGAGGGAACTTCGGGATCGTCACGTCGTTCGAGTACCGCCTTCACTCCGTGGGGCCGACGGTTCTCGCCGGCCCGATCTTCCACCCGCTGGACGATGCCCCGGAGGTCCTGCGCTTCTACCGCGAGTTCGCCGCTGCCGCACCCGACGAGCTCACGACGATCTTCAACCTGCGAGTCGCGCCGCCGCTGCCGTTCCTGCCCCAAGAGGTGCACGGCAAGCCGATCGTCATGGTGGGCGCGTGTTACGCGGGGCGCCCGGAGGACGGCGCCGAAGTGGTCCGGCCCCTCAAGGAGTTCGGAACCCCGGTCGTGGACCTCCTCGAACCCAAGCCGTACCTTGCGCTCCAATCGATGTTCGACGCCTCGGTGCCGCATGGCTGGCACTACTACTGGAAGTCCGTGGAGCTGCCGCCGCTGACGCCCGCGGCGATCGACACGCTCGTCGCGCACGCCTCGGAGCTCACCTCGCCGAAGTCGTATTGCATCGTCTTCCAGCTGGGCGGAGCGCTCAGCCGGGTGGACGCCGACGCGACCGCGTTCAGCCAGCGGGATGCCGCCCACAACGTGAACATCAACGCGGTCTGGACGGAGGACGATCCCGAGCCCGAGCGGCACATCGCCTGGGCGCGCGGCTTCTTCGACGCGATGGAGCCGCACTCGAGCGGGCGCGTGTACCTCAACTTCCTGGGCGACGAGGGACCGGAGCGCGTGCGCGCTGCCTACGGGGAGGGCAACTACGAGCGACTCTCGCGCCTCAAGCGGGCATACGACCCGGGCAACCTCTTCCGTCGCAACCAGAACGTAGAGCCCGGCTAGGGCAGGCGCCAGAACTCCCCGGTCAGGCCGAGCCCGTCGAGGATCGCCTGGTTCTGGTCGCGGGAGTGGGGGCGCCAGTCGGGCGCGAGCCTGTCGTCCCACCAGGCGTGGGCGAGGTCGCTGAGCGTCCCGACCGGGATCGTCGCTCCCGGCGGGCGACCCGCGAGCCAGGACTCGATGTGCTCCTCCGACCGGAAGAGGTTCATCGTGCTTCAGGTGAAGACGATGTCGTCCCACCAGTGTGCGGCCGGTACGAGACAGTGGAAGAGGAGCGAGTCATCCGAAGGCCGCTTGTCGCGGATGTCGAGGGAGATTGGATGGCCGCAGTCGGGACACTTCGTCTCGACGAGCCCGTCCGCGTCGAGCGCGGCGCAGATCCCGATCGCGTCCCAGGCGCAGTTGGCGTACCACGAGCGGCCGCCGGCCTCGACGCGGAAGGCGGTGGGGGCCGCCGAGAACGGGTTGGCCATCAGGATCGCGCCGGTCTCGTCAAGGACGAGGGCGTGGGCGTCATGGAGCGCCCGCCATGCCGCCACGACCGCCTCCTCGGCGAGGCCCTCCGCGTTTGCCACCTCTGCGGGCGCCGGGGCGCGTCCATACTCCACGAACAGCTCGTAGGTCCGCCGGCGGATCTGGAGCGTGGCGTGGTCCACGCGGCGATCCTCGCATGTCGCTCCACCGCCCCGCCCCGGTGTTCTGAGACGTGGCGCAGGAAGCCTTGGTCGCCTCCCGGGGTGCCCGGCGAGGCCGACGGCTCAGGCGAGGCGCACGGGTAGCGTCTTCAGCTGATTGATGAAGGGCGACTCGACGTAGGCCGGTTCGCCCGCAGGCTCCATCGCGGGGTAGCGCGCGAGCGTCTCCTCCAGCAGGACGTTCAGCTCGAGGCGCGCGAGCGCGGCTCCCAGGCAGAAGTGGCGGCCACCCGCTCCGAAGGCCTGGTGGTCGGGGTTACGCTCGGCGTCGAAGCGGTCCGGGTCCTCGTAGCGCGTCTCGTCCCGGTTCGAGGAGACGTACCACATGACGACCTTGTCGCCCTCGCGGATCTGCTGGCCGTTCAGCTCCACGTCGCACGTCGCGGTCCGGCGGAAGTGGGCGAATGCCGGGAACATCCGGAGCGCCTCCTCGACCGCCGAGGAGACGAGCGACGGGTCCTCGATCAGCTTCTGCCGCTCGCCCGGGTTCCCCATCAGCGCGCGCATCGCGCTGCAGTAGGTGGCCTTGGTCGAGTCGTTCCCGGCAGCGACCAGCAGGAAGAATCCCATGACGATCTCGTGCTCCTCGAGCGTCTCGCCGTCGACCTCGGCGTGGACGAGCACGCTCGTCAAATCGTCCGTCGGGCGCTCGCGGCGCTCGGCGATCAGCGTCCGGCAGCGCTCGAACACCTCGGGCACGTCGCGCTGCATCACGACGTCGACGCCCTCGGAATTGAGGTCGGGGTCGCCCGCTCCGAGGATCCCGTTCATCAGGCGTGCCCACACCGCGTCGTCCTCCGGCGGGATGCCCATGAAGCTGCCGATGACGCGTGAGACGACCGGCTGCGCCACGTCGTAGACGAGGTCGCACTCCTCGCGGCCCTCGAGCCGGTCGAGCACCTCGCGGGTGATCGCGCGGATCTCGTCCTCGTGCTCGGCGATGCGGCGCGGGGTGAAGCCGCGCTGGAACAGCGCCTTCAGGCGGTCGTGCTTCGGCGGGTCCATTCCGATGAACATCGCCTGGATCAGCTCGAGCGGCATGATCGCGTCCGTGACGGCCGTGATGCCGCCTCGTTCCGAGGAGTAGGTCTCCCAGTCGCGGCTGACGGCGTGGACGTCGTCGGCGGTGGTCACAGACCAGAAGCCGGCCTCCCCGGGGTACTCCGGGATCTTGGAGCTCCAGTGCACAGGGCACTCCGAGCGCAGGCGCCGGAACACCTCATGCGGCGGCCCGTCCTGCCACAGGGCCCGGTCACCGACGATGAGTTCCTCGAGCGGCCTGGCATCGATCGACATCAAGCCGACCCTACCGCCGGCCGGCGCGCCCGCCAAGTCGGAGCGTCTGCCGATACCGTGACCCCGTGCCGGGCAGCGACGGGATCCCCTCCAACCTTGCCGACCTGATCGGCAAGACGCCCCTCGTGCGCCTCACCCGCGTGGCGCTGGACTGCAAGGCCGACCTCGTCGCGAAGCTCGAGGCCGCGAACCCGGCGGGCAGCGTCAAGGATCGGATCGGGATCGCGATGATCGAGGCCGCCGAGCGGGAGGGGCGGATCGAGCCCGGCCGGACCACGATCGTCGAGGCGACCTCGGGGAACACCGGGATCGCGCTGGCCTTCGTCTGCGCGGCGAGGGGCTACGACCTGGTGCTCGCCATGCCGCAGGGCATGAGCCGCGAGCGCGAGGGCCTGCTGCGCCTCTACGGCGCCGAGGTCCACGTCACGGAGTCGATGGGCGGCATGGACGAGGCCGTCGCGGCCGCTGCGAGCATCGCGAACGAGCGCGGCGACTGCTTCATCCCGGACCAGTTCTCAAACCCCGCCAACCCCGAGGTCCACCGCCGCACCACGGCCGAGGAGATCTGGAAGGGCATGGGCGGCAGGGTGGACGCGCTGGTCGCGGGCGTCGGGACGGGCGGCACGATCACCGGCGCCGGCGAGGTCCTCAAGGAGCGCAACCCCGATCTGCGCGTCGTCGCGGTCGAGCCGCGAACCTCCGCGGTGCTCTCCGGCGGCCCCCCCGGACCCCACAAGATCCAGGGGATCGGGGCGGGCTTCGTGCCGGACGTGCTCAACCGCGACGTGATCGACGAGATCGTCGCCGTCGACGACGAGGATGCGCTCGAGACCGCCCGGCTCGTCTCACGGCGGGAGGGCATCCTCGCGGGGATATCGGCGGGAGCCGCGCTCTGGGCCGCGATCGAGCTGGGCGGCCGGCCGGAGTTCGAGGGCAAGCGCGTGGTGGTCGTCCTGCCCGACTCCGGCGAGCGCTACGTCTCCACGCCCTTCTTCGCGCCGCAGTGACGGGCGCGATCGTCATCGGCGCCGACCCGTTCGCCTGCGGCGCGCTGGCGTTCGCGGGCGTGACACCGATCGGCGTCGTCGACCCCGACGCTCCCGCCGCCGCGGCTCGGCTCGGCCTGCTTCACCCGGGCGTTCTGTTCGAGCCCTACCCGGTCGCGCTGGCGGAGGCGCACCCGGCGGCGATCGTCGGCGGGGCGGGCCTGGTGGTGGACGTGTCGGGCGACGAGGCGGCGCGGCTCGCGGCCAACGACGCCTGCCGCGTGGCGGGCGTGCCCTTCACCACGGCAGCCGTGGGGGAGAAGGGAGCTCTTGTCCTCTCGGCGCCGGGTCACGCGGACGGGTGCTGGCGCTGCGCCGGGGTCTCGGCTCCGGCCGGGCAGATGCCCGCGCCGCTCGGCCCGCTTGCCGCTGCGCTCGCGGTCGCAGCCGGGCTGGCTGGGACGGCGGGTGTCCTGGAGGTGGACGCCGCGACGCTCGCTGTCGCCCGCCGCGCGGTGCCGCCCCTTCCGGATTGCGCCGCATGTGCGGCACAATCCAGTTGATGCTCGGGATCGGGACACTCAAGCGCGTGGCCCGCGAGGTGCGCCAGGACCTCACCGCGGCGCAGGACCGCGACCCGGCGGCGCGCGACGTCGGCCGCCTGGAGATCCTGCTCACCTACGGCGGGGTGCAGGCGCTCTTGACCCACCGCGTCGCCCATGCCCTTCACGACGCGGGCGTGCCGCTCGCGCCGCGCGCCCTGGCCTACACGAGCCGCCTCGTTACCGGTGTTGAGATCCATCCCGCCGCGCGAGTGGGGGAGTCGCTTTTCATCGACCACGGCACGGGGGTCGTGATCGGCGAGACCGCCGCGATCGGCGACAACGTCACCGTCTACCAGGGCGTCACGCTCGGAGGCACCGGCTTCGCCCGCGGCAAGCGCCACCCGACCGTCGAGGACAACGTCGTGATCGGGTCCGGAGCGAAGCTGCTCGGACCGATCACCGTTGGCCGCTGCGCCAAGATCGGCGCGAACTCGGTGGTCATCCACGACGTGCCGTCCAACTCGACGGTCGTGGGCAACCCCGGGCACGCGGTGAAGGTCGACGGTCGCAGGCCGGAGGGGCCGGACGCCGACTGGGCGCACCTGCCGGACCCCGTCGCCGACGCTCTGCGCGGGCTCTCCGACCGGATCGGCGCGCTCGAGTCGATGCTCGCCGAGGCCACCGGGCGCCGCCCCGAGGGCGGCGAGGTGAAGCCGCTCCGCCGCGGCCGCGGCCAGGACCCGGCCGGCGGCTGAGCGGCCCCTGAAACAGTGCCAGGCACTGTTTCACCCCACGCCGGTGAAACAGTGCCTGGCACTGTTTCACCGGGTCAGTAGAAGACGCTGCGCGTGCGGTGGCGCGGAATTGCCTTGTAGCGGGGCGCCTGGCCGCGATTCCAGAGGGCGTTGTCGAGCGCCCGCGGCGCGATCTCGAGCCTCCCGGCGATCGTCTCGCAGGCGTGGACGGCGCACGCGCGGATCTCCCGCTCCTGCTCTCCGGGGGGCAGCAGGCGCCCGGCGTCGATGTGGGCGGCCAGGTCCGGGTGGTACCGGAGGGCGCCGTCCACGCGCAGGACGTGGGGGACGACGTTGTCGGCGAAGATCGTGAGCGAGTCGAGGTCCGAGAACTCCGCGACGCCGGCGAGCGCCATGTCGCTCGGCACGATCTGCGCCCGCTTCCAGAAGCCCGTGTCGTCGTAGAAGGGCATCGAGTGTGCGAGCAGCTCGGCGAGGCGCTGGGCCGAGCCATCGGCCGCCGCGATCGCCTCCGGCGAGGCGCGCCCGCGCAGGAACGAGCCGAGCTGGCGCAGCGCCTCGGCGTAGAGCGCCATCAGCTCGTGCCCAGGATCCTGGCCGAGCACGAGCGCGATCCGATCCGGGTCCATCCGCCTGAGCTCGGCGGCGCTCCAGGGCCCGTTGGCGCGCCAGTGATCGGCGAGCGCCCAGGCGATCGTGTTGTAGCCGGAGCAGCCGGGGCGCTTGCGGAGCGTAGGGAACCAGCCCGAGCCGAAGTTGATCGAGTCGAGCGCCAGCATGTACGCCGCGACGTCCTCGGCCGCGCCCTCCAGGTAGTGGCGCTCCGGGTCGAGGGACGGCTCGGGGCCTGGGTCGACGCCCTCCAGCGCCTCGTCGTCGATCGTCACCCAGCGAGCCCCCGCGGCCACCGCGGCGCAGTGCTCGCGAACCTGGTCGGAGAGCCCCATGCCCCCAAGGGTGCTATACCCGCCGCCTCATGCCACTCGTCCCCATGGTCATCGAGCAGGACGCGCGCGGCGAGCGCTCCTTCGACATCTACTCGCGCCTGCTGCGCGAGCGGGTGATCTTCCTGGGCAGCCCGATCGACGACCAGGTCGCCAATCTGGTCGTGGCCCAGCTGCTCCATCTGGAGTCGGACGACCCCGACAAGGACATCTCGCTCTACATCAACTCGCCGGGCGGATCGGTGTACGCGGGCCTCGCGATCTACGACACGATGCAGTTCATCAAGCCCGACGTGCAGACCATGTGCGTCGGCATCGCGATGTCGATGGGCTCGCTGCTCCTCTCGGGCGGGACGAAGGGCAAGCGCATGGCGCTCCCCAACAGCCGCATCCTGATCCACCAGCCCTCGGCCGGCTTCGAGGGCCAGGCCTCGGACATCGACATCCACGCCCGCGAGATCCTCGAGATGCGCGAGCGGATCGACCGGATCTACGCCCAGCACACCGGCAAGCCGTACGAGGAGGTCCACCGCGACATGGAGCGGGACCGCTTCTTCAAGGCGCACGAGGCCGCGGAGTACGGCCTCATCGACAAGGTCCTCGAGAGCCGCTGAGGCGGCCGGGCGCCTCTCTATCCTCGGCGTGGTGAGCGCCGCCGCCGCCGCCGACCGACTGCTCGAGGGGCTGAACGGCCCCCAGCGGGACGCGGTGGCCCACGGTGACGGGCCGCTGCTGATCCTCGCGGGCGCCGGATCGGGCAAGACCAGGGTCCTGACCCACCGGATCGCCCACCTGGTGGCGACCGGTCGCGCCCATCCCGGCCAGATCCTCGCGATCACCTTCACGAACAAGGCCGCCCACGAGATGCGCGAGCGCGTCGAGCAGCTCGTCGGTCCGAGCGTGCGCCGCATGTGGGTGATGACCTTCCACTCGGCGTGCGCCCGCATCCTGCGCGCCCACGCGGAGCGGCTGGGCTACCGGCGCGCCTTCACGATCTACGACGAGGACGATTCGCTGCGGCTCGTGAAGCGCTGCGTGGACGAGCTCGACCTCGACCCGAAGCGCTTCACGCCGAGGGCCCTGAAGCGCCAGATCTCCGACGCGAAGAACGGCCTGCTCAGCCCCGAGGAGTACCGCTCGAGGTCCGGGACGATGTTCGAGGAGACCGCAGCCGACGTGTTCGAGCTGTACGAGCGCCGGATCCTCGACATGAACGCGATGGACTTCGACGACCTGCTCGTCCGCTGCGTGAACCTCCTGGAGCTCTTCCCCGAGGTCCGGCGCGGCTATCAAGACACCTTCCGGCACGTGATGGTCGACGAGTACCAGGACACGAACCGCGCCCAGTACCGCTGGCTCCAGCTGCTGGCGGGCGAGCACCGGAACCTGTGCGTCGTAGGCGACGACGATCAGTGTCTCGTCGCCGGCACCCCCGTCACGATGGCGGACGGGAGCATCAAGCCCATCGAGGACATCGTCGTCGGCGACCAGGTCCTCTCTTGCCACGGAAGCGGGGACTTCCGGCCGGCGCGCGTGATGCGAACGCATCGCTCGGAGGCCAGGGAGGGCATCGCCATTACGACGCGCGGAGGTCGGCGGCTCGTGAGTACTCCTGAGCACACCCACTTCGCCGGGTTCCGCTACGGGGTTTCACCTCAGGCGCACGTGACCTACCTCATGCGGCGCTCGGACAAGGGGTTCCGAGTCGGCACCACAAGGACGTACACCGCGAGCAACCGGACGCTCGGGGTGCGGCTACGATCCGTCCAAGAGCATGCGGACGCGGCCTGGGTGGTCTCCCAGCATGAGACGGAGGCGGAGGCCCGAGCTGAGGAGGCGCGCCTTTCGCTGATCTACGGAATCCCCACGCTCCCCTTCGTTGCGCGGCGCGGCGGCAGCGCGAACGGGCTCGTATGCGATCACGCCCTCATCGATCGGGTGTTCGAGGCGGTTGACGGAAACGGGGGCGCCCTCGACCTACTCGAGGACGCCGGGCTCAGCCGCACTCACCCGCATCACAGTGCTCAGACCCACCAAGGCCGCCGCCGCGTTCTGACCGTTGTGCTCTGTGGGGACCGTCGCGGCCCTACGCCGATGCACGTTGTCAGCATCGGTGGTCGCGATGGTCTTGCACGGGCGGCGCTGGAGCGGATCGGTCTGAATGTGCGTCCGGCAAGAGCGGGGGCGAGTTGGCGCTACGAATCCGCCTTTGCGGACTTCGGTGAGGCGATGGCGATCGTCGCCCGGATCCGACGGTCCGTGCCGGTTCAGCTACGCATGACCGCCCGGCTGGGAGCCGGACCGGAGCGCGGTCGCAGATCGCTGCCGTTCATCCCGGCCGCCAGCATCCGTCCCGGGATGGCGATGTTCGACGCATCCGGCGAGTACGACGTGGTGGAGACTGTCGACCGCGTGCGAATCGACGCTGGCGTCTACGACCTCGACATCGAGCACACGCACAACTTCATCGCGGGCGGACTCCTCACCCACAACTCGATCTACTCCTTCAGAGGCGCCGACATCCGCAACATCCTCGACTTCGAGGACGACTTCCCGGACGCGGCCGTGGTCAAGCTCGAGCAGAACTACCGCTCCACCCAGACGATCCTCGACGCCGCCAACTCCGTCATCGGGAACAACCACGGGCGCAAGGAGAAGGCGCTCTGGTCGGAGCTAGGCCAGGGCGAGCCGGTCCACCTCCGAGAGCTCGAGGACGAGCACGCCGAGGCCCGCTTCGTGGCGGGCGAGATCGAGCGCCGCGTCGACGAGGGCGAGTCGCGCGACGAGATGGCCGTCTTCTACCGGACCAACGCCCAGAGCCGCGTGCTGGAGGAGGTGCTCGGCCGCTACGCCGTCCCCCACAAGGTGATCGGCGGCCGCCGCTTCTACGAGCGCAAGGAGATCCGCGACGCGCTGGCCTACCTCACCTTCCTCACGAACCCGAGCGACGCGATCGCGCTGGCGCGCATCGTCGGCTCCCCGAAGCGCGGCATCGGCGACACGACGCTGTCGCGGATCGTGGGCCACGCGAACACGATCGGCGAGGTGGTCTGGGAGATCGCCGCCCGCCCCGACCTCGTCCCCGGCCTCGGCGCCGGCGCGGTCAAGTCGGTGGGCCGCTTCATGGAGGTGATGGAGCGCCTGCGCGAGAGCGCCGAGGGCGCCACCAGCGTCGGGGACCTGCTCGAGGAGACCCTGAACGAGACGGGCTACATCGAGGCGCTCCAGGCCGAGCGCACGATCGAGTCGGAGGGTCGTCTGGAGAACCTGCAGGAGCTCGTCACGGGCGCCCGCGAGTACGACGCCACCACCGAGGACCCGAACGTCTCCGACTACCTCGAGACGATCTCGCTGCGCGCCGACACCGATGACCTGGGCGACGAGTCGGGCACCGTGACGCTGATGACCCTCCACAGCGCGAAGGGCCTCGAGTACCCGATCGTCTTCATCCTCGGCTGCGAGGACGGCATCTTTCCCTCGTCGCGTGCGATCGAGTCCGGCGACCTCGAGGAGGAGCGCCGCCTCTGCTACGTCGGCATCACCCGGGCCAAGCGGGAGCTGTTCCTGAGCTTCGCCCGCACCCGCGCACGCCATGGCTCGCGCGAGTGGAACTCGCCGAGCCGCTTCCTCACCGAGGTCCCCGCCCACCTCACCGACGCGACCGAGCGCCTCGGCGCACCGGTCCGCCAGCCGCGCTGGGACTCGGGGCCTTCGCATGCCGCGCCCGCCGCCCGCCGGGAGCCCAGCCCGCCGGCCGCAGCGTTCGCGCTCGGCGACAGCGTGACCCACGCGAAGTTCGGCGAGGGAGTCGTCACCGCGCGCGAGCCCGGCGGCATCGTCGTCGTGAACTTCCCGGGAGAAGGGGAGAAGAAGCTGATGGAGGACTACGCCCCGCTCAAGAAGGTGACCGGATGAGGATCGACGGCAGGGCCGTCGCGGCGGAGGTGCGCGCCCGGATCAGGCGCCAGGTGGCGGATCTCGACCTCACGCCGGGGCTCGCGACGGTGCTCGTGGGGGACGATCCGGCCTCGCACATCTACGTCGGCAGCAAGCGCAAGGCCTGCGCCGAGGCGGGGATGGAGTCCTTCCACCACGAGCTGGGGGCCGACGCCTCCCAGGACGAGGTGGCCGAGCTGATCGGCACCCTCAACGCCGATCCGCGGGTCCACGGGATCCTGCTCCAGCTTCCCGTGCCGGAGGGACTCGACGGGAGCGCTCTGACCGCGCTGATCGACCCTCGCAAGGACGTCGACGGCCTCACGCCCGTGAACGCCGGCCTGCTCGTGCAGGGGCGCGACGCGATGGTGCCCTGCACGCCGAACGGCGTGATGGTCCTGCTCGACCACGTGGACACCCCGCTCGAGGGGGCCGACGCGGTGATTCTCGGCCGCTCGGACCTCGTCGGCCGTCCGCTCGTCTCGCTCCTGCTCCACCGCAACGCCACGGTCACCGTCTGCCACTCGCGCACCCGCGGCCTGGCCGAGGTCTGCTCACGCGCCGACGTGCTGATCGCGGCCGTCGGCCGCCCGGGGCTCGTCACCGCCGAGATGGTCAAGGAGGGGGCGACCGTGATCGACGTGGGCATCAACCGCGTGGACGGCAAGCTCGTGGGCGACGTCGACTTCGACTCGGTGGAGCCCAAGGCCAGGGCGATCACGCCGGTGCCGGGCGGGGTGGGGCCGATGACGATCGCGATGCTGCTCGACAACACGCTGAGCGCCGCGCGGTCGCTGGGCGTCGCGCGGTAGCCTGCGGCGCGTGGATCTCGGCCGCCTGCGCCTCAACGAGTGGCTCGCCGGGCTCTTCGGAGCCGGGCTCCTGGCCGTTCTCTTCACCGACTGGTACGGGCCCGGCGGGGCCGACGCCTGGGAGTCCTTCGCCGTCACCGACGTCGTGCTCGCGATCGCCGGCGTGCTCGGCGTCCTGGCGCTCGTGCTCACGGCTTCGTTCGAGACGCCGGCGGTCTCCGTGGCGTTCGAGACGCTCGCGGCGCTCGTCACGACCGTGGCGTCGCTCTTCGCGCTGGTGGCTCTTCTCAACCTCCCCGACGGGGCGGGCCACCGCGAGCTCGGCGTGGCACTCGGCCTGCCGCTCACCCTCGGCGTCGCCGTCTCGCTCTGGACCGCGATCCACCAGGAGCGCCCCGGCCGCGCCGTCCCGGGCGGCACGGTGGAGGTCGAGACGCTCCCGGCCCCCGACGCGTGACCTTTGCGCGCCTCAACCGTGCCGACTGGGTCGCCTTCGGGGCGGCGCTCGCGCTGCTGCTGTTTTTGGCCGTGGACTGGTACGGCACCGTGCAGGGCGACGAAGCCCGCCGTCTCGAGGGTCTCGCGCAGCCCTCGGGGGCGGCCGCCGGCGAGGTCGAGCGAGAGGTGCGCGACGACGCGCGCTTCGCCGCCGAGCGCGCCGAGAAGAACGCCTTCCAGGCCGACGGGCTGATCGACCGGGTGATCCTCGTCATGCTGCTCGCCGCGATCGCGGCGGCGGTCGCGGCCGCGTTCCTGCGGGCCGCCGGCCGGCGCTTCGAGCCGCCGCGCACCCCGAGCAACGCCGCGTCGGTTCTCGCCGCGCTCGCGGCGCTGCTCGTGGCCTACCGGATGGTTCAGGAGCCGGGCCTCGACGCGGCGACGACGCTCAAGATCGGGTCTGTGCTCGGCGTGCTCGCGGCGGGCACGATCGCGCTCGCCGCCCGCGCCGCGCACCGCGCGGAGGTCGACGGCAGCGCGTTCCGCGAGCCGGAGACGCAGGCCCCCGCCGAGGCCGCCTCGTGAGCCCCCTCGACCCCGGCATCGAGCGCACGGACGAGTTCGTCGTCGAGGACCGCCTCCTGACCGACGTCGGTGGCACGATCGGCTCGAGCGTGCTCTCGACCCCGGGCATGATCGCGATGATGGAGCGCACCGCGGCGATTCTCTCGTTCGAGAACCTCCCCGAGGGCAGCGCGACGGTCGGCTTCGAGGTCTGCGTCAAGCATGTCTCCGCCGTCGCCGAGGGCGCCACCTGCACGGCCCGCGCGACGCTGCGCGAGGTCGTGGACGGCCGCAAGCTCCACTTCGACGTCCTGGTCACCGAGGGCGGCCGCACCATCGGCGTGGGCACCCACCAGCGGCGAGTGATCCAGGTCGCCGGCTTCGAGGGATCGTCGTCCTGAAGGTCCACGCGATCCAGACCGGCACCGTCGCGGTCAAGGAGCGCCAGCGGCGCGGGCGCGGGCGCGGCCCGGCCCGGATCGCCGGCACGCTCTTCTCCCGCGAGTGGACCGAGCCGCTGCCGATCCTGGCCTGGGCGATAGAGCACCCGGACGGGCTGATCGTCGTGGATGCGGGGGAGACGGCGCGTACCTCGGAGCCGGGCTGGTTCCCCCGCTGGCAGCCCTACTTCCGCCTCGCGGTGCGCTTCGAGGTCCGGCCCGAGGAAGAGATCGGCCCGCGGATGCGCGCGCTCGGGCTCGACCCGGGCGATGTCCGCCATGTCGTGCTCACCCACCTGCACACCGACCATGTGGCCGGCGTCGGCGAGTTCACGAACGCCGAGGTGATCGCCGGGCGGGCCGACTGGGACCTCGCGCAGGGCTTCGCCGGCAAGACCCGCGGCTACCTCCCGCACCGCTGGCCGTCCCACATCGAGCCGCGGCTGGTCGACCTCCCGGCGGAGCCGCACGGACCATTCGAGCGGAGCATGGAGGTGGCCTCAGGCGTGCGGATCGTCGCCACGCCCGGGCACTCGCCGCGGCACCAGTCCGTGCTCGTCGAGGACGGCGAGACCCGCCTCCTCCTCGCGGGCGACACCTCCTACGACCAGCAGTGCATGCTGGACGGCGCCGTGGACGGCGTGTCCCCGGACGCGGAGACGGCCCTCGACACCCTGCGGCGCATCCGCGAGGCGTGCCGCGAGGCGCCCACGGTGTACCTCCCGAGCCACGACCCCGAGTCGGTCGCGCGCCTCGAGGCGAGGCAACCGGTCCCCGCCTGAGGGCCGCGCCTACAATCGCGGGCCGATGATCGACCGCGAACAGGTACTGCACGTGGCGAAGCTCGCCCGCCTGCGCCTCACCGACGACGAGGTCGAGCGGATGCCGGCGGAGCTCTCGAAGATCCTCGACCACATCGAGAAGATCTCCGAGCTCGACCTGGATGGCGTCGAGCCCACCTCCCACGTGATCGGCCTCGAGAACGTCCTGCGCGAGGACGAGCCGGCCGAGAGCCTGCCACGCGAGCGGGCCCTCGAGCAGGCGCCCGATGCCGCACCCGACGGCTTTCGCGTGCCGAGCCCCGGGTCGTGACCGATCCCGCTCTCATGACGGGCGCCCGGGCCGCTGCCGCGGTGGACGCGGGGGAGCTGTCGGCTTCGGAGCTGTTCGAGCTGTATCGCGCGCGCTCCGCGGCCGAGGAGCTGGGCGCCTACCTCTGGGTCGCCGAGGATGCGCCCGAGACCAGCGGTCCGCTCGGCGGGGTGCCGCTGGCCGTCAAGGACCTGTTCTGCGTGGAGGGCGTCCCGAGCCAGGCCGCGAGCCGCGTCCTCGACGGCTACCGGCCGCCGTACACCTCGACGGCCGTCCGTCGCCTCATCGACGCGGGCGCGACCGTGCTCGGCAAGACCAACATGGACGAGTTCGCGATGGGCTCTTCCAACGAGAACTCGGGCTTCGGGCCAGTCAGGAACCCGTGGGACGAGACGCGCGTCCCGGGCGGCTCCTCGGGGGGCTCCGCCGCCGCGGTGGCCGCCGGGCTCGCGCCCTGGGCGATCGGCACCGACACGGGCGGCTCGATCCGCCAGCCCGCCGCGCTGTCCGGGATCGTCGGCATGAAGCCCACCTACGGCGCGGTGTCCCGCTACGGGATGATCGCGTTCGCCTCGTCGCTCGACCAGGCCGGACCGCTCACCCGCGACGTCACCGACGCGGCCCTCCTGCTGCGGCACATGGTGGGGCGCGACCCGATGGACTCGACTTCGGTCGGCCTGCCGGAGCCGATCGAGCTGCCCACGGCGGAGCGCCTCGACGGCGTCCGCCTCGGCGTTCCGCCCGAGCTGACCGGCGAGGGCGTCGAGCCCGGGGTGCGCGAGGTCTTCGAGCGGGCGCTCGCGCTCGCGGAGGAGCTCGGAGCGAACCTCGTGGAGATCGGCCTGCCGCACTCGCCGCACGGCATCGCCGCCTATTACGTGATCGCGCCCGCCGAGGCCAGCGCGAACCTGGCCCGCTACGACGGCGTCCGCTTCGGGCCCCGCCTGGGCGACGGCGACCTCGCCTCGCTGTACGAAGAGACCCGCGCCGCCGGCTTCGGCGACGAGGTCAAGCGCCGCATCATGATCGGCACCTACGCGCTCTCGTCCGGCTACTACGACGCCTACTACGGCCAGGCGCAGAAGGTCCGGACGAAGATCGCCGACGACTTCCGCCAGGCGTTCGAGCAGGTCGATCTCGTGATCACGCCGACCTCGCCCACCGTGGCGTTCAAGCTGGGCGAGCGTACCGCCGACCCGCTCGCGATGTACCTCTCGGACTACTGCACCGTGCCGATGCCGCTCGCGGGCATCCCGGCGATCTCGCTTCCCGGCGGGCTCTCGGACGGCCTTCCCGTCGGCATCCAGCTCGCGGGCCCGGCCTTCAGCGAGCAGCGCATCCTCGACGTGGCCCACGCGCTCGAGCAGGCGATCGGGTTCGGGGGCGCCCCGTGGCAGCGGGTGGGCGCATGAGCGGCTTCGAGCCCGTCATCGGCCTCGAGATCCACGTGCAGCTTCGCACCCGGACGAAGATGTTCTGCGGCTGCGCGCTGTCGTTCGGCGACGAGCCGAACACCCACACCTGTCCGGTCTGCCTCGGCCATCCCGGCACGCTTCCGGTGACCAACGCCGAGGCGGTCCACTACGGCCTGATGATCGGGATGGCGTTCGGCTGCGAGATCGCCCCGCGCTCGGTCTTCCACCGCAAGAACTACTTCTATCCGGACCTGCCGAAGGGCTACCAGATCTCCCAGTACGACATCCCGATCGCGCGGAATGGCCGGCTCGGCGACGTGCGCATCCACCGCGCGCACCTGGAGGAGGACGCCGCGAAACTCGTCCACGCGGGGGCGTCGGGGCGGATCCACGGGGCCGAGGCGTCGGTGGTCGATTTCAACCGGGGCGGCACGCCGCTCGTGGAGATCGTCACCGAGCCGGACATCCGCAGCGCCTCGGAGGCCGCGGAGTGGGGGAGGCTGCTGCGCACCACGCTGCGGGCGCTCGGCGTCTCCGACGTGAACATGGAGGAGGGCTCGCTGCGGATCGACGCGAACGTCTCGATCCGGCCGACGGGCGAGACGACGCTCGGCACGAAGGCCGAGCTCAAGAACATGAACTCGTTCCGCTTCGTGGAGCGCGGGATCGACGCGGAGATCGCGCGCCAGACGGCGATCGTCGAGGGCGGGGGACGCGTCGAGCAGGAGACACTCCACTTCGACCCCCGCTCGGGATCGATCACCTCGCTCCGATCGAAGGAGGAGGCCCACGACTACCGCTACTTCCCCGAGCCCGACCTCGTCCCGATCGCGCCGACCGAGGAGATGCTGGCGCGAGCCCGCGAGGCGATCCCGGAGCTGCCGCTGGCGCGCGCGGAGCGCTTCGAGCGCGATCTCGGGCTCCCGGAGGCGACCGCGCGGCAGCTCGCGTTCCGCGGTGAGCTCGGCGACTTCTACGAGGCGGCGCTCGGCGCGGGCACCGCGGACCCGGTCGCGCTCGCCAACTGGGCCACCGGCGACCTGGTCGCGAAGCTCGGCGACGCCGATCCCGGCGAGTCACGGGTGGAACCCGGCGCGCTGGCGAAGCTCGTGGGGATGGTCGGCTCGAAGGCGATCGCGCAGAGCGCGGCGAAGGACGTCCTCGGCACGCTCGTCGAGTCGGGCGGCGACCCGGGCGACATCATCGAGTCGAAGGGGCTCGCGATGGCAGGCGACGACGAGCTCGAGGGCATCGTCGACGCGGCGATCGCGGCGAACCCGGAGGCCGTCGAGAAGATCAGGGGCGGCAAGCAGCAGGCGATCGGCGCGATCGTCGGTCATGTGATGCGGGAGACGAAGGGCCGCGCCGACGGCGGCGAGGTACAGCGCTTGATCGGCGAAAAGCTGGGGGCGTATCCTTGACGGAGGAACCCGGATGCCACGACTTATCCGCATGGACCCGACCGGTCACTCGACGCTCGCGGAGTGGACCGTCGACGACGACACCGCCTACGCCGAGGCGGTTGCGGCCTTCCGCCGCGAGATCCGGATCGGCCACATCGCCACGGTTCCCGAAGGCCCGGGCAAGGCGACTCACGTGCGCGAGCTCCCGCGCGGCGCCGCGCTCGTGATCCTGCGGCGCCCGATCGCCGGGGGCTGATGGAGGCGGGCTCCCTCCCGGAGCTCGCGGGCGTCCCCTGGCGAGAGCGGGCAAGCCCCGCCCTGCTTGCCCGGCGCGGCAGGCTCTGGACCGCGTACACGGTCGCCCACGTCGTCCCCTTCGTCTGCGTGGCAGCGCTGCTCGTGGCGCTCGAGCCCCTGTCGGCCCCTGTCGCGCTCGCCGCCCTCGCGCACGCGTGGATCATTCCCGAGCTGTACGCCTTCCGAGGGGCGAACACGGCGAAGCCGCGCCGTGGCCCCGCCCACGCCGCGGAGCCCGTGGCCCAGGGCCTGCTCGGCGACCTGTTGGGACACCACGAGCGCGCGCTGCAGCGCGAGACCGGCCTGGCGCTGGAGCGCGGCGCGCTGGGCGTCTGGCTCGTCGGGCAGCAGGGTGCGCTGCTCGTGACCGCCGGAGGGCGCCGCATCCACTGCTTCTGCGTGCGGGTGGCCGAGCCCGACCTGCCTCCCTCGGACCGCACAGCGCACCTGCTGCTCGCGCTGCGCGAGGACGAGCAGGGCTTCGCCACGGTGGCCAACCACGCCTTCAGCGGCGCCTCCTGGCGGGTGCGCCGCCGCCTTCCGTCCGCCATGCGCCGTGCCCTCGACGCGGCACGCGCACGAGCCAGCTAGCCTCGCCCCGCGTGCCCTTCGACGTAGTCATCGCCGGCGGCGGCTTCGGCGGCCTGTATGCCGCGCGCCGCCTCGAACGCGTCCTGCCGCGCGGCTCGGCGCGGGTCACGCTGGTCACCGACACGAACTTCCTGCTCTACACGCCGCTCCTCCCGGGAGCGGCCTCCGGGACGCTCGAGCCGCGTCACGTCGTCATCCCGCTGCGCGAGGAGCTCAGGCGCACGGAGATCCGCCTCGGCCGCGTGAGCGGCGCCGACCCGTCCCGCCAAGAGCTCACCTACCGCGGCTTCGACGGCGCCGAGCGGACCCTCTCCTACGACGAGCTGGTCGTGGCGCTGGGGTCGGTCTCGCGGGTGCTGCCGGTTCCCGGCCTCTCCGGGCACGGGCTCGGCTTCAAGACGCTGGCGGACGCGATCGCGCTCCGCAACCGGGCGCTGCGCAATCTGGAGATAGCCGAGGCACTCGACGACCCGGCGGAGCGGCGCGCCTACCTCACGTTCGTCTTCGTCGGAGCTGGCTACGCGGGGCTCGAGGGCATCGCCGAGCTCCAGGACTACGTCACGGACGTGATCGAGCGCTACCCGCGCTGCCGCCTGGACGGGACACGCTGGGTGCTGGTAGAGGCGCAGGACCGCGTGATGCCGGAGATCCCGCCCAGCCTCGCCGAGTTCGCCACGCGCGAGCTCCGGGGCCGCGGAATCGAGATCCGCACCGGCACGCGACTCGAGGCGCTCGACGAGAGCTCCGCCACGCTCTCGGACGGCGAGCGCGTGCCCACCCGCACACTCTGCTGGACCGCGGGGGTGAAGCCCGACGCCGTCGTCGCCCGCCTCGGGCTTCCGCTGGGGGCGGGGGAGCGGATCGACACCGAGGCCACGCTGCGCGTCCGCGGCCACGAGCACGTCTGGGCGATCGGCGACATCGCCGGCGTGCCGGACCCCGCGGCGAGGGGCGAGCGCCCGTGCCCGCCGACGGCGCAGCACGCCATCCGCCAGGGGCGCCTCGCGGCCGACAACGTCGCCGCCGTGCTCGGCCACGGCAGGATCCGGCGCTTTCGCTACCGGACCCTCGGGGTGTTCGTGGACATGGGCCGCCACCAGGCCGTCGCGACGATGCTGTCTCTGCGGCTGCGGGGCTTCCCGGCGTGGTTCGCCGCGCGGACCTACCACCTCGCGATGATGCCCGGCCCAGCCCGCAAGCTCCGCCTGATGGCGGACTGGACGGTCGGGCTTCTCTTCGGCCGGGCCGCGGCGGAGCTGGGCCAGGTCGGCCATCCGGCGGGCCTCGAGCCGCCGGCGGAGACGGTTGCCGAGGCGGGCACCGACGGGCATGGGGCGCGCGCGTGAGCTCGGCCGAGCTCTCCTTCCGCGAGGGCGGCGCGGCCGACGTCCGCGCGACCTTCGAACTCTCCCAGCGGGCGCTCCACGCCGCCGCCGTGAGGCAGGGCATCGCGGAGTCCGACCCGGCGGCCGAGCAGCAGCGGATCGAGAGCGCCTGGGAGGCCGAGCGCGGGCTCGTCGAGTTCCTCGTCGCCCAGCCCGGGACCCGCTACATGGTCTGCGAGGAGGGCGACGAGCTGGTGGGCTATGCCCGCATCGTCCGCTTCGGCGAGATGGAGGAGCTGAACGAGCTGATGATCGGCGCAGCGCACCGCCACCACGGCATCGGGCACGCTCTGCTCGAGCGCTGCTGGCCCGGCGACCCGACACCCGAACTGGGGCGGGTCGCGGTGGCGCTGGGCACGCCGGACAACCTGACGCTGTACTCGCAGTTCGGGGTGATGCCGGCCACCGGGCACTGGCACATGTCCCAACCGACCGAGCGCTACCTGGAGCAGCGCTCGCTGGAGATCGACGCGCCCGACCCCGGGGTGAGCATGCTCGAGGGCGATCATGCCGCGAAGGAGTGGAAGCGGCTCGAGCCGCTCGCGATCGGGCACGCGCGCTCCGAGCTCCACGACTTCTTCGGGCGCGACCGGGTCTGCCTCGCGACGATGGACCCCGCCGAGGGGCGCGCCACCGCCCTCTGCTGGGTCGGCTCGAAGGGGGAGATCGGGCCGGCGGTCGCGGAGACCCCCGAGGCACTCGTCCCGGTGATCGTCACGGCGCTCGACCGCGTGGCGAAGATCCACGAGCCGGAGACGCTGCGGGTCTTCTGCACCACCATCTCCTGGTGGCTACTGCGGCGCCTCCGCGGCCTCGGCTTCCACGTGTTCTGGCCCGGCTGGGTCATGTGCTCGGTGCCGCTGCCGGGGCTCGATCGCTACGTACCGAGCATGCCGCCGCGGCTCCTCTGAGAGAATCGCGGGCTATGGGACGATTCGCAGAGGATCTCGGCAGGCGGGCGCTGGCCCTGGTGGTGCTGCTCGTCGCGGCCTACGTGCTCTTCAAGGTCGTGATCGGGGTGATCGCCGGCGTCGTCTGGCTCATCGTGATCGTGATGGCGGTGGTGGGCGTCCTCTGGGCCGTCCAGACCCTCCGCTGACCGCTTGACGTACGTAGTCATCCTGTTCTTCTTCGGCCTGTCGGCCGGGGTCATCGGCCGCATCAAGGGAAGCTCCTTCTTCATCTGGTTCCTGGTCGGCTTCGTGCTCCCGTTCTTCGGGACGCTCGCGGCGCTGCTCTACCGCTGGGAGCGAGAGGAGCCGCTCCGTGCCTGCGAGGGGTGCGGGAAGGTCCAGCCGCTCTACGTCCAGGTCTGCACGAGCTGCGGTCGAGATCTGGAGTTCCCGGAGGTACACTGAGTGGTTCGGGGGCCGCCCGCGGCCCTCTCTCTGTCCCGGATGCCGAACAGGAGGAATCGCTGAAATGCGAGCAGTCGACGCCATCATGGAGTGCCTCAAGGCCGAGGGCGTCGAGCACGTATTCGGGATCCCCGGCGGCGCCAACCTGCCCACCTACGACGCCCTGTACGACGCGGGCGTCCGCCACATCCAGTGCCGCCACGAGCAGGGCGCGGGCCACGCCGCGGAGGGCTACGCAAAGGCCTCGGGCCGGGTCGGCGTGGCGCTCGCCACCTCCGGCCCGGGCGCCACGAACCTGATCACGGCGATCGCCGACGCGGTCATGGACTCCGTGCCCACGGTCTTCATCACGGGCCAG
The DNA here is from genome assembly GCA_035553855.1 of Thermoleophilaceae bacterium. Classification (GTDB taxonomy): domain Bacteria; phylum Actinomycetota; class Thermoleophilia; order Solirubrobacterales; family Thermoleophilaceae; genus JBBDYQ01. The sequence continues at coordinate 11,977 of DATMJO010000111.1, read as the reverse complement.
GTCCGCACGGAGCTGATCGGCACGGACGGCTTCCAGGAGGCCGACATCACGGGCATGACCCTCCCGGTGGTGAAGCACTCGATCCTGATCCAGGACCCTCGCGACATCCCGCAGGCGATCCACGAGGCCTTCCACATCGCCCGCACCGGGCGGCCCGGCCCCGTGCTCGTGGACGTCCCGCAGGACCTCTCCCGCGCCGACATCCCGTACACGCCGGTCGACGGCGTCACCCTGCCGGGATACCAGCCCACGGTCGAGGGCAACGCGAAGCAGATAAAGCTCGCCGCGAAGGCTCTCGCGCACGCGCGCAGGCCCGTGATCTACGCGGGCGGCGGCGTCGTGAACGCCGAGGCCTCCAAGGAGCTGGTCGAGTTCTGCACCGCGGACCGCTTCCCGGTCACCTGCACGCTGATGGGCCTCGGCGCCTTCCCGGCGTCGCACGACCAGTGGCTCGGGATGCTCGGGATGCACGGCACCCGCACGGCCAACTACTCGATGGACGAGGCCGACCTGATCTGCGCGGTGGGTGCCCGCTTCGACGACCGCATCACCGGCAAGCTCTCGGAGTTCGCGCCGCGGGCGAAGTTCATCCACATCGATATCGACCCCGCCGAGATCTCGAAGAACATCCCGGCGCACATCCCGATCGTGGGCGACGCGAAGCAGATCCTCCCGAAGCTCACACGCGAGTACCGCGCCCTCGAGGCCGACGGCGCGCGCCTCGAGGAGTGGTGGTCGCGGATCCGCAACTGGCAGGACAAGCACCCGCTGCGCTACGACGAGGCGGAGGATCCCACCGAGATCAAGCCCCAGTACATGGTCCAGGCGATGCACGAGGCGACCGGCGGCGACGCGATCATCACCTCCGACGTGGGCCAGCACCAGATGTGGGCCGCGCAGTGGTACCCGTTCGAGCGGCCGCGCCAGTGGATCAACTCGGGCGGCCTCGGCACGATGGGGTTCGGGCTGCCCTCGGCGCTCGGCGCGAAGGTCGCCTGCCCCGACCAGGACGTGGTCTGCCTCGCCGGCGACGGCTCGCTGATCATGAACTGCCAGGAGCTCGCGACCTGCGTCCACGAGGACATCCCGGTCAAGATCTTCCTGATGAACAACGGCTACCTCGGCATGGTTCGCCAGTGGCAGGAGCTCTTCTGGGATGGGCGCTACAAGTCCGTCGAGATGGGCCCGAGCCCCGACTGGGTGAAGCTGGCCGACGCCTTCGGCGCCAAGGGCATGCTCGTGACCAAGAAGGACGAGCTGGTCGACTCCTTCAGGTCCGCGCTCGCGGAGGACGGGCCCGTGCTCGTCGACGTGCGCGTGACCAAGGAGGAGAACTGCTACCCGATGATCCCCGCCGGGCAGGCCGCGCGGGACATGGTGGGCTGAGGCATGGGTGAGCCGGGAACGAAGGAGCTGTTGAGCCTCGAGGAGCTCGAGGCGGCGGGCGGCATCCGCACGGGCCGCACCCACATCCTCTCGCTGCTCGTGGAGAACAAGCCGGGCGTGCTGGCGCGCATCGCCGGGCTCTTCTCCCGGCGCGGGTTCAACATCGAGACGCTGGCCGTCGGTCCCACCGACGACGCCACCATCTCGCGGGTCACGCTCACCGTCGACGGCGCCGCCCATCCGATCGACCAGGTCGTCAAGCAGCTCCACAAGCTCGTCAACGTGATCAAGATCCGCGATCTCGAGCCCGAGGAGACGGTGGCGCGCGAGCTCGCGCTGTTCAAGATCTCGGCCGACGGCGAGAGCCGCGGGCAGGTCATGCACTTCACCGACATCTTCCGCGGCAAGGTCGTGGACGTGGACAAGCGCTCGCTCACGGTGGAGATCACGGGCACCGACGACAAGGTCGAGGCGTTCGAGCGGCTCATCCGCCCGTTCGGCCTGATCGAAATGGTCAGGACCGGCGAGATCGCCGTCGCGCGGGGCCGAACGGCCACCTGACCCCGTGACCGTCGCCCCGGCCGGCAGCCCGTTCACGCTCGACCCGGGCGAACGGGACCGCCTGGCGCGCAGGGTGGAGCGGGCGGCGCGCCGGGCGAGGCGCGAGCGCCGCCCGGTGCTCGCCTCGCACACGCGGGCGGTGCCCGGCGACCTGGACCTCTCCGCGGTGGTGCTTCGCGCCCGCGGCGCGTCCGACCGCTGGTTCTGCCTCGAGCAGCCCGACCGCGACGCCAGCGTGGTCGCCGCGGTGGGGCAGGCGGCCGCGGTCGAGGCCGAGGGGGCGGGACGGTTCGCCGAGCTCACGGCGGGCTGCCGGGCGCTCGCCGACGCAGCCGAGACGGGCGACCCGGACGGGCCGCCCGGCTCCGGCCCGGTGTTCGTGGGCGGCTTCGCGTTCGCTCCCGGCGGCGGCGCGGCGCCGGAGTGGGGGGCGTTCGCCCCGGCGCAGCTCGTCCTGCCGGAGGTGTCGTTCGCCCGGCGCGGGGGGGAGGCGCGCATGACGGTGGCCGCCGCCGTCACGGCCGATGACTCTCCGGAGGGGGTGCTCGAGCGAATCGAGGGCCGGCTCGCGACGCTCCGGCCGGCTTCGATGCCCCTCCACGATCCCGACCCCGTGACGCCCGCGCGGGTCGCCTCCGCGGCGCCGCCGGAGCACTATGAGGCCGCCGTCGCCCGCGCCGTCGAGGCGATCGGCGAAGGCGAGATCGCGAAGATAGTGCTGGCCCGCGAGGTGCGGGTCCACGCGCCGCGGCCGATCGACCCCGCGTCCGTCCTCGACGGGCTGCGAGCGGCGTTCCCCTCCTGCTACTGCTTCTGCGTGGGCGGGCCGGACGGCGCCTTCGTGGGCGCGAGCCCGGAGCTTCTGATCCGCCGCGAGGGCGCCCGTGCCCAGACGGTCGCCCTCGCCGGCACCACGCGGCGGAGTGCGGACCCGTCCGTGGACCGCCACCTCGGCGAGCGCCTGCTGATGTCAGCGAAGGAGCGCGAGGAGCAGCTGATCGTGGCGCGGCGCATCGAGCGGGCGCTTCGCCCCGTGAGCGTCTGGGTGGCCGCCGAGGAGGAGCCGTCGCTCGTCAGGGTCCAGAACGTGCAGCACCTGGCGACGGCGATCCGGGCGCAGCTCTCCGACCCGCTTCCGTGCGTCGAGCTGGCCGGCCTCCTGCATCCCACCCCGGCCGTCGGCGGGGAGCCGAGCGCGGCGGCGCTGCCGCTCGTGCCGGCGCTCGAGGGGCTCGATCGCGGCTGGTACGCCGGGGGCGTCGGCTGGACCGACCTCGCCGAGGACGGCGAGTTCTGTGTCGCGTTGCGCTGCGGGCTGATCCGCGGCACGGTCGCGCACCTCTATGCCGGCTGCGGGATCGTCCGCGACTCCGTTCCGGCGGACGAGCTCGAGGAGACCGAGGTCAAGCTCGAGGCGCTGCTGCCGCTGCTCGTCTGATTCGTCAGCCGAGCGCGGCGGCGACCGCGGCGTGGGCGTCGGCGTGGATCCGCACGTTCTCGTCGCGGTCGCCTCTGATCTCGGCCAGGACGGGGCCCCGCGCGGCGGCGGCGCGGATCTCCTCGGGGTTCCCGCAGACCGTGTGTTCGAGGCCCGCGATCGCCGCCGCGTGCCCGAGGTCGAGTCCCGACGGCGTGGCGATCTCCGCCTCGTAGTCGCCCGTGTCGGCGTGGCCCGCTACCGGCAGGAAGTCGAAGATCCCGCCGCCTCCGTTGTTCACGCAGACGATGGTGAGGGCGGCTCCCGCCCGCGCGGCCGCCGCGAGGCCCCCGAGGTCGTGGAGCAGTGCCAACTCCCCGGTGAGCACCCAGGTGCGGCCCTCGGTGACCAGTGATGCTCCGAGCGCCGAGGACACGGTGCCGTCGATGCCGTTGGCGCCGCGGTTCGAGAGGAAGCGAACGCCGGCCTGGAGGCCCGGGAAGAAGGTCTCGACATCCCGGATGGGCATCGAGGATGCGACCCAGACGGTGTCGCCGTCGGCCAGCAGCGGCGCGATCGCCGTGTAGGCGGCGGGCTCGCCGCCCGTGGGGGCGAGGGCTGCCCCCGCCCGGGCGTCGGCATCGAGCCAGCCCGTCAGCCAGCCTCCCGGCGCCGCGGAGCCCGCGAGCGCCTCGCACACCGCGGTAGGGTCGGCGACGACGATCGAGCGGGCGCTCCGCCCCGGGTCGTGCCAGGCGGCGTGCGGATCGACGACGACCTGGTCGGCCTGCCCGACCCACGCCCGCAGCGGCTTCGAGGTGGGCATGTCGCCGATGCGCAGCACCGCGTCCGGGCGATGGGCGGTCGCGAAGGCCGCGTGCCGAAGCAGGCTGTCGTAGTGGGAGACCACGCGGGAGCGGTCGTGGGGGCCGAAGCGAAGACCCGAGGTCGGCTCGGCGAGGATGGGCCAGCCGAGGCGCTCGGCGAGCCCGGCCACGCTCTCCGGCCGGACGGCTCCGGCCGCCGGAGCGGGGCCGCACACGATGACGCCGCTGGCGCCGCCCGGCGCCTCGATCTCCGGTACCCCCGGCGCGGTGCGCTCCACGGCCGTCCAGGGCGCGCCGCCCGGGCGGCCCTGCCAGTCGCTCGCCGTCAGCTCCTCGGGCGACGGCGCGAGCGGCTCACGGAGCGGGAGGTTGATGTGGACGGGGCCCGGGCGCGGTCCCTGGGCGGTGGCGAAGGCGCGGCAGCCGAGTGAGCGGTGGTACGCGTTCGACGCGGGCCCCGGGTCGTGGTTGCCCGCCTCCGCGAACCAGACGGCGAGGTCCCCGTAGAGCTTCACCTGGTCGATCGCCTGGCCCGCGCCCGTGTCGCGCAACTCCGGCGGCCGGTCGGCCGTGAGCACGATCAGGGGGACGCGCGCCTCGCGCGCCTCGGCGACGGCCGGCGCGAGATTCGCCGCGGCGGTCCCGGAGGTGCAGGTCACGGCCACCGGCCTCCCGCTCGCCTTGGCGAGCCCGAGCGCGACGAAGCCCGCGGAGCGCTCGTCGATCACCGAGACGGTGGCGATCCCTGGCTCGGCCGCGAGGCTCAGCGAGACCGGAGCGTTCCGGGAGCCGGGGCAGGTCACGGCGTGCGTCATCCCGCAGCGCGCGAGCTCGTCGACGAGCGCCTGCACGGGCGCGTAGGTTCTGTTGATCGGAGAGATCGTGTTCATCCCGGGGTTCATGCAGCGCGGCAGCGCATGGAAGCGGATTGCCGCCGCGGTCGCCGAACGCTATCCGAGCCGCTGCCTCGATCCCGCGGGGACGACGCGCGACGAGCGGGTGGGGGAGATCCTCGACGCGCTCGCCCCCGGCGCCGTGGCGGTGGGCTACTCGATGGGCGGGCGCCTGGCGCTCGACGCCGCCCTGCGCGATCCGGGCCGGCTCGGGGCGCTCGTCGTCGTCGGGGTCTCGGCCGGGATCGAGGATCCCGCGGAGCGCGTGGTCCGGGCCGAGGAGGACGAGGCGCTCGCCGCATTGATCGAGCGCTCCCCCATCGAGGAGGTGGTCGAGCGCTGGGAGCGCAACCCGGTCTTCGGCACGCAGAGCGAGGCGCTCGTCGCCGCCCAGAGGCCCGGGCGCCTGAGCCACGAGCCCGCGGCGCTCGCCGCGCTGCTCCGCAGTGCCGGCCAGGGGGCGATGGAGCCGCTCTGGGACCGCCTGGCCGAGCTCTCGTGCCCGGTCCTCGCCGTCGCCGGCGAGCACGACGAGCGCTATTCGGCGGCAGCCCGCCGCATCGCCGCTGCCACGGGCGGGAACGCGCTCGTGCTGGCGGGTGCCGGCCACGCGCCGCACCTGGAGCAGCCCGACGCCTTCGCCGCGGCCCTCCTGGCCTTCCTGGCCAGCCACGACCCTCCCCGTCCAGCCGAACGTTCGTGAGTCGGCGTACAGGGGGGAGGACGTTCGCGTGGTGGGGTCAGACGAGACGCTCGACCACGGCCGCGTCCAGCGCCTCGGGCTCGATCTCGACGCCGAAGCCCGGCCCCTGCGGGACGGCCAGCACACCGCCACGCGGCGCGGGGAGGGCGCGTGCCAGCGGGCCGTCGAAGAGCTCGAGCGTCGCGAGGCCGCAGGGCAGCCGGACGTCGGCCGCTGCGGCGAGCTGGAGCGAGGCTGCGATCCCCCAGGGGCCGTCGAGCGTGCTCGAGACGATCGCGCCGAGCCCGTGGGCGGCCGCGGCGTCGAGGATCGCCTGGGCCGCCCCGTAGCCCCCGGACGGAGCGAGCTTGACGCAGACGACGTCGCAGGCTTCGAGCCTCGCGGCGCGCGCGACGTCCGCGGCGGAGAGAATCGGCTCGTCGGCGGCCACGGGCACCGACACGCCCGCGCGGACCGCGGCCAGCTCCTCGAGCGTCGCGCAGGGCTGCTCGACCAGCTCGAGCTCGTGCTCGGAGAGGACGCCGATCCGCTCGATCGCCTCTGCCGCGCCCCAGGCGCCGTTTGCGTCCAGGCGCAGCGCCGGCCAGGGGCCGATCGCGGCGCGGACCGCCGCCACCCGCTCCACGTCGTCGGGCAGTCCCGCCTTCAGCTTCACGCAGGAGTAGCCCCGGCGCACCGCCTCGCGTGCCCGCTCGGCGGCCTCGCCCGGCGGCAGGGCGGGAATCGTCGCGTTGACGGGAAGCAGATCGGCGCCCGGGGGGGCCACCGGCCTGCCCTCCCGTCTGGCATCGAGATCGAGCCGCGCCATCTCCTCGGCCGCGGCAGCCTGGGGCGGGCCGTCCGCCCGTGACCCGTCGAGCAGCGCGTGGGCGACCGCGTCGATCGAGACCCCGTCATAGGGTTCGAACGGGGCCGCCTCCCCGTATCCCCGCAGCCCGTCCTCCTCGAGCACCAAGAGCAGCAGCTCACGCTCGGTGATCGCCGACGAGGCCGTCATGAACGGCTCGCGCAGTGGGATCGAGATGCGCAGCAACTCGCGCCTCACGACGCGAGGACCCCCACGGCCAGGAGCAGGGAGAAGACCGCGAGCAGCCGCCCGGTGTCGGCGAGCGCTCCGTTGAGCGAAGGGCCGTCGGTGCGGTTCCGCACCGTGTGCAGGAGCGGCGGCGCGAGCGGCGCCGAGGCGAACACCAGCAGCAGCCAGGCGGACAGCCCGCCGGCCGCCCAGGTCAGCACCGGGGCCGCGTACGCGATGCCGATGCACGCCGCGAACAGGCCACGTGCGCGGTTGCGCCCCAGGCGCACCGCCAGCGTCCGCTTGCCCGCCCTGCGGTCGGTGTCCGCGTCGCGGATGTTGTTGACGACGAGGATCGCGGTCGCGAGGAGCCCGACGGGCACGGCCAGCGCGAACGCCTCCCAGGGCAGCGCCTCGGCCTGGACGTAGTAGGAGCCGGCCACCGCCACGATCCCGAAGAACAGGAACACGAACAGCTCGCCCAGCCCCTCGTAGCCATACGGGCGCGGGCCCCCGGTGTAGAGCACTCCGGCCAGGATCGACGCGACGCCGACGACGAGCAGCTCCCAGCCGGCGAGCGCCACCAGGTAGGCCCCCGCCGCCGCCGCGATGCCGAAGGCGACGTAGGTCCCCACGAGTACGCGCCTCGGCGGCATCAGCCCGCCCGCCGTCACGCGCACCGGGCCGAGCCGATCCTCGGTGTCGGCGCCCCGGCGGGCGTCCGAGTAGTCGTTCGAGAGGTTGGTGCCGACCTGGATGAAGACGCTGCCGATGAGCGCGCAGGCGAACGCGAGCGGCCTGAAGATGTCCGCGGCGCCCGCAAGTGCCGTGCCCACGAGCACGGGCGCCACCGCGGCGGGCAGGGTGCGCGGGCGCGCCGCCACCAGCCAGAGACGCAGGGTCTCCCCGCCGCCGCCGCTCACGGCCGCTTGGGGAACTTCCCGAAGTCCGGGCGCCGCTTCTCCTTGTATGCCTCGCGTCCCTCCTTCGCCTCCTCGGAGGCGTAGAAGAGAAGGTTGGTGTCGTGGGCGAGCTGCTGGATGCCCGCGAAGCCGTCCTCGTGGGCGTGGAAGCTCGCCTTCAGGAGCCTCAGCGCGAACGGCGAGTGCTGGAGCATCTCGCGGCACCACGCCACCGTCTCCTCCTCGAGCTCCTCCAGCGCCACGACGCGGTTCACGAGGCCCATCTCGAGCGCCTCCTCGGCGCCGTACTGGCGGCACATGAACCAGATCTCCTTCGCCTTCTTCGGCCCCACGAGGGTCGAGAGGATGCTGGCCCCGAAGCCGCCGTCGAAGCTCCCGACCTTGGGCCCGGTCTGGCCGAAGACGGCGTTGTCGGCGGCGATCGTGAGGTCGCAGACGAGATGGAGGACGTGCCCGCCTCCCACCGCATAGCCGGCGACCATCGCGACGATCGGCTTCGGCATCCGCCGCATCTGGACGTGGAGGTCGGTCACGTGGAAGCGGCCGACCGACGCGCCGCCCTTCACATAGCCGGTGTCTCCCCGGACCTTCTGGTCGCCGCCGGAGCAGAAGGCCAGCGGGCCCTCGCCCGTGAGGATCACGACGCCCACCTCGAGGTCCTCGCGCGCGCGCTCGAGGGCGTCGGACACCTCGACGAGCGTCTCCGGCCGGAACGCGTTGCGGACCTCCGGGCGCGCGATCGTGATCTTCGCCACGCCCTCGGCGGTCTCGTAGCGGATGTCGGTGTAGTCGCCCGCCCGCTGCCAGTCGAGCGCGGGCCGGATGGTCCTCTCGGCGGCCATGAGCGCCCGTACGATAGACCGCCTGCCGTGGACCACTGGCATTCGACCGACATAGCGATCGAGGACTCGCGCGGCCCCGTGACCTATGCCGAGCTCCGGGCCGGCGCCGAACGGGCCGCGCGCAGGCTCGCGGCCCGCGGCGTGGTGGCCGGCGACCGGGTCGCGACGACCCTGCCGGCGGCGCGTGACTTCGCCGAGCTGCTCCACGCGATGCCGCTTCTCGGGACCGTGCTCGTGCCGCTGAACACGCGCCTCACGGGCGCCGAGCGCGACGCCCAGGTCGAGCTCGCCCGCCCGGCCCTTGTGGTGGACGCCCCCCTCGAAGGTCCCCAGGCGGAGGTGGAGCTGCTGGCCGAGCCGGATCCCGAGGCGCCCGTCACCCTCCTGTACACGAGCGGCAGCACCGGGGCGCCGAAGCCCGTGGAGCACACCTGGGCGAACCACGTGGCGAGCGCGGCCGCGTCCGCCGGGCGCATCCCGCTGGGACCCGGCGATCGCTGGCTCTGCGTGCTCCCGCTGTTCCACGTCGGCGGCCTCGCGGTCCTGATCCGCTGCGCCCTCGCCGGCGCCACCGCGGTCGTGCACGAGGGCTTCGAGCCGGACGCGGCGTCGGCCGCGCTGCGCGACGTCACGGTCGCTTCGCTCGTGCCGACGATGCTCCGTCGCATGGAGGTGCCTCACGCGCCCCGGCTCCGCGCGGTCCTGCTCGGCGGTGGCCCGATCCCGCGCGACCTGCTCGACTCGCCGCTCCCGCTCATGCCCACCTACGGCATGACCGAGACCGCCTCGCAGGTCGTCACGGCGGAGCCGGGGGAGAGCGCCGGCAGGCCGCTCTCCGGCGTGGAGGTCCGGATCGCCGGCGACGGCGAGATCCTCGTGCGCGGGCCGATGGTCGCGCGCGGCGCCCTCGCCGGCGACGGCTGGCTCCACACGGGCGACCGCGGCCGCCTCGACGCCGGCGGGCGCCTGCACGTGGAGGGCCGCCTGAAGGACGTGATCGTGACGGGGGGTGAGAACGTGAGCGCGGTCGAGGTGGAGGAGGTGTTGCTGTCGCACCCCGCGGTCGAGGACGCCGCCGTGATCGGGCGCCCCGACCCGGACTGGGGGGAGGCCGTCGTCGCGTTCGTCGCGGGGGCCGCGGATCCCGCGGAGGTCGGGCGCTTCTGCCGGGAGCGCCTCGCGCCGTTCAAGGTACCGAAGTCGATCACGCCGCTGCCCGCGATCCCCCGCACGGCCGCCGGGAAGGCGGATCGCGCGCTCCTCGCCCGCATGATGGCGCCGGTCGACCTGGGCCTCGCGGTGATCGCCCGCTACAACGAGGCCGCGGGCGGGGGGGACGTCGAGCCCTTCCTCGACGCGGTGCACCCGTCGCTCGAGTGGCGCACCCTCACGGTCGCGGCGGAGGGCCGCTGGCTGCGGGGCCATGCGGAGGTCGAGCGATACTTCGGCGAGCTGCGGGACTCGTTCTCCTCGGCCAGCGTGGCGGCGGTGGAGGCTCGCGACCTCGGGGAGGGGATCGTCCTGATGGCGGGGCCGTGGCGCGCGACCGGCCGCGCGAGCGGCATCGAGGTCGTCTCGCAGTGGGCCTCCGCGAACGAGTTCCGCGATGGCCTCCTTGTCTGGTCGCGGGTCTACGAGTCGCGCGACGAAGCTCTGGCGGCCGCCGAGCGCAGGCGACGCGGCAAGCCCGACCCCGGGTAGAGTGCCGCGCCCATGATCTACGACAAGGACGCCGACCTCGCGAAGCTCGACGGCAAGACCGTCGCCATTCTCGGCTATGGCTCCCAGGGCCATGCCCACGCGCTCAACCTGAAGGACTCGGGGGTGGACGTCGTAGTCGGGCTCCGGTCCGGCTCGGACTCGGTCGCCCAGGCAGAGGGGGAGGGCCTCGAGGTCCTGTCGGTCGCGGATGCCGCCAGCCGCGGGGACGTGGTCATGGTGCTCCTCCCCGACGAGAGGCAGGCCGACGTGTGGGAAGCCGATATCTCCGACGGCATCGCCCCCGGCAACCTCCTGATGTTCGCCCACGGCTTCTCGATCCACTTCGGCCAGGTTGCCCCCGGCCCCGAGGTCGACATCGGCATGGTCGCCCCGAAGGGCCCCGGGCACCTGGTGCGCCGGCAGTTCGCCGAGGGCAACGGCGTGCCCGGCCTCATGGCCGTCCATCAGGACGCGACCGGCGGCGCGCGCGACCTGGTGCTCGCCTACGCCCGCGGCATCGGCTGCACCCGCGCAGGCGTGATCGAGACGAGCTTCCGCGAGGAGGCCGAGACCGACCTCTTCGGCGAGCAGGCGGTTCTCTGCGGCGGCCTCACCGAGCTCGTGAGAGCCGGCTACGAGACCCTCGTTGACGCGGGCTACGACGCCCGCCTGGCCTACTTCGAGTGCCTCCACGAGCTCAAGTTGATCGTCGACCTCATGTACGAGAAGGGCATCAGCGGGATGCGCTACTCGATCTCGAACACGGCCGAGTACGGGGACATGACGCGTGGCCCCCGCATCATCACCGAGGAGACCCGCGCCGAGATGCGCAAGATCCTCCACGAGATCCAGAGCGGCCAGTTCTCCCGCGAGTGGCTCACCGAGAACCAGGTCGGCCGCCCCTCGTTCAACGCGCTGGCCCGGCGCCAGGCCGAGCATCCCATCGAGGAGGTCGGCAAGCGCCTGCGGGGGATGATGAGCTGGATCAACCAGGAGTTCTGATGCCGAGCTCCTCCGCCGAGACCCGCTCCGCGGCCTGGAGCGGCCCCGCCCCGGTCAGCGTCGGGGCGCTCAAGCCGATCCTGATGGTGCCGGGGCCCACGCCGCTGCCACCCGCCGTGGTGGCCGCCGGCGCGCGCCCGATCATCTACGCGCGCACCGAGGAGTTCGTCGGGATCTTCGAGGACGTCATCGCGCGCCTGCGCCGGATCTTCCAGACCGAGGGCGACGTGCTGGTCTTCGCCTCCTCGGGGTCCGGCGCGATGGCCTCGGCGGCGGCGAACCTGGCCCGGCCGGGCGACAGGGTGCTGGTTGCCTCGTGCGGGCACTTCGGCAACCGCTGGGCGCAGATCGCCCGCGACCACGGCCTCGAGGTGGTGCACACCGAGGACGAGTGGGGCGGCCCGATCGACCCGGCCCGGGTCGCCGAGGCGCTTGCGGCCAACCCCGAGATCGAGGTCGTGTTCGTCACCCAGTCCGAGACCTCGACCGGCGCGGTCAGCGACCTGCCCGCGCTGCGCGAGGCGGCCGGCGACCGGATCCTGGTGGCCGACGCGGTGTCCGGGCTCGGCGTGGTCGACCTGCCGATGGACCGCTGGGGCATCGACGTGGTCGTCTCCGGCTCGCAGAAGGGGCTCATGACGCCGCCGGGCCTCGGGTTCGCGGCGGCCAACGAGCGCGCGCTCGAGCGCTCGGCCCGGCTCGGCCCC
>DATMJO010000110.1:0-10215 GCA_035553855.1 Thermoleophilaceae bacterium | reverse complement strand
GGGCGGGAGGCGAAGCCGGACCTGAAGCTCGGCATCTGCGGCGAGCACGGTGGCGACCCGATCTCGATCGGGTTCTTCCACAGGGCCGGCCTCGACTACGTGAGCTGCTCGCCGTTCCGCGTGCCGATCGCTCGGGTGGCGGCGGCGCAGGCCGCGGCGAGCGACTGAAAAACGGATGACGGCGGCGTGAGCGGCGCGGCCCTGCGGTAACGTCTCGGGCGATGCGAGGGAGAGCGCTTCGCGCGGTCGTGGGGGCCGCCGTCATCAGCATCTGCCTGCCGGCGCTCGCGCTCGGCCATGCGGAGCGGACGTCGTACTTCCCGAACTTCGACCCTTCCACCGGTGAGTTCGGCCCGGTCACCGGGTCCGCCCCCAAGTACCGGAAGAGCGGCGGCAACGAATTGGTCGTCTGCAAGGACGACTCCGCTGCCAGGATTGCGAGCATGCCGCGCGGCGCCAAGCGCCTTCGCGCGGAGGCGCTGCTGCCCGCCTGCGCCTACCAGCACATCCAAGCCGCCGTTGACGCCGCCGTCTCGGACGACCGCATCCTGGTGCTCCCGGGCACCTACCGCGAGGAGCCGAGCAACACCGCCTCCCCGGAGTGCGAGGGCCTCTACCAGCGGGCGCGCGACCATGGGGTCTTCTCCTACGAGGACCACCTCGCCTGCCCGAACGCGGCCAACGCGATCGCGGTGCTGGGCGACGGCCCGGATCCAGACCGCGCCTGCGACCGCCTCTGCAACCTCCAGATCGAGGGCGTCGGCGGCCGGGAATACGTGACGCTCGAGGGCGAGCGGGCCAAGCTCAACCTCGTGCGCGCGGACCGCGCCGACGGCTTCGTGCTCAAGGGCCTCGAGCTCGTCCACTCGGACTTCAACAACGTCTACGTGCTCGAGACGAACGGCTTCAGGCTCGAGGACCTCGAGACCCACGACAGCCGCGAGTACGGAGCGCTGTCCTTCGCGTCCGATCACGGCGTGTACAACCGCATCGAGGCCTATCGCAACGGCGACAGCGGGGTCTACCCGGGCTCCGGCCCCGAGCGCCCAGGGTGCAGCCCGGAAGCGGCCGACAACTACGGGATCGAGATCAAGAACGTCGACTCCCACGACAACACGATCGGATACTCGGGCACCGCCGGCAACCACATCTACGCGCACGACAACAAGTTCCACGACAACGCCACCGGGATCACGACCGACTCGTTCGCCTCCAACCACCCGGGCATGCCCCAGGACTGCGCTCGCTGGGAGCGGAACGAGATCTACTCGAACAACCTCGACCTGTTCAACGACGAGCACGACGCCTACTGCAAGCAGGCGCCGGAGGACCGCGAGGACCCCGAGGACCACCCCACGTGCCCGACCTTCCAGGTGCCGGTGGGCACGGGCATCCTCATCGCGGGCGGCAACGCGAACATCGTGGGGGACAACTACATCTACGACAACTGGCGCTGGGGGACCGCGGTCCTCTGGGTGCCCGCGGCGCTGCGCGGCGACGACGACTCAGGCCAGTCCGACAACGACGTGTTCAACCAGTACGACACCTCGCACGACAACCGCTACGTCGGCAACCGCATGGGCGTCCGCCCGGACGGCTCCCCCGACCCGAACGGCCTCGACCACTGGTGGGACGAGGAGGGCCGCGGGAACTGCTGGAGCGGGAACACCGGTCCCGGCGGCTCCACTCCCACGAGCGACCCGCTGCTCCTGCCGAAGTGCGAGAACGGCGGCTCGATCTTCACACCTGGAAACCCCGTCAAGCAGGCCTCGAACGCGACCTGCACCATGTGGAACCCGCGCGACAACACGGACCCGCCCGGGTGCAGCTGGTTCACGCAGCCGCCCGAGCCGGAGTCCCGGCCGGTCCTGCCGCTCGGCCGGTGAGGCGCCGCGCGCTCGCCGCGCTCGCCCTCGCCGCCCTCGGGCTCAGCGCATGCGGGGACGGCCGCGACGAGTCCTCGGGCCGGCTCAGGTGGGCCAAGGAGCCGCTTGTCTTCACGCCCGAAGGGCTCCCGGGCGACCGCGTCCTCAGCGGGCGGATAGAGAACGACTCGCTCCGCCCCGTGAGGCTCGTCGCGAAGGAGCTGCGCCTGCTCGACGCGGACGGGCGCAGGGTCGACGGCAGCGCGGTGCTGCTCGAGTCGTTCGCCCACCAGCTCTACCCGCCCGGCCGCGAGCCCGCCGGCGGCGTGCCCGAGAGCGAGCGGATCCGGCTCGGGGTCGAGGCACGCCTCGAGCCGGGGAAGGACGTCCCCCTTACGATCGCCTGGCGCGAGCCGCCGGGCTCGAGGCCCCCCGTGACGATCGAAACGGGCTCGGGCACGCTGCCGATCCGGCGATAGGGCTTGTTACAAGCCCGTGACGGCCGCCGCGACGTGCTCGACCTCGCCGGGCTCCCTGCGAGAATCGCCCCATGCCGGCCACAGCCATCCGCCCGCTGCGCGAGCGGATCGAGGCCTGGGAGGAGGCGTTCCTGTCGCCGGGCGCCGCCAGGTCCTATCCCGCGCGGCGGGCCGCCGAGGAAGAGGACTCGCCCCATCGCTCGCCGTTCCAGCGCGACCGCGACCGGATCGTGCACACGAAGGCGTTCCGGCGCCTCAAGCACAAGACGCAGGTCTTCATATCGCCTGAGGGTGACCACTACCGGACCCGGCTCACCCATACGCTCGAGACGACCGGCATCGCGCGGAACGTCGCCCGCGCCCTCGGCCTGAACGAGGACCTCACCGAGGCGGTCGGGCTGGGCCACGACCTCGGCCATCCGCCCTTCGGCCACATCGGCGAGGCCGTCCTCGACCGCTGCCTCCAGGAGCGCTTCGGCGAGCGCTTCTTCCACAACGTGCATTCGCTGCGGGTCGTGGAGCGGCTGGAGCGGGACGGCCAGGGGCTGAACCTCACCGAGCAGGTGCGCGACGGGATCCTCCGCCACCGCGGCGGGCCGGAGCGCCCCGCGACGCTGGAGGGGCGGATCGTCCGCCTGGTCGACCGGATCGCCTACATCAACCACGACATCGACGATGCGATCCGCGCCGGCATCCTCTCGCCGGCCGACCTGCCGGCCGAGGAGATCACGGTCCTAGGCCCGACCGGATCGGACCGCATCGACACGCTGGTGCGCGACCTGGTGGAGCACTCGGCGGCGGCGGGCGACATCGTCCAGGGGCACGAGGTGGGCCAGGCGATGGACCGCCTGCGCACGTTCATGTTCCGCAGCGTGTACCTGGGGCCCGTCGCCGAGCGGGAGGAGCCGCGGATCGAGCGGATGCTCACCGCGCTCTTCGACCACTACGCCGAGCACCCGCCGCCGCCGGTCACCGAGGGCGCGACCGAGGCGGAACGGGTGAAGGACTGGGTGGCGGGCATGACCGACCGCTTCGCGCTGCGTGCCTTCTCCGAGCTCGCCGTTCCGCAGGGCTTCTGATGGCGCTCTACACCCAGGAGTCGATCGAGCGGGTGAAGACGGCCGTCGACATGATCGAGCTGGTCGGCGCGCGCACCGACCTGAAGCGGGTGGGCACGCGCTACCAGGGGCTCTGCCCCTTCCACGACGAGCGCACGCCGTCGTTCTCGGTGAACCCCGACCCGGGCCTCTACCACTGTTTCGGCTGCGGCGCCTCGGGCGACGCGATCAAGTTCGTGCAGGAGACCGAAGGGCTCGACTTCCCCGGCTCGATCGAACACCTGGCGGAGCGCTACCGGATCGAGCTGGTGCGGGAGGCAGAGGACCCCAAGGCAGAGGAGCGGCGCCTGCGCCGCGAGCGGCTGCTGGGCCTCGTGGACCGCACCGCGTCGTTCTACGCGCGCTACTTGTGGGAGTCGGCGGAGGCGGCCAGGGCGCGCGAGTACCTGGAGTCGAGGGGCCTGCCGGAGGAGGTGCTCAGGGACTTCCGCGTCGGGTATGCGCCGAAGGCGTGGGACCGGGTGGTGGGCGCGGCGCGCCGCGACGGGTTCCGCGAGGACGAGGTGCTCTCGGCGGGACTAGGGCAGCGCGGCCGCCAGGGCGGCCTGTACGACCGCTTCCGCGGGCGCATCACCTTCCCGCTCGCGGACGTGCGCGGGCGGGTGGTGGGCTTCGGCGCGCGGGCGCTGCGCGACGACCAGAAGCCGAAGTACCTGAACTCGTCGGAGAACGAGCTGTTCCAGAAGGGCAGGAACCTGTTCGGGCTCGACCGGGCGCGCGCCGCGTGCGCCAAGACCGGCCTCGCCGTGGTGGTCGAGGGATACACCGATGTGCTCGCGCTGCACGGGGCGGGCATCAACCAGGCGGTGGCGGTGATGGGCACGGCCCTGACGCAGGAGCAGCTGGCGGAGCTCGGCAGGTACGCGCGGCGCGTCGTGATGGCGCTCGACGCGGACACGGCCGGCCGGGAGGCGATGCTGCGCTCTGCGCGCATGGCGGAGAAGCGTGAGCTCGACATGGTGGTGGTCGACATGCCCGACGGCCGGGACCCGGCGGACCTCGTCGCCGGCGAGGGCGCCGGCGCGTTCCGCGCCCGCATGGAGTCGGCGCGCACGGTGCCGGACTTCGCCGCGCGGCGCGTGCTCGCCGAGTCAGATCTCTCGAGCGCGCGTGGACGCGACGCGGCGCTCGACGCTATAAGGCCTCTGGTGGCGCAGACGCGGCCTCGCAGCGCCACCAGGGACGAGTTGGTGCGCCACATCGCGGACCGGCTGGACGTCCCGCCGGACTACATCGTGAACGCGCCGACGGCCACCGTGACGCAGGGCCCCGCCGCCCAGGCGCAGGCGAAGCCCGCCCCTGCCGCGCCGCGGCCGGTGGAATGGAGCGTCCGCCGCGAGCGGGACTTCCTCGCTATGTGCGTCGCGCATCCCACGCCGGGGCGAGAGCACCTGGCGCGGCTCGAGGACGGCCACCTCTCGTCGGACCCGCTCAGGGCGGTCCGCGACTGGCTGCGCGAGCATCTGGACGAGCCGCTCGCGGGGCTGCCGCCCGGAGACCCGGCGCTGACGGCGGCGGTGCACGAGATCGTCGCGCGCGCCGACACGCAGCCGAGCGACGAGGCCGCGCTGCGCGTGCAGTTCCTCTGGCTCGATCACGCGCGCATCGAGCGGGATCTGAAGCGGGCCGAAGACGACCGCGACCTGGACCGCACCCGCGTGTTGTGGGATCAGCGGAGCGATGTCCGGCGCCGCATCGATGACCTGATGGGGGAGGCCGCGTGAGGGATCGGGACGTGCTCGGCGAGCCCGAGGCGGGGGGCACGGAGGCCGTCGACGGGATCGTCGAGGAGTCCACCGCGGGCGACTTCGCAGGCCCCGTCGAGCCCGAGGCGCTCGTCGGCGACGCCGACCTGGCGACCGGCGCGGTGTTCGAGTCGGTCACCGAGGACGAGGAGGAGGAGGCTCCGGCCGCGCCCGGCGAGAAGGGGTCGGGTGAGGACTACTTCGACGGGGGCGCCGCCGCCGCCGCGCTGCCGGTCAGCGAGCAGGGGGACACGAGCGAGGACGCCGTGCGCCTCTACCTGCGGAACATCGGCCGGGTCCGCCTGCTCACCAAGGAGGACGAGGTGCGCCTCGCGAAGCGCATCGAGCAGAACGACATGCGCGCGAAGAACGCGCTCGTGGAGGCGAACCTGCGCCTGGTGGTTTCGATCGCCAAGCGCTACACGGGGCGAGGGCTCACGCTGCTCGACCTGATCCAGGAGGGAAATCTCGGGCTGATCCGGGCCGTCGAGAAGTTCGACTGGCGCCGCGGGTTCAAGTTCTCGACGTACGCGACGTGGTGGATCCGCCAGGCGATCACGCGCGCGCTGGCGGACCAGTCGCGCACGATCAGGATCCCCGTCCACATGGTGGAGCGCATGAACCGGGTGCATCGCGCCCGCCGGGCGCTCATCCAGGAGAGGGGCCGCGAGCCGACGCCCGCCGAGATCGGCGCGAAGCTCGAGATGCCGCCTGCCCAGATCGAGGACATCCTGAAGCTCGGCCACGAGCCGGTGTCACTCGAGGCGCCGGTCGGCGGCGAGGACGGCGACGCGCAGTTCGGCGACTTCATCGAGGACGGCACGACGGACCTGCCGCTCGAGGAGGTGGCGCGCCGCCTGCGCGACGCCGACCTTCAGGACGCGCTGAAGCAGCTTCCCTGGCGCGAGCGGACGGTGCTGGAGCTCCGCTACGGGCTCGGCGAGGAGGGCCCCCTGACGCTCGAGGACATCGGCTCGAAGGTGGGCGTGACCCGCGAGCGGGTCCGCCAGATCGAGGCCCGCACGCTGCTTCGGCTGAAGGCCTCCTACGAGGGCGGAAGGCTCGAGGGGACCGTCGAGTAGGGCCGTCTTCCGTCCGCTATGCGAACTAGTGTTCGTGTGGTGGACCGTCGGCCCGACACCCGCTCCGCGCCGAACGCGCCTCGCGGTGGGCTGGCGCGCTCCGTCCTCGAGGGGCTCCTCCAGGAAGGCCTGAGCGTCCGCGGGATCGCCCAGCGGACGGGCTTCAGCGCGACGGCGGTCCGCTACTGGCTCGCCAAGCACGGGCTCAGCACCCGTCGTGCCGCGCGGCCCTGCCCGGGCCGCGCGGATGCCCAGGTGGGCACGGTGATTCGAGATTGTTCGCGCCATGGCGAATCCGAGTTCATCGCGCGGCCGGACGGCTACCTGCGTTGCCGACGTTGCCGGTCGGAGGCGGTGAGCGATCGGCGGCGCCGGGTCAAGTCCGCGTTGGTCGAGGAGGCCGGCGGTGCCTGCGCGATCTGCGGCTACGCTCGCTGCGCCGCCGCACTTCACTTCCATCATGTCGATCCGAACGGGAAGTCGTTCAGCCTCGGGGCCCGGGGAATGGCGCGATCTCTCCAGCGGGCCCGCACAGAAGCAAGAAAGTGCGTCCTCCTGTGCGCGAACTGCCACGCTGAGGTCGAGGCGGGGCACGTGAACTATCATGCCGAAGGGGAAGCCGAGTAGGCATACCCCAAATGGACGGTCCGGGGTAGCTCAATTGGC
The DNA here is from genome assembly GCA_035553855.1 of Thermoleophilaceae bacterium. GTDB lineage: Bacteria > Actinomycetota > Thermoleophilia > Solirubrobacterales > Thermoleophilaceae > JBBDYQ01. The sequence goes on along the minus strand of DATMJO010000110.1, from coordinate 3,260 downwards.
AGTAGCGGCCGGCTGTTAACCGGCAGGTTGTGGGTTCGAGTCCCACCCCCGGAGCTACGGTCTCCCCCCCAAAGGCGGGGTGGTCGGCGTGGGTGCCTCGGAGCGGGCACCCAGGGACCCGCCCCGGGAGGCCGTTTACGAAAGCCCGCCCTACGGGTATTTCGTCGCCACCATCCTGGCACGGAAGGGAGGACGATGCCGAAGCCGCTGGGGAAGGAAGCCTGGGGCACGGTCGAGGAGGTCTTGGAGACCGTCCGGGAGATGCTCGAGATGGACATCGCGTACCTGTCCGAGTTCGAGGACGGCGTTCAGTGCGTTCGCGACGTGAACGGGGATGCCGACTCCTTCGGGCTGACGCGCGGCACGGAGATCCCGCTCACCGACTCCTACTGCCAGCGAATGCTGGACGGGGTGATCCCGAACGCGATCGGCGACGCGCACAGCGTGCCGGCGGTCAGCGACCTGGAGGTTACGGAGAGCGCGGGCATCGCCGCCTACGTCGGCGTCCCGGTCGTGCTCTCGGACGGCACTCTCTACGGCACGTTGTGCTGCGCCGACCACGACGAGAAGAGTCTGGGTGGCCGTGAGGTCCAGTTCGTGCGGCTGCTCGCCAAGCTCGCGGCCCGCGCCGTGGAGCGAGAGGACGAGGCCGTGCGCCGCTCCGAGGCGCGCGCGCACTCGGCCGCTCTCGCGGCGCTGCTCGCATCCCTCGATGCCCGCGATGCCTACTCGGCCGGGCATTCGGCTTCGGTCGTAGCGCTGGCCACGGAGTGCGCGACCCGGCTGGGATGCTCCGAGTCGGAGGTCGCGGACCTACGATCTGTTGCGCTGCTCCACGACATCGGGAAGGTCGGAATCCCCGACAGCATCCTGCGGAAACCTGGGGCTCTGACCGCTGCCGAGTGGGAGGTCATGCGAGCCCATCCCGAGATCGGAGCGCGGATTGTCGGTTCCGTGGACTCGCTGCGCCGGCTCGTCCCGGCGGTGCGCGCCGAGCACGAACGCTTCGACGGCACCGGCTACCCAGACGGCCTCGCCGGCACCGACATTCCCCTTGCAAGCCGGATCGTGCTGGTGTGCGACGCATACCACGCGATGGTCAGTGATCGCCCCTACCGCAAGGCGCTGCCATGGGAAGTGGCGTGCCGGGAGCTTGAGGACAACGCCGGCACCCAGTTCGACCCCCGCGTGGTCGCCGCGCTCCTGTCCGTTCTCGACGGCGGGCGAAACCCGGGCAGGCGGAAAGCGCCTGGCTCGAAGGCGGGCCGGCTGGTCGCGTCTCAGCGCCCGGCGAATCGCTCGAGCGCGTCGGCGGCCGTCTCGCCACCGTCGCGGCCCTCCGCCCAGTCGGCGAGGCCGCGCGCGCGCCGCGAGTAGGACTCCTCTCCGAGCACCCTCCTCATCGCCAGTCTGATCGCCCGCGGCGTCACGAACCGGCGCGGCAGCGACACGCCCACGCCCGCCCAGGCTACGCGCGAGGCGTTCTCGGCCATGTCGCCCGCAGCGGGGCACGCCACCACGGGAGCCCCGCAGGCGAGCGCGCGGGCGACCGTGCCATGTCCCGCGTGACAGACCACCGCGTCGCACATGGGCATCGTGCGCGCATAGGAGAGCCAGTCCACGAGCCGGGCGTTCCCGGGCACGTCCACGGGCCGCGGCGGCGGCCTGCGGTTCGTCGTCGCGAGCACGCGCACCGGCTCGCCGGCCAGGCCCTCGAGGGCGGCGAGCAGCATCCGCTGCCCGGGGTCCTGCGACGTGCTGGGGGCGACCAGCACGAGCGGGTCGTCGCCGGGCGGCGGGTCCACCTCGCCGAAGGGCTGCTCCCACAGGAGTGGCCCCGTCACCCGCATGCCGGGGTCCCACGGCCGCGGGTACTCGAGCTGGGGGAAGGTGGCCACCAGCGCGAGCTGCCGCGAGATGCCGCCGTGGAGGTGGGCGACGGGCGGCAGCCCGACGCGCCGCCGCGTCTCGTTCAGCTCGTCGCGGCCGCGCTTCTCGCCGGTCCGCACGATCGGCTCCATCGAGCGCCAGAGCATCCGTCCCGCGCGCGTGCGCGGCAGGCGCGCGCCGATCGAGTAGGGCGGAAAGCCGGGGGCCGGGGTGGGAAGGACGTGTGGGACGAGCGTGGCCCAGGGCACCTCCTCCGCCTCCGCTGCGAGTCCCGCCGCGATCGTGAGGATGTCCGCCACCACCGCGTGCGGGCGGAACTCGCGGATCAGGGGCCGGGTCTCCTCGGCGGCGAGCACCGCCGCCTCGTAGGGCTTGAGCGGCCGCTCGCGCGTGGGGAACACCTGGTACTCCGGCGCCGGGCAGAAGCGCATCCGCTCGCGCTCGACGTGCTCCTCCCAGCGCTTCCAGGTCTGCAGCCACACCTCGTGGCCGCGTCCCGCCAGCGCCCGGCCGAGCGCGATGGCGGGGAACGCGTGGCCGGGATCGCCGAACGCGGCGAGCAGGAAGCGCTGCGGCCCGGGGGAGCTCAGGCCAGCTCGGCGAGCTCGCGGGTCATCCGCAGCCGCGACTCGAAGTCGAACGCCATCGGCCCGAGGATCACGGTGCCGACGCCCGCGTCGCGATAGACCGCGAGCCGGTCTCGCACCTTCTCCTTCGGCCCGCAGATCGTGACCATGTCGATCAGCTCGTCCGGGAGCGCGGCGCCGGCCTCGTCCCGCTTGCCCTCGAGGTAGAGGTCCTGCACGACCTTCGCCTGCTCCTCGAAGCCGTAGCGGCACATCAGCGCGTTGTAGAAGTTCTTCTCGCGCGAGCCCATCCCGCCGACGTAGAGAGCGAGCAGCGGGCGCATCATGTCCCGCGCCCGGGCCTCGTCGTCGTCGATCGCGACGTTCACGTTCGGCGCGATGTCGAAGTCGTCCGCCAGCGGCTTGCCGGCCCGCTTCGCGCCCTCCTCCAGCAGCTCGCGCGACTCGCCCACGTGCTCGGGCGAGAAGAACGTGGGCAGCCAGCCGTCGGCGATCTCGCCGCAGAGCGCCGTGTTCTTCGGCCCGATCGCCGCGATGTAGATCGGGATCTTCTCCTGCACTGGCGCGATCATCAGCTTGAGCGCCTTGCCCGGGCCGTCGGGCAGCGGCAGGGTGTAGGACTCGCCCTGGAACTCGAGTCGCTCGCGCGCGAGCGCCTTGCGCACGATCGCGACGTACTCGCGGGTGCGCTGCAACTGCTTCGCGAAGCGCTGGCCGTGCCAGCCCTCCGCCACCTGCGGGCCGGAGGATCCAATGCCGAGCAGCATTCGGCCGCTCGAGAGC
>DATMJO010000109.1:0-49451 GCA_035553855.1 Thermoleophilaceae bacterium | reverse complement strand
CCCAGCGCGAGTACTTCCTCCGCCAGCAGCTCGACGCTATCCGCCGCGAGCTCGGGGAGGTGGACGAGCAGGAGGCCGAGGCCCAGGACCTGCGCGAGCAGATCGAGGCGGCGGACCTACCAGAGCACGCCCTGAAACAGGCCGAGCGCGAGCTCTCACGGCTCGAGAAGCTGCCGCCGCAGGCCGCCGAGCACGGAGTGATCCGCACCTACCTGGAGTGGATCGTCTCGCTGCCGTGGTCCGCGTCCACGGCAGACGACCTCGACCTCAAGAAGGCCCGCCGCCAGCTCGACCGGGACCACTACGACATCGAGCCCGTCAAGGACCGCATCCTCGAGTTCCTCGCCGTGCAGAAGCTGAAGCCCGGCGCGGCCGCCGGGATCCTCTGCTTCGCGGGCCCGCCCGGCGTGGGCAAGACCTCGCTCGGACGCTCGATCGCCGCGGCGATGGGGCGCAACTTCGAGCGACTCTCGGTGGGTGGCGTCCGCGACGAGTCCGAGATCCGCGGCCACCGCCGCACCTACATCGGCGCGCTTCCGGGCACCATCATCCGGGCCCTCCGCGACGCCGGCTCGAACAACCCGGTGCTCATGATCGACGAGATCGACAAGATGGGCGCCGATTTCCGCGGCGACCCCGCGAGCGCGATGCTCGAGGTGCTCGACCCCGAGCAGAACTCGACCTTCCGCGACCACTACCTCGACCTGCCGTTCGACCTCTCGCGGGTGATGTTCATCACCACGGCGAACGAGCTCGATCGCATCCCCGGGCCGCTGCGCGACCGCATGGAGATCATCCAGCTCGCGGGCTACACCGAGGACGAGAAGGTCCAGATCGCGAAGCGCTACCTCGTTCCCCGCCAGATCGAGCGCAACGGCCTGTCGAAGTCGAAGATCGAGTTCAAGGACGATGCGCTGCGGCTGATCGTCGAGGGCTACACCCGCGAGGCGGGCGTTCGCAACCTCGAGCGCGAGGTCGGCGCCGTCTGCCGCAAGGTCGCCCGCGAGTTCGCCGAGGGCACCCGCAGCCGCAAGCGCACGATCACGAAGCGCGCGGTCACCGAGCTGCTGGGCAGGCGGCGCATCCAGCCCGATCCGGGGCGCCGCACCGCCGAGCCCGGGGTGGCCACCGGCCTCGCGTGGACGCCCGTAGGCGGCGACGTGCTGTTCGTGGAGGCGACCGCGTACCCGGGCAAGGGCAACCTCCAGGTCACCGGCCAGCTCGGCGATGTGATGCGCGAGTCCGCCCATGCCGCCCATTCGTGGGCGCGCGCGAACATCTCGCGCTGGGGCCGGGACGTGGGCGCGGACTGGTTCTCCGAGCGCGACGTGCACGTGCACGTCCCCGCCGGGGCGATCCCGAAGGACGGGCCGAGCGCCGGGATTACGATGGCCACGGCGATCGTCTCGCTGGCGACGGGGCGGCCGATGCGCTCCGACACCGCCATGACGGGCGAGGTCACGCTGACCGGCCAGGTGCTCCCGATCGGCGGCCTCAAGGAGAAGTCGCTCGCGGCCCAGCGCAACGGGATCAAGCGCGTGATCGCCCCGCGGCAGAACCGCGAGGACGCCGCCGATTTCCCTCCGAACCTGGTGAAGGCGATGGAGTTCGTGTGGGTCGACAGCATCGAAAAGGTCCTCAAGGAGGCGCTGGAGCCGGCCGGGGGGTGACCCGAGGCCACGCGGCGGGTATCGTCTCCCTCAGGCAAACCAGCAGCGGACCCCGAGGAGAGGTATGGCAGCGAAGAAGAAGGTTGCGAAGGCCGGGGCCGGCGCCTTTGCGGCGGGCAAGGCCGCGCAGTCCAACCCGTATGTGCAGCGCCTCGTCGAGGACGAGGAGCTTCGGGACAACCTGCGGACGGCCTTCGACTCCGCCCGCAAGGCCTACTCACGCATGAACGGCAAGGGCCCGACCCGGGCGATCATGGATGACAAGAAGGTCCAGAAGGAGCTCAAGGAGGCAGCCTCGTCATTGCGTGAGGCTGCCGACTCCCTCCGGGGCGGGAAGCGGCGCAAGAAGCGCCGTGGCCGTGGGCTCGTCGTGGTTCTCGTCGGCGCCGGTCTGGCGCTCGCCCTCAGCGAGGGCCTGCGCAAGAAGGTGCTCGACGCACTGTTCGGAGCGGAGGAGGAGTTCGAGTACACCTCGACCACCTCGCCCACTCCGGCCACGGAGGCCGTCGGCAGCTCGTCCTAGAGCAGGCCGTCACCGGTTTTCGACGGGGGGCGCCGCGAGGCGCCCCCCGTTTTCCTTAAGCGCCGCTTACGCGAACCGCCGAACTCCTCAACCTCGCGCCGGTCCATGTGTTCAATCACCCATGGACCGCACTCAGATTCTGTGCCCGACTTGCAGCTCGCACCTGCTTCAGGCCGACGACTGGCAGATGCACGGCGAGGAGACCTGGGAGGTGGCGCTCCGCTGCCCGGAATGTGGCTGGAGCGAGCGAAGCCTCTTCGATTCGGGCGCCGTCGCCTGGCTCGAGGAAGCGCTCGACGCCGGCACCCAGGAGATCCTCGTTGCCCTGGAGCACGCGCAGGCGGAGGCGATGGCGGCTTGGGTCGCCTCGTTCTCGGCTGCGCTCTCCGCGGACCGCATCACGCCGGCCGACTTCCGCTAGCGGACGCGGCGCCTCTGGGCGAAACACCGCGCCCGCACCCACCCCATCGGGTCAGGGGCCGGCGGCCTTTACCGCCCGGGCCGGGTCGGCGCCGAGCGCGAGCCCGGTCACGAGCCTGATCCGCGCCTTGAGCGGGGATGCGGCGCCCGCGAGGATCGCCCCGCGCCGGGCGAGGTCGCTCTCCGAGCCCTCGAAGCCGTAGGTGCGCGTGAGCGTGCCGCCGAGGTGGGTGCGCGCGCAGACGGCCACCGGCAGGCCGCCGGCGAGCGCCCGGTCGAGCGCCGGGAGCATGGGCGTGGGGAGGTGGCCCGCGCCGAGCGCCACGACCACGAGCGCCGCCACCCCTTCGGCGAGCGCCGCGTCGATCGGGCGGGAGTCGATGCCGGCGGCGGCGGTGACGATCGGGACGTGGGCCTCGAGGTCCCCCCGGAGGGCATCGGCGACGGCGCCGAGGGGGCGCGGGCGGGGGCGCGGCGCGGTCAGCTCGGGCAGGCCCTCCCGGACCCGGCCGAGCGGCGCGTCGGAGGCGAAGCCCTCCGTCCGCCATGAATGCGACTTCACCGCCTCGTGCCCGGCGTGGACGAGGCCGTCGAAGCAGACCAGGGAGCCCGCGCCCTGGGCGGTCGGGGAGGCCGCGAGCGCGACCGCGTCGAGGAGGTTCCCCGGGCCGTCCGCGCTGACCGCGCCTCCGGGGCGCATCGCGCCGGTGAAGACGATCGGGGCCTCGGAGCGCCAGACGAGCGCCGCCAGGTCCGCGGACTCCTCGATCGTGTCCGTGCCCTGGAGCACGACGATCCCCGCCGCGCCGTCATCGGCCGCGCGCTCGGCGGCGGCCACGGCCTCGGCCATCGCGCGCGGCGTCAGCTCCGACCCGGGCACGTTCGAGAGCTGCTCGACCGAGACGTCCGCGATGTCGCCGAGCCCCGGCACCGCCGCGACGAGCTCCTCGCCGCTACGCGCGGGCCGCGCGGGCGACCCCGTCATCGCGATCGTCCCCCCGAGCGCGATGACGTGGACGCGGGGCCTCTCCGGGGTCACGGCTCCAGGTAGTCCTTGACGACGACGAGCGCGCCCGGGCGCGAGCCGGGGTCCGCGCCGTAGCGCGTGAGCCAGGCGGCGGCGGGGACGTCGCGGCGCTCCTGCCACGCCCGCAGGAAGGGGTAGGGGTTGACCGCCTCGCCGTCGAGTGGGTGGACCTCGAAGTGGAGGTGGGGCGGGGTCTGCTCGGCGTCGCCCGTGCTGCCCACGAAGCCGAGCACCTGGCCGGCGCGCACGTCCGCGCCGTTGCGAGCCGCCTCGGAGAAGGCCGACAGGTGGGCGTAGAAGAAGGTGTCGCCGCGCGAGTTCCGCAGCCACAGGCGGTTGCCCGGGATCCGGCGCGTCCCGACGCGGTAGAGGCGCCCGTCGGTGACGGCGACGACCGGCGTGCCGGCGGGGGCGAAGATGTCGTTGCCCTCGTGCTGCCCGGTGTGCTGGCGTGGCGCGCCCCAGTCGTCGGAGTAGGTGGTCTCGTCGCCGTAGACGGGGAAGGCGTAGCCGCCCCCGGTCGGCAGCACGTCGAGGCGTGGCGCCGCGCGGCGCTCGGCCTCGCGCTCCTCGGCGGTGGGGCGCCTGCGCTGGCGCCGCCTGCGCTCGGGCCGCTCGCGGCGAGGCGTGGCGCGCCGCCGCTCCGAGGCGGGCCTGTCCCGCGCCGCCGGCGCGGACCCGTCGCGCGCACTCGCCCGCGCGAAGCCGACGATGACGCGGCTCCCGGCGGGGTGGCCCCTGTAGTCCTTCGTCAGGCGGGCGTCGAGGCCGGTGATGCCGTCGTCCTTCGTGGTGAGCACCGCGAGGGTGCCCTGCCCCGCGAGGTCATGGGAGGCGCCCCGCCCCGACTCCACGCGGCGGCCGTCGACCCGCAGCGCCACGACGGTGCCCCCGGTGCGGGTTCGCCCGCGCGAGGCGTCGGCCGTCACCTCGACGCGGTCGGCGGTCACCAGGCCGTCGAAGATGCTGACCTCGGAGACGTCTGCGCCGGCGCTCGAGACGGCGCGCCGCCCGTCGACCTCGGCGGACGCCTCCGTCCCCGCGCCCGTCTTCGACTGGCCTCGCCGGGCCGTCACGTAGCCCGTGCGGTTGCCGGAGTCCTCACGCGCGTACGCGGATGCCGTCGCCTGCGGCGCCCGCGCGGTCCCGGCGTCCTCCCGGGCCACCGCCAGGGCGGTCGGGACGGCGGCGACCAGGGCCGCGAGCAGGGCTGTCGTGCTTCTCTTCACGCGTTCGCGAGGGTATCGTCATGGACGCGCCAGCCCTCAAGGCCCGGGGTCCCGCGCGCGGGCGGGGACCTTCCCATTGGCTGGCCGGCCAGCTAGCATCAGGCGAGTGGAAGCCACCGTCAAGGGCGAGCGCGGCCTCGAGGGCGAGAAGGCACAGCGCATCATCCAGGCCATGCGCGCCTCGGTCGCCGAGCGCGGGGCCGCCGGCGCGACCTTCGACCACGTCGCCTCCGCGGCGGGCGTCTCGCGGGGGCTGCTCCACTATTACTTCGGCACGAAGGAGCGGTTGCTCGTCGAGGTGGTCCGCAAGGACTGCGACATCCAGATGGAGCGGCTCGAGCGCCAGCTCGCCGCCGCCGACTCGGTCGACTCGATCGTCGCCGCCCTCGTCGCCCATCTCGAGGACTTCCTCGAGCACGACCCGGCCCAGTTCGGCCTGATCTTCGAGCTGTTCACCGCCTCACGCCACAACGAGGACCTGCGCGAGGCGATGAAGGAGCTCTACCACGTGGTCCGCTCGCATGTGGCCGGCGCGCTGCGCGAGAAGGAGGCCGCCGGCGTGGTCGAGCTGCGCGGCGATGCGGAGTCGGTCGCATCGGTCCTGTTCGCCCTGGGCGACGGGATCGCGCTCCAGGTCCTGTCCGATCCGGACTGGGACAGCTCGGGCGCCTTCGCGACCGGGATCGGCGCCGCGCGCCACATGCTCGGCGCCCGCGACTGAGGCGGCGCTCCCATAGCCCGCGGAGCCGCTCCGTGAGCAGCGTCACACACTCCTGACTGGCTGGCCAGCCAAACTGCCCGGGAGACGGAACTCGAGACCCCTAGGAGCGACGCGATGCAGCAGGCCATGGACAGGTTGAGCGGATTCCTCGAGCGCAGGCGCCGCCTCGTGCTGCTCGCGTGGCTCGTCGTGCTGCTCGCCGCGCTGCCGTTCGCGGTCCGCCAGACCGAGGACCTCACGAGCGGCGGCTTCTCCATCCCGGGCTCCGGCTCGGAGGCCGTGGACGAGGCGCTCGCCGGGTTCGAGAACGCCCAGGACCGCCAGCTCGCGGTGGTCATCGCCCTGCGCGAGGGCGGCGACGCTGCCGCGGTCCGGGGCGAGATCGACCGGGTCGCGGACACGACCGCCCGCCTGCCGCACGTCGAGCTCTCCGAGCGCGCCGCCGCCGCCGCGAAGCGCGAGGCCGGCGCCGCGCCGGTCACGATCGTCCCCCTGGACGTGCGCGGCGATGCCAACGCCGTCGCCGACCTCGCCGTCGACCTCCGCGCCGAGCTCGAGGTCGGGACGGGGCCCCGCAACGGGGTCGAGCCCTACCTGGTCGGCCAGGCGGCGCTCTGGGCGGGGATGCAGGACCTCTCCAAGGAGGACCTCGAGGCCGCCGAGGTCACCGGCTTCCCGATCGTGCTCCTGATCCTGCTCGCCGTCTTCGGCTCGCTCGCCGCCGCCGCACTGCCGCTGGCGCTCGGGTTCGCGTCCGTCGCCCTGACGGGGGCCGCCATCTACTTCCTCTCGCAGACCGCCGACATGTCGGTCTTCGTCACGAACGTCGCCTCGATGATCGGCATCGGCGTCGCCGTCGACTACTCGCTCTTCGTGCTCGCCCGCTACCGCGAAGAGATCCGTGCGGGGATGGAGCCGGAGGACGCGCGCCGCGTCGCGCTGCGCACCTCCGGTCTCGCCGTCGCCTTCTCGGGCCTGACGGTGATGATCTCGCTGGCGGGCCTGTTCCTCGTCGAGGCCCAGACGATCCGCTCGATGGCCGTCGGCGCGATCGTCGTCGTCGCCATCTCGGTCCTCGCCGCGGTCACGCTGCTCCCCGCGATGCTGCGCGTCCTCGGCCACCGGGCCTACGCTCGCGGGCGGCTCGCCGTGATCCTCTCGATCGCCGCGCGCACGTGGCGGCCGCGGCGGCGCGGGTCCACGAGCCCGACCCGCGCGCCGAGGCCGGACTTCTGGTCGCGCTGGACGAGCCGCGTCACGCGCCGCCCGGGCGTGGCGGCCGCGGTGAGCGCCGCCCTGCTGCTCGTGCTGGCGATACCCACGCTCTCGCTCGAGTGGGGCGACGGCGCCCTGCGCCAGTTCCCCGAGGGCCACGAGACCCGCGTCGGCGCGGAGCTTGCCGCCCAGGCCAACGGCCCCGGCTCCGCCGCCCCGGCGCGCGTGCTCGCCGAGTTCGGCTCCGGCCGCTACTCGGACACGGCCAACGAGTCGGCGGTATCCGCCTATGCCGCCGCGCTCGCAGCCGACCCGGAGGTCGCGAGCGTCGCCGAGCCCGTGCCCTCGGGCGACGGCCGCAGCGTGCTGATCTCCGCCGTGCCACGCCACGACCCCGAGAGCCCCGAGGCGCGCGCGCTCATCGACCGCCTCCGCGAGGGCGCGGGCAGCGGCGAGGGCCTCTCGCGCGTCGCCGCGATCTCCGTCGGCGGCTCGACCGCGCAGGTCGAGGACTTCAAGGACGCCGTGTCGGGCTCGATGTGGAAGATCCTGCTGTTCGTCGCCGCGTTCAGCTACCTCGTGCTGCTCGTGCTCCTGCGCTCGGTCGTGCTCCCGCTCAAGGCGGTCGTCATGAACCTCCTGACGGTGGGCGCCGCCTACGGCGTTCTCGTCGCGATCTTCCAGTACGGCTGGATCGACGGCTTCCTCGGGTTCCAGTCGCTCGGCTACATCAACACCATGACCCCGCCGTTCCTGCTGGCGATCGTCTTCGGCCTGTCGATGGACTACGAGGTCTTCCTGCTCACGCGCATCCGCGAGCGCTACGACGCGACGGGCGACACGCGCCGGGCCGTGGCCGAGGGCCTGCGGGCGAGCGCGAAGACGATCACGAGCGCGGCCCTCATCATGGTCGCGGTCTTCTCCGTGTTCGCCGGCACGGGCGTGCCCTCGGTGAAGGAGATCGGCCTCGGCCTCGCCGTGGCCATCGCCCTCGACGCGACGATCGTGCGGCTCGTGCTCGTCCCGGCCACGATGGAGCTCCTCGGCCGCTGGAACTGGTGGCTTCCGAAGCCGCTCGCGCGCGTGCTCCCGCGCGCCGACTTCGAGGCATCGGGACGGTCGGGCGAGGCGCTCAGCCCGACGCCCGCCAGGTCCTGAACGCGGCCAGGAACCCGTCGCGGGCGCCGGGCGAGAGCGCGTTTTCCCCGGCGATCGCCGCGACGCTCATCCGGCGCTGAGGCGGCGCCATCAGCGCCCGAACAGGTGCTGCGAGCGCCAGAGGAGCTTCAGGCTCCCCTTCGGGCGGATCCTGCCCGTGACGAGCGAGCGCCTCGCGTCGGCGCGGCCGGACGCCACGTCCACCCAGTCGCCGAAGCGGCAGCGGAAGGTGAGGTCCGGGTCGGGCGCGCGGCCGGCCTGCGCGCTCGTCGAGCCGTTGTCGATCCGCAGGTGCCAGGGCTCGGCGTCCTTGAAGTCCCACTGGATCGTCACCGGCCGCTCCGGGGAGTGCCGCGGGTCGACCGCGTCGGCCATCGTCTCGAAGAAGAGGCCCATGATCTCCGGGTCGGTCGAGGGCGGGGCGATGCCCTCGCCGAGCACGTTCGCCTGCAGGAGGGTGATGGCGCGCGCGGCCCGCTCCTCGGGAGTCAGGTCCGCGCGCAGGCGCATCGAGCGCGCGATCTCCTCCTCGGTGAAGCCGGCCGTGCGGAGCTTCGTCCAGACCGATTGCGTCCCCTCGGCGTAGATCTCCTCGAGCGTGAAGCCGAAGCACTCGGTGTAGCGGCGGTCCCAGTCCGGGGGCACGAAGACGGCGACGGCCGAGGGGACCATCTCCGAGAGCAGCTCGAGCGAGGCCTCGCGCGCCTCCGTGTCGTCTGCGATCAGCTCTGACAGGAGCTTCACGCCGAAGCCGATGTGGCGCTGCTCGTCGAGGGCGACGTTCTTCATGCCCGCCTGGAAGCCCGGCATCAAGCCGCGGTCCTGGAGGTAGCTCTCGATGAAGTGCTGCCCGGGCTGGGCGAGCGTCGCCTCGATGATGATGTGGTAGAGCATGATCCCGCGGGCGAGCATCGGGCGGGAGCGGTCGCGCCGCAGCTCCTCGGCCATCCGGTCGAGGCGGGCGAACACGCGACGGAAGCCCCAGGTGAGCTCGGGCTCGGTCGCGGCGAGCGAGGAGGCGTAGGAGTCGCCGCGCTCGACCACCTCGCGCATGAAGCGCCCGAAGAAGACGGCGTGGCGCGCCTCGTCGACCTGCTGGGTGGCGAGGAAGTACTTGTGCTCCTCGCGCGGGGCCGCGTCGATGTAGGGGGAGAGGTTGTCGGCCACCGAGTCCTCGCCGTGGAGGAACAGTGAGTAGTTCCAGAGCGCCGCCTTGCGCTCGATCTCGCCGAACCGCTCGTGCCAGTGGACGCGATCCTCGGAGAAGTCGATCTCCGTCGCCCTCCAGTTGCCCCTCTCCCAGCGGGCGTAGAGGTCGTCGTAGGTGATCTGGTCCAGCGCGGCGGTGCTCATGGGACGGGAGGTTACGCGGCCCGCGGAACGCGTTCCTCGCGCGCGGGGTCGTGGTCGGCGAGGAACTCGTCGAGGTGGGCCCAGGTGGTGTTCCGGGCCGAGCGGCCGGTGAGCACGCCGAGGTGCCCGCCCGGCGCGGTGTGGAAGCGAACCTCGGGCGCGTTCGGGAGGAGCCCGGTGACCGCCTCGACCGCCGCCTCCGGCGCGAGCACGTCGGCCGACCCGGCCACGGACAGGACCGGCACCCGCACGTTCGCCAGGTCGATCACCCGCTCCCCGGTGTCGAAGCGTCCCTGCGCGAGCTCGTTGACGCGGAAGAAGCGGTGGTAGAGCTGGCCGAAGGTGCGGCCGGGGTAGGCCAGCATGTTCGCCATGTAGCGGTCGACGGCCTCCATGTGCGCGAGCTGGTCGCGGTCGGCCAGGTTCTGGCCGATGAAGAGCGGCTTCGTGAGCAGGCGATCGATCGCCGTCAGGCGGAAGCCGATCGAGACGAGCGACGCGGGCGCGCCGCCGAGCGTCCGGTAGAGCGCCGTGCCGAGCCGCCCGCCGGTGAGCCGGGCGAGCTCGCGGACCGGGGCCATCATGCGGACCTGGGTGAAGTCGAAGGGACTCGCTACGAGCGCGAGCGAGTGCACCGGCAGGTCCTCGTCGGCGGCCGTGGCGAGCAGCGCCATGATCCCGCCGAGGCACCAGCCGACGACCTGTACGGGCGCGCCGCCCGCATCGGCCGACACGGCCCGCACGGCCTCCGGGATCACGCCCTCGATCCAGTGCTCGAGGCCGAGGTCGCGGTCGCTGAAGGCGATCGCCCCGTAGTCCACTAGGTAGACCGGGTAGCCGAGCCCGACGAGGTGCTCGGCGAGCGAGCAGCCGCGGCGCAGGTCGAAGCAGGTGGCGGGCGCCGCGAGCGGCGGCACGAGCAGCACGGGCGCGCGGGCCGCGCGGCGGGCGCCGCGCACGGGGTGGTAGCGGTAGATCGTCCGCTGTGGCCCCTCGTCCACGATCGAGGCGGGGAGGGGCTCCGCGTCCGCGACGCCGCCGCCCACGAACATGTCCCAGGCGTTCGCGCCGGCGTCGCAGAGCGCGTCGACCGAGGGCGCGAGCGAGCGGGGCGAGGGGAGCTTCACGCGCAAAATGTTACGTCTCGCCCCGCCGAACGTCCCGCGGCGTCCTGTATTGGCACTGCTCCGGGACGCTCCCGCCCCGGGGCGGGAGCAGGCGGCGGCCTGGGCCCGTGCCTGCGGGAACTCGAGCAGGATCTCGGCGAAGCGCTCGGGCGCCTCGACCTGGGGGCAGTGACCGCAGCGCTCGATCAGCTCGGCGCGCGCTCCGGGCACGGCGTCCAGGATGCGCTGGGCGCCGCGCGCGTGGACCATCCGGTCCTGCCTCCCCCATACGACGAGCACCGGGCAGGAGACCCGCTCGAAGCGGAACGGGTCCGCGAGCTCGGGCCACATGCGCCTGCCGATGCCGAGAAAGCGCCTCGCCGCGTCCTTGTCGCGGAAGTGGGAGCAGAAGGAGCGCACGACGCGGACGTCGGCCGACCGCGGGCGGGCGAACGCGATGTTGCGGTAGGCCTGGCCGACGACCGCGTGGATCAGCGGCGCGGGCACGGGGACGGGCGAGGCCAGCAGCGCGCGGACGAGCGGCTCGGACTCGATGATCGTGAGCCAGGGCGCCATGTCGAGGCCGGCCGGCGCGATCGGCACGACCCCGCGAAGCTGCTCGCCCTTGCGCTCGGCGAGCCGCAGCGCGGCCACTCCGCCGAGCGAGTTGCCGGCCACGATCGCCCCCGCCGGGCAGAACCAGTCCACGAGCGCGTCGGCGAAGCGGTCGAGCTGGGGCAGCACGGGGCCCTCCTCCAGGTCCGGCGCGGTACCGAAGCCCGGAAGGTCGACGGCGATCGCGCGCCGGTCCTCCCGCGCGAGCGCGTCCAGCGTGAAGCGCCAGGTGTCGGCCGAGTCCGCGAAGCCGTGGAGCAGGACGACCGGTGGCCCCCCGCCCTCGAGCTCCAGCGCCCTCGTCTCGACCCCGCCCACCTCGATGCGGTGCTCGACCAGCGGCTGCATGGCGTTGATTCTGGCGCGGGCGCCGGACCGCGGCGCCGGCGGCTACGGGTGATCGATCGGCGGGAAGTAGTCGGAGCGCTCGCAGATGCCGTCCTCGGTGGACGCGTATCCCTCGAGCCCCTCGCCGTTGACGAGGAAGCCCTGCTCCTCGCCGTCGATCCGCGCGTACGGGCTCGGGACCCCCGGCCCGGTTCCGGTCTCCGCCTCGATGTAGCCCTCCGTGCCGATCACTCCGGCGTAGGCGTCGATCGGGTACCCGAGGCCGATCGTCGTGTTCACGTCGGCGTACACCGTCGTGTTCCCGACGGTCACGGCGCGGTCCGTGCTGAACGGATCGTACGAGGTCGTCTGGTGGCAGTCGTCGGTCGGGTCCGGCGGCGGGTCCTCCCCGTGCTCCGCAAGCGCCGTTCCGCCGCTCGTGGCAAACAGCGCCCCTGCCCCGAGCACGGCCAAGCTCAATCTGAAGTTCACGAGTCGCCCCCCCCGTCTCTGCGCCCGCCGGACGCGGCATAGCTCACTGCCCAGATTACGGCGGACCGGGGGTGTGGCGCAAGGCCGCTACCCGAGTTTCGGGGACTTCCACGGCGCCGCCAGGCGGCGCTCGAGCTCCGGGCCGACCTCGTCGATCGCGATCCGCACCTGCTCGAGCGAGTCGCGGTCGCGGAGCGTGACGGTGCGGTCCTCGAGGGTCTGGTGGTCGACCGTTACGCCCCACGGCGTGCCGATCTCGTCCTGGCGCCGGTAGCGCTTGCCGATCGAGCCGCCGGTGTCGTACTCGGCGCTCATGCGCCTGCGGAGGTCCTCGTAGAGGTCGCGTGCCACCTCCGGCTGGCCGTCCTTGTTGACGAGCGGCAGGACGGCCACCTTCACGGGAGCGAGCCTGGGGTGGAGCCTCAGCAGCACGCGCTCGCGGCCCTCCACCTCCTCCTCGTCATAGGCGTCGACCATGAAGGCGAGCGTGCCGCGGTCCGCGCCGGCCGAGGGCTCGATCACGTGCGGGACGTAGCGGTCGCCCGTGGAGGAGTCCACGTAGTCGAGCTTCTCGCGGGAGAACTTCGCGTGCTGGGTGAGGTCGAAGTCGCCGCGGTTGGCGATGCCCTCGAGCTCCGACCAGCCCATCGGGAAGAGGTACTCCACGTCCGAGGTGGCGCTCGAGTAGTGGGAGAGCTCGTCGGAGTCGTGGGCGCGCAGGCGCAGGTGGTCGGCGCGGATCCCGAGGTCGGTGTACCAGCGCATGCGGTCCGCGAGCCAGCGCTCGTGCCACTCGCCGGCGTCGGCCGGCGCGACGAAGAACTCGATCTCCATCTGCTCGAACTCGCGCGTGCGGAAGATGAAGTTGCCCGGCGTGATCTCGTTGCGGAAGGACTTGCCGACCTGGGCGATCCCGAAAGGGGGCTTCTTGCGCGAGAACTGGAGCACGTTCTTGAAGTTCACGAAGATGCCCTGGGCCGTCTCGGGTCGGAGGAACACGCGGGAGCCCTCGTCCTGGACGGGACCCATGTGGGTCTCGAACATCAGGTTGAAGTTGCGCGGCTCGGAGAGGTCGCCGCCGCACTCGGGGCATTTCAGCTCGTCACGGGGGGCTTCGCCCCCCTCGGCACCGGCTTCGCCGGAGGCCTCCCCCCGTTGCTCCTCGCGCAGGTGGTCCTCGCGCCAGCGGCGCTTGCAGTCGCCGAGGCACTGGACGAGCGGGTCGGTGAAGCCCTCGAGGTGCCCGGATGCCTCCCAGGTCGTCGGATGCATCAGGATCGCGGCGTCGAGCGCCACGACGTCGTCGCGCTCCTGGACGACGGCCTTCCACCACTCGGCCTTGACGTTCGACTTCAGCAGCACGCCGTAGTGGCCGTAGTCGTAGGTCGAGGCGAGGCCGCCGTAGATCTCCGACGACTGGAAGATGAAGCCCCTGCGCTTGCAGAGGGAGACGACCTTTTCCATCGTGACGGTGTCAGCGGCGGGCATCGGGCCGAACCCTAGTCACCAAAAGAGCGCAATGAGCGGACATGCCGCGGACGCCTCCCGCCGGCGTGGTTATGGTGCCGGGCGATGGTCACCATGGCCCTCCGCGCCACCGGGCATCTGACCGCCTGGCTGGTCTGGCATTCCTCCCGGGTGTCGCTGCTCGAGGATCTCGACGAGCCGCAGCCCCCGGCCGCGGCCTGAGCCGACCCGTTCCGGGCACGTTTTTGGCACTCCTATAATCCGAGTGCCAATGCCGATCTACGAGTACCGCTGCGACAAGGGACACACCTTTGAGGTCATGCAACGCATGACCGAC
Organism: Thermoleophilaceae bacterium; assembly: GCA_035553855.1. Lineage (GTDB taxonomy): Bacteria > Actinomycetota > Thermoleophilia > Solirubrobacterales > Thermoleophilaceae > JBBDYQ01. Next base: position 35,791 of record DATMJO010000109.1, on the reverse strand, counting down.
GACGCGATGAGCTCGTGTGAGAGCTGCGGGGCGCCCGCGCGCCGCGTCTTCCATCCGGTCGCGGTCCATTTCAAGGGCTCGGGCTTCTACAACACCGACTACGGCAAGAAGAAGAAGGGCGGCGACTCGGGCGGCGAGAAGAAGAGCGATTCGTCGTCGTCCTCGTCCTCCTCGTCGTCATCGTCGGACTCGAAGAAGTCCGACTCCTCTTCGTCCTCCTCGTCGGACTGATCAGTCGCGCAGGAGCCGCCTGACGGCGGCCGCCTTCGACTCCTCGGAGACCGTCAGGCTGCCCTGCGGCCCCACGCCGGAGGGCTCGAGCACCTGGGTGCTGCCCGCCCCGCCGGTGAGCAGGTCGGTGAACAGCGTCGCGAGGCCGGGGCCGCGCATGTCGGTGCGCAGGGTGCGCGGCGCCTCCCAGCTCACGAGCGGGAGCCGCAGGAAGGTCGCGGGGGAGAGGATCCGCGAGCGGATCGAGGACAGCACCTGCTGCTGGCGGCGGGCCCGCGCCCGGTCGTCCTCGTTGCGGGCGCAGCGGTTCCTGCGGATGCGCGCGAACGCGAGCGCCTGGCGGCCGTTCAGATGGTGCTCGCCGCGGGGCAGGTTGAACTTGCGCCCGCCGAACGGGTCCGAGCGGACGCAGCGCTTCAGCGTGATGTCGATGCCGCCGAGGGCGTCGATGAACTCGGGGAAGCGCTCGAAGTCGATCTCGATGACGTGGTTGATCCGCAGCCCGTTGCCGAGGAAGCCCTCGACGGTGCGGATCGCGAGCCCCGGCCCCCCGAGCGCGTAGGAGGCGTTGATCTTCTGGGGGCCGTGGCCGGGCACCTCCGCGAGCGAGTCGCGCAGGATCGAGAGGCGCTTCACCGAGCCGAAGCCGGCGCGGATCAGGAGGATGCTGTCGGCCCGGCCGGTGGTGCTGGCGCCCGGCTCCTTCGAGTCGGGCGGCCGGGCGTCGGAGCCGAGCACGAGGATGGTGCTGCCCGTCAGCAGGCTTCCGCCGCCGGACAGCGCCGCGTCCGCGCTGTCGGAGACCCCCTTCTGGAGCTGCGCGCTGGCCATGAAGGAGATCGCCGAGATCAAAAGCCACGCCCCGATCGCGCCGAGGACCCACTTGAGCAAGCGCCCGCGGGTCAGCGGCCTGCGTCGCCGCGGCCCCTCCGGTGCGCCGGGTGCCCGCTCCTTCCGGCGCCTGAGCGAGCGCAGCTGCGCCTGCTCGTCGGTCGGGCGCAGGCGGTCCAGGAACCGCTTTCGCGAGCGGTAGACGCTGTACTCGGGCGGCTCCTGGCCGCCGGGGGGCCCCGCGTGCATCAGGTGTGTATAGCGCCCGCCGCGCCGAAGCCGCCGTGGCGGCGGTAGCGTCCGCGACGTGGAGGGACCACTGGTCATCGGCCTGGACGCGGGCGGGACGAAGCTGCTCGGCGGGGTCGTGGGGCCGGACCTCCGCGTCCACCATCGCACCCACCGGCGCTGGCGCGGCGAGGACACCGGCGAGGTGCTGGACGTGCTGATCGACGCGGTCGAGGAGCTGCAGGCGGCGGAGCCGTCGGTGGCCCGGGTGGGCCTCGGGATCCCCTCGCTCGTCGACTTCGCGGCCGGCCGGTCGGTCTCGTCGGTGCACCTGCCGCTCGACGGTGTGCCGGTCCGCGATCTCATGAGCGAGCGGCTCGGCCTCGCGGTCGCGGTCGACAACGACGCGAACCTCGCAGCGCTGGCCGAGCAGCGCCACGGCGCGGCGAAGGGCTCGGCATTCGTCGTGGCGCTCACGCTCGGCACCGGGATCGGCGGCGGCATCGTGCTCGACGGGCGGGTGTACCGGGGCCTGAGCGGCGCCGCCGGAGAGCTGGGGCACATGGTGATCGACAAGGACGGCCCGCCTTGCCAGGGGAACTGCCCGAACCGCGGCTGCCTGGAGGCGTTCGCCTCCGGGCCCGCGATCGGTCGCGCGGGCGAGGAGGCGGCGCGCCGCGTGCCGGACTCGGAGCTCGGAGCGGCGCTCGGCCGCGGCCGCGAGATCACGGGCGCTCTCGTGACGGAGCTGGCCCACGACGGCGACGCCGCGGCGCGCGAGGTGATGCACGTGGCGGGCGAGCACCTGGGCGTGGGCATCGCGAACATCGCGAACGCCCTCAACCCGGAGGTCGTCGTGGTCGGCGGCGGCGTGGTCGCCGCGGGCGATCTCCTGCTCGGGCCCGCGCGGCGCGAGCTGGCCCGGCGGGCACTGGCCCCGTCGCGCGACCAGGTCCGGGTCGAGGCCGCCCACTTCGCCGACGAGGCCGGGATGATCGGGGCCGCGCTGATGGCTCTCGAGGACGCCTCGTGAGCGGCCGGCTCGTCGTCTGCCCGACGCCGATCGGGAACCTGGAGGACGTCACTCTGAGAGTGCTCTCGGCGCTCCGTGACGCGGACGTGGTCGCGTGCGAGGACACCCGCCGCACGCGCGTGCTGCTCGACCGCTACGGCGTCGGCGCGACGCTCGTCTCCTACCACGATCACAACGAGGAGAAGCGGGCTGCCGAGCTCGTGGAGCGGATGCGGGACGGCGGCACGGTGGCGCTCGTCTCGGACGCCGGGACGCCGCTCGTCTCGGACCCCGGCTTCGTGCTCGTGCGCGCCTGTGTCGCGGCCGGGCTGCCCGTGGAGGTGCTGCCGGGGCCCTCGGCGGCGCTGGCGGCGCTCGTCGCCTCGGCGCTGCCGGCCGACCGCTGGCGCTTCGTCGGCTTCCTGCCGCGCAAGCGGGGCGACCTCGAGCGCCTCTTCGGCGAGCCGGGCGGAACGCTCGTGGCGTTCGAGTCGCCCCGGCGGCTGCCCTCCTCGCTTGCCGCGCTCGCCTCGATCGACCCCGACCGGCCCGCCGCCGTATGCCGCGAGCTCACGAAGCTCCACGAGGAGGTCGTCCGCGGTGACGCCGCGACGCTTGCGGAGCGATACGCGGGCGCGCCGCCGAAGGGCGAGGTGGTGCTCGTCGTGGGCGCTCCGCCGCAGGTCGCCGCGGACCGGGCCGACCCGGCCGCCGTGGACGCCGTGGCGCGCCTGATCGACGCCGGGGCGCAGGCGCGCAAGGCCGCGGCCGTCGTGGCGGAGCTCACCGGCTCGTCCGCGAACGCGCTCTACCGCGCGGCCGCCGAGCGGGACTGAGCGCCGGGGGCGCCCCGGCCCGCGTTTGAGCAGGGGTTGGCGCACTCTGTCGGGGCCGGCCTCGGTGAGGCGGTCGTGGAGACCACGATCCGGCGCCGGATGTGACGGGCGCGTGACGCTCCGGCGCGGCAGCGTCACAACCGCTCGCGCCCGAGCCCGGCCGGCCGTACGTTCGGCCGCGTGAGGCCCATCGCACCGCTCGCCGTCGTCCTGCTCGCGCTGCTCCCCGCCGGCGCGGACGCCTGGACGTGGCCCGCGCGGGGCGAGGTCCTCACGTTCTTCGACCACTCGCCGGGCTCCTACGCGCGCGGGATGCACCGGGGGATCGACATCGCCGCCCGGCCGGGGACGGCCGTCCGGGCGGCGCGTCCGGGCCGCGTCGCGTTCGCCGGGGTCGCGGGGGACAGCGGCCTGTCGCTCTCGGTCCTGGATGCGGCGCGGCGGCTACGTGTCACCTACCTGCATCTGCGCTCGGTCGCCGTGCGCCCGGGCCAGCGCGTGCGCGAGGGCCAGGTGATCGCCCGAAGCGGCGCCTCGGGGCGGGGGTCCGCCGCCCGACCGCACCTCCATCTCGGGGTGCGGCGCGAGGGCGAGGGGGACGGCTACGTCGATCCGCTCTCGCTGCTGCCGCCGTCCGGCGCGCCCCGCGCCGCGCCGCCCCCAATCGCGCCCGCCCGCGAGCCACGGCCGGTGGCCTCTCCGCGCCCCAGGCGCCCACTCCCACGGCCCGCCCGGGCGCTCGACCCGGGCTGGGCAGTCGCGTGCCTTGCGCTACTGGGCGCGGCGGCGGCGCTCGGCCGCCGCGCGACGAGGCCGGCTCGGGCGCGCGCCGCCCGGGGCGGGACCCCGGCTCCGGCGCGGCAGGCGGCCGCCAGTAGCATCGCCGGGACGTGGCCTACTACGTCACAACGCCGATCTACTACGTGAATGCGGAGCCGCACCTCGGCCACGCCTACACCACCATCGCCGCCGACGTGCTCGCCCGGCACATGCGCCAGCGCGGCGAGCGCACCTTCTTCCTGACCGGCACCGACGAGCACGGCGAGCCGGTCGCCCAGGCCGCGGAGAAGCTCGGCACGACGCCGAAGGAGCTGGCCGACCGCAACGCCGAGCGCTTCCTCGACCTCGCGGCGCGGCTGAACGTCACGAACGACTTCTTCATCCGCACGAGCGACCCCCGCCACGTCGCCCGCGTCCAGGAGGTGCTTCAGCTGGTCCACGACGCCGGGTATGTCTACGCGGGTCACTACGAGGGCTGGTACTGCCCGCGCTGCGCCGACTTCAAGACGGACGCCGAGCTGATCGAGGGCGACAAGTGCCCGATCCACCTGATCGCGCTCGAGCGCGAGAAGGAGGACAACTGGTTCTTCCGCCTCGGCGCGTTCCAGGAGCCGCTCGAGCGGCTGTATGCCGAGCGCCCCGACTGGGTGCTGCCGCGGAACCGCTACAACGAGGCGCTGTCGTTCATCACCCAGGGTCTCCAGGACGTGTCGCTGTCGCGGGCGAAGCTGTCCTGGGGCGTGCCGGTGCCGTGGGACGAGGGCCAGGTCTTCTACGTCTGGTTCGACGCCCTGCTCAACTACCAAACCGCCCTGGCGTTCGCGCACGAGGGCGAGGACCTCACCGGCGAGTTCTGGCCGCCGTCGGTCCACCTCATCGGCAAGGACATCCTCAAGTTCCACGCCGTCATCTGGCCCGCGCTGCTGATGGCCGCCGGGCTCGAGGTGCCGCGGCGGCTGTTCATCCACGGCTACCTGCTCCAGGGTGACCACAAGATGTCGAAGTCGCTCGGCAACGTGATCGACCCGTTCGCCGTGATCGACGAGCTCGGGGTCGACGCGCTGCGCTACTACCTGTTCGCGGCGGTCGGGTTCGGGCAGGACGGCGCGGTCGCGCCGGAGGACCTCGAGCAGCGCTACAACGCCGAGCTCGCGAACGAATACGGCAACCTGGCGAGCCGCACGCTGTCGATGGTCGGCCGCTATCGCGATGGCATGCTCCCGGACGCGACGCTCGACGACGCCTTCCCGCCGGCCTTCGACGATCTGGCGGAGCGGATGCAGGCACGCCTCGACGAGTGCGACCTGACGGGCGCGCTCGCCGACATCTGGGAGCTCGTGAGGGCGCTCAACCTGTTCATCCAGGAGCGCCAGCCGTGGAAGCTCGCGGCCGACGAGGCCGACGCCGCCGAGGTGGACCGCATTCTCTACACGGCCGCCGAGGGTCTGCGGGTCGTCTCGGTGCTCGTCCACCCCTTCCTGCCGGAGTCCGCCGAGAAGCTCCTCGCCGCGCTGGCGGCACCGGACCTCGACCTGGGCGCGGCGCGCCTGGGGGCGGTCCCGGGGGGGCGCCGCGTCGAGCCGCTCGAGCCGCTGTTTCCCCGCATCGAGCCGCGACCGGCCTGAGGAGCGCGGCGTGGTCGACGCGCACTGCCACCTCGACATGTGCGACGCCCCCACCGCCGAGGTGGTGGCGCAGGCCAGGGCGGCCGGGGTCACGCGGCTGGCGACCGTGGGGATCGACCCCGAGTCCGTCCAGAACGCGCTGGCGACGGCGGAGCGCCACGACGAGGTGGTCGCGGTGGTCGGCCGCCACCCGAACTCGGCGACCGGCTTCGACGACGAGGCTCTCCGGGCGATCGAGCGCGCCGCGGAGCACCCGAAGGCCCGCGCGATCGGCGAGACCGGCCTCGACTACTACCGCGACGGTGCGCCGCGCGAGGACCAGCGCCGCGCCTTCGAGGCCCACATCGACCTGGCCCGGCGGAGCGGGCTCCCGCTCGTGATCCACACCCGCGCGGCCGAGGACGACACCTTCTCGATCCTGCGCGAGCGCGCTGCCGGCCTGACCGTGATCCTCCACTGCTTCTCGGCCCCCGACCGGCTGGAGGACTGCGTCGAGCACGGCTGGCTCTGCTCGTTCGCGGGCAACGTCACCTACCCGAAGGCGCCCGGCATCCAGCAGGCCGCGCGGGCGGTCCCCGAGGAGCTGCTGCTCGTGGAGACCGACAGCCCGTTCCTCTCGCCCCAGCCCCGGCGCGGCCGGCCCAACGTGCCCGCGAACGTCGCGCACACGGCGCGCTTCGTGGCGGATCTTCGCGGTGTCTCGTACGAGGAGCTCGAGCGGGCCGTGGAGCGGAACGCCGCGCGGGTGTTCGGCTGGTGAGCGAGCCGCGCCAGGCGAGCCTGCGCAGGCTGCGCGAGTTCGGTGTCTCGCCCAACCGCGAGCTCGGGCAGAACTTCCTGATCGACGACAACCTGCTCGAGGTGATCGGGCGCGCGGCGGACCTCGGGCCGTCCGACGTGGTGCTGGAGGTCGGGGGCGGTCTCGGCGTGCTCTCGGAGCATCTCGCGCCCCGCGTGGCGCACCTCCACGTCGTGGAGGTGGACCGCTCGCTGGAGCCCGCGCTGCGCGACGCCCTCGACGCGCACGCCAACGCGACCCTGCACCTGGCGGACGCGGTCGGCCTCGACTACGCGGCGCTCGACCCGCGCCCCGGGAAGGTCGTGGCGAACCTTCCGTACGGGGTGGCCGCGACCGTGATCCTGAAGGCGCTCGAGGAGCTGCCGGAGGCGGACCTCGTCGTCGCGATGGTGCAGCGCGAGGTGGGGGAGCGGCTCGCGTCGGGTCCGGGCTCCAAGACCTACGGGGCCACGTCGGTGCTGGCGCAGCTCTCCTGCGAGGTGAAGGTCCTGCGGCGGGTCTCGCGGCACGTCTTCCATCCCGAGCCGAACGTGGAGTCCGCCATCGTCTCGCTCCGGCGCCGGGAGGCCGCGCCGGGCGACGCGGTCCGCGACCTGGTGCACGCCGCGTTCGCCCACCGCCGCAAGGCGCTCGCCGGCTCGCTGGCGCTCGCGGCGGACGCGCCGCCCGGCGTGCGCGAGCGGGCGCGCGCCGCGCTCGAGGAGATGGGACACCCGGCGGACGCCAGGGCGGAGCGGCTCGCGCCCCAGGACTTCCGGACGCTCGCGGAGGCGCTCGCGTGAGCGTGACCGAGATCGCCCCGGCGAAGGTGAACCTCGTGCTCCACGTCGGACAGCGGCGCGAGGACGGCCTGCACGACATCTGCTCGCTGTTCGCCACGATCGACCTCGCCGACACGGTCACGGTCTCGCCTGCCGGCCGGGACGAGGTCGTGTGCCCCGGAGTGGAGGGCCCGAACCTGGCCGCGGCGGCGATCGAGGCCTACCGGCGGGAGGCCCCGGCGCCTTCCGTGCGCGCCGAGATCGAGAAGCGCATACCCGTCGCCGCGGGGCTCGCCGGGGGCTCGGCGGACGCCGCGGCGGTCCTGCGCGCGCTCGACCGCCTCAGCGACGCGCCGCTCGGCGCCGAGCGCCTGCGGGCCATCGCGACCGGCCTGGGGTCCGATGTGCCGAGCCAGGTCGAGCCGCGTCACGCGCTCGTCACGGGAGCGGGCGAGCGGGTGGAGCCCGTGTCGCTGCCGGAGATGTGGCTGGTGCTCGTCCCGCAGGCGGCGGGGCTGTCCACGGCCGCGGTCTATCGCGAGGCCGACCGCATCCGGTCCACGCGGGAGCGGCTCGACCCCGGAGCGCTACGCGCGGTCGCCGCGCTGCCGGTCGAGGCGCTCGCAGGGAGGCTCCAGAACGATCTCGAGCCGGCGGCGAGGAGCCTCCGGCCCGACCTCGGCGCGCCGCTTCGCGAGTTGCGCCAGGCCGGCGCGCTCGCCGCGCTGGTGACCGGGTCAGGGCCGACCACCTTCGGGGTCTTCGCCTCGGCCGAGGCCGCCGCGCGCGCGGCCGGGCGGATCGATGGCGCCTTCGTGGCCGCCCCGGCGGCATGAGTGGCGTGGAGATCGCGGCGGCGGTCGCGGCCGCGTTGATCGCGGCCGGAGCGCTCGCCCGGCGCCGGGCGCTGGGGCGGGGCCGGGTGTTCGCTGCGCTCGCGGCCGCCGCCGCGCTCGCCGTCTACGCGAGCGGCGTGCTCGGCGGCCTGCCCGACGCGGAGACCGTGATCGAGGACCTGGGCGCCGCCCTCGGCGAGTGGACCTACCTGCTGGTGGGGGCGATGGCCTTCCTCGAGACGGGCGCCTTCGTCGGGCTGGTCGCCCCGGGAGAGACCACCGTGATCCTGGGCGGGGTGGTCGCGGGGCAGGGCGAGATCTCGCTCCTTCCTCTCATCGGGCTGATCTGGGTGTGCGGAGTGCTCGGCGACTCCACGAGCTTCTTCATCGGCCGCCGGCTCGGGCGGGGGTTCCTGCTTCGCCACGGGCCGCGCTTCAAGATCACCGAGGAGCGTCTGGAGCAGGTGGAGCGCTACTTCCAGCGCCACGGCGGCAAGACCATCCTGATCGGGCGCTTCATCGGGCTGGTGCGAGCGCTCGCGCCGTTCGTGGCGGGTTCGTCGCGGATGCGCTACGGCGCGTTCCTGCCCTACAGCGTGATCGGCACCGGCCTGTGGGGTTCGACGTTCGCGGTCCTCGGCTATGTCTTCTGGCGCTCGTTCGACCGCGTGGCGAACATTGCCGGGAAGGCCACGCTGGCCTTCGGCCTGACCGTCGGGCTGGTGGCGCTTGCGGTGTTCGCCTACAGGCGGTTGCGCACGCCCGAGGGGCGCGCCGCGGCGGCGGTTTGGCTCGAGCGGCAGGCGGAGCGCCCCCTGCTCCGCCCGCTCGCCCGGGCGCTCCGGCCGCTGTACGGGAAGCTGGTCGTCCCGGCCGCCCGCATCGCGGCCCCGCCCGTGCGCTTCACGCTCGACCGGCTCACGCCCGGGGGACTCGGGATCGAGTTCACGACCGCGGTGGCCATCGCCGGGGCGGGGCTGTTCGGCTTCGTGCTGCTGGCCACCACCGTGGACGATGGCGGGCGGATGGTCGCGGGGGACCGCGTGGGGCTCGACCTCGCCGACGACCTGCGCACCGGCGGCGCCGTGGACGTCGCCCGGGTGGTCACGGGCCTCGGCCGCCTCTATGTGGTGGGCGCGCTCGTCCTGATGGCGGCCGTGCTGCTCGCCTGGCGGCGGCGCCCGGCGGACATGGCCGTGCTGGTCGCCGGGCTCGTCCTGGTGGCGGTGGGGATCCATGCGGCCAAGGCGGGGATCGACCGGCCGCGCCCGGACGGGCCGCTCGTCGACGCGGAGGGCTCGAGCTATCCGAGCGGGCACGCCGCGTACTCGACGGTGTACGTCGCGGTCGCGATCGCGGCGCGGCGCGCGCTGCCGAACGTCGCGAGCCGCGCCGCGCTCGTGTTCGCGTGCCTCTGGCTGGGCGCCGCGATCGGGCTGACGCGCGTCTACCTGCGCGTGCACTTCTGGAGCGACGTGGTCGGCGGCTGGGCGCTCGGCCTGGGCGTCTTCGGCGCGTGTGGCGCGATCGCGCTGGCCGTCTCGCACATGCGCCAGAATCGGAGGCGGAGTGGCTGACCTCACCGTCACACAGATCGCCATCGGCGCCGCGGTGTTCGTGGCGTTCGCGGGCTACGTCGCGTTCGTGCTGCGACCGGCGTGGACGTCGTACGGGCGGCTCTGGGAGCGCTTTGCGGCGGGCTTCCTGAGCCTGTACATCCTCGTCTCGCTCGCCGCGGCCGGCGCGGCCATCGGTCTGGGGATCTTCCTCATCTACGCCCAGTCGGCCTAGCGGTCCCTCCTACAATCGGGCGGTGGCGCCCACCAAGGGACAGACAGGCGGCGCCGGGCTGCTCGATGCCCTGGGCGCCGTGTCGGCCGCGGTCTCGGGCGGCGCGGGCCTCCCGGAGGCCGCCCGCGCGCTGAGCCGGGCGCTCGATCTGAGCGTAGCCGTGGTGGACGCCGCCGGCGGCGTGCTGGCCGTGGCGTGCGCCTCGCCGGACGACGAGCGGGCCGTGCTGGCGCTCGAGCGCGGGGCCGAGAGCGTGCCGCTCACGGCGGGCGGGGCGACCGTGGGCGAGCTGCGGCTGCGCGCGCGCGACGTGCCGCCGCCCGACGAGGCCATCCAGGCGATCGCGACGCTGATCGCGCTCGAGGTGGAGCGCTCGCGCGGGCCGGAGCGCGCGGCCGGCGAGGCCGTGGCCACGCTCCTGGCGGACCTGCTCGACCGGCGGCTCACCGACAGGGAGAACATCGTGGCTCGCGCGAACGAGCTCGGGGCGGACCTGCGCGAGGGCGCGGCGGTCATCGTCGCCAGGGCGCGCCCGTTGCATCCCGAGGAGGGCGACTGGCGCACGCGCGTCCTGACGCTCGCGGAGCGCGGCGCCCGCGGCGTGGCCGCGGGCGCGCTGGCCGCGTGCGTCGAGCGGATGCCGAACTCGCGCTGGACGGCCGACCATGACGCCGCCAACCACCTCGGCGAGATCGTGATCGTCGTGCCCGGGACGGGCGAGGACGCACCGGTGAAGGTCGCCGACGCCGTGCGCCGTGAGCTCGAGGCCAACCTGTACGGCTACACGTTCGCCGTGGCCCGGAGCCGCCCCGCTCAGGACCCGGCCGACCTGCACCGAGCGGGGGCCGAGGCCCTCCTGGCCGCCAACGTGGCCGAGGCGCGCGGCGAGACGCTGCTCGCGTTCGAGGACACGGGCGCCTACCGCCTGCTGCTCCCGGCAATGAGCGAGGACCCGGCGGAGCTCCACCGCTTCTACCAGGAGACGCTCGCGCCGCTCGTCGCCTACGACGAGCAGTACGAGACCGAGCTGGTGCGCACGCTCGAGACCTTCCTCGACGAGAACGGCAACGTCGCCCAGACGGCCGAGCGCCTGTTCACCCACAGGCACACGATCCGCTACCGGCTCGACCGCGTCCGGGACCTCTCGGGGCTCGACGTCTCGTCCACCGACGGGCGCGAGCGCCTCGGCCTCGGCCTGAAGGCGATGCGCGTGCTCGGCATCGCCCAGCAGACGGGCCCCGCGCTCGAGCCGGGCGCCTCCGCCGGCAGGGTGCCGCGCGAGGGCAAGGAGCGTTAGGGCCGCACGCTGCCGTCCTCCGCGCGAGCGCGGGGAGGACCGGGGTGCACCGTCGCCGCCTCCGCCTCGTGGGCGCGGATCCACTTGCGGACCGCGTTGTCGGTGACGCCGTAGAGCCGGCCCGTTCCGCGGTAGCCGTAGAGCGCGACCTCGCGGCGGAGCTGGTCGAGCGGCGGCCGCTCGACGCGGCGCAGCTCGGGGCGTGGACCGGGGCGGGGCCGCCGCGAGCCGCACTCCCGCGAGCAGTAGCGCTGGCTCGCGTAGCGGGCCTCGAACGCCGTGCCGCAGAGCGCGCACTCCCTGTCGCGCTCGAGCCGGTTCTTGCGCCCGCAGTGCGTGTCGAGCGTGGCGGCGCAGTTCGGGCAGACGATCCTGAGGTTCTCGATGCGGTTGTCGGTCGAGTCGCCGTTCGCGTGGTCGAGGATGAGGGCCATCCGCCGGCCCCGCCACTCCTCGCCCTGGCCGCACAGCTCGCACGAGCGCTGCTTCAGGCCCTCGTCGTAGAGGCGGCGCTTGAGGTGTCCTCTGGGATAGGTGGAGCCTTTCACCAGTATCTCGGTGAGTGGCCTCGGTCCGGCTCGACCCGACGCGAGCGCTTCGTTGCGAACCGCGTCCGGATCGAAATGGTCCGTGGGGATCCCCCAGCGCTCGATCCACTTCATCAGGACGGGGTGACTGCCGCCGGAGTTGCAGATGCCGAGGCGCCTCAGCGCTTCATGGATGCTGCGGGAGGCCGCCACCGCTTCACGGGCCTCCTGCTCCGTGTAGCTGGGCCCCCTGACCATTGGGACGAACACTAGTTCGCATGGCGGACGGAATCCGCAACTGGGGAGCCAGGGATCGAACCCGGTCTTCCGCGGTCAAAGCGCGGCGTGCTGGCCACTTACACCACTCCCCACCGGCAGCGCCAGCATAGGCGCCGGTAGCCTCCGCAACGTGCCCACCGTCCTCGTCATGGCCGCCGGCCACGGCACTCGCATGCTCTCGGAGGTCCCCAAGGTCCTGCATCCGGTGTGCGGGCGCCCGATGCTCCACTGGATCGTCGCCGCCGCGCGCGAGGCGGGAGCCGGCGAGGTCGTGTGCGTCGTGCGGCCGGGGACCGGCGTCTCAGACGCGCTCCCCGAGGGCGCACTCGCCGCCGAGCAGACCGAGGGGGAGGGCACCGGCTCGGCCGTGCTCGCCGCTCGCGAGCGGATCGCGGCGGCGGAGACGGTCCTGATCCTCTCCGGCGACCATCCGCTCGTCTCCGCCGAGCTGATCGCCGACCTCGCGGCCACCCACGGGCGGGAGGGCGCCGCCGCGACCCTCCTGACCACCGAGGAGCTCGACCCCGCGGGCTACGGCCGCATCGTTCGCGCCCCCGACGGCGGCGTCGAGCGGATAGTCGAGACGAAGCACACCGAGGGAGTCGCGCCCGAGCACCTCGCGACCCGCGAGATCAACATCGGCGCCTACGCCTTCGATGCGGAGGCGCTCCTGTCGGCCCTCGACCGCGTCACCGAGACCGGCGGTGAGCGCTACCTCACCGACGTCTTCCCGCTCATCCGCGAGAGCGGCGGACGCATCTCGGCGCATCCGACGCGCGACACCACGAGCGCCATGGGCGTCAACGACCGCGCCGACCTCGCGGCCGTCGAGCGCCTCGCGCAGGAGCGCCTCCTGACGATGCACGCGCGCAACGGCGTGTCGTTCACCGCGCCCGCGACCGTCTCGATCGACGCCGGCGTCGAGATCGGCGAGGACGCCGTGATCGACGCGGGCGTCGTCCTGCGCGGCGCCACCCGCGTCGGCGCGGGCGCCGTCATCGGCCCCCAGACCACGATCCTCGACTCCTCGGTGGGGGAGGGCGCCCGCGTCCTCCACTCCTACCTCGACCGCGCCGAGGTCCACGCCCGCGCCGGCATCGGCCCCTTCGCCTATCTCCGCCCTGGCGCCGTCGTCGAGGAAGGCGCGAAGATCGGCACCTTCGTCGAGATCAAGAACTCGCGCATCGGCCGCGGCGCCAAGGTCCCGCACCTCTCCTACCTCGGCGACGCCGACGTCGGCGAGAACTCGAACATCGCCGCCGCGAACGTCACCGCCAACTACGACGGCTTCGAAAAGCACCGCACGACGATCGGCAAGGACGTGAAGACCGGCGTCGACACCACCTTCGTCGCCCCCGTGGACGTCGGCGACGGTGCGTACACTGGGGCCGGGTCGGTCATCACCGACGACATCCCGCCGGGCTCGCTCGGCATGGCCAGGGCCCGCCAGGAAAACGTCGACGGATACGCGGAACGCGCGAAGAAGAAGCACGAGGGATGACGCTCGAGACCGAGACCAGCCCGTTGCGCACGAGCGTCGACGCCGGCTACGACAAGCGCCTGATGGTCGCCGCCGGCCGCGCCAGCCAGGAGCTTGGGCGCAAGATCGCCGAGCGCCTCGGCGTCTCCCTCGTCGACCCCGGCCTCAAGACCTTCTCGAACGGCGAGGTCTACTGCCGCTACGGCGACTCCATCCGCGGCGCCGACCTCTTCATCATCCAGTCCACCTGCGGCGTGCCCGGCCTCACGCCGAACGACGCCCTGATGGAGCTCCTCTGCATGGTCGACGCCGCCGTCGGCGCCAGCGCCCACCGCGTCATCGCCGTCACCCCCTGGTACGGCTACTCGCGCCAGGACAAGAAGTCGGCCCCCCGCGAGCCCATCACCGCCCGTCTCGTCGCCAAGTGCCTCGAGGAGGTAGGCGCCGACCGCCTGCTCACCATGGACCTCCACGCCGGGCAGGTCCAGGGCTTCTTCTCCAAACCCGTCGACCACATGACCGCCATGCCCGCGCTCGCCCAGTACGTCACCGACCAGCTCGGCGACCCCGGCGAGCTCTGCATCATCTCCCCGGACGCCGGCCGAGTGAAGCTCACGCGCAAGTTCGCCCAGAAGATCGGAACCGAGTACGCCCTGCTCGAGAAGGAGCGCCCCGCCCAGCAGGTCGCCGAGATCGGCTACGTGATCGGCGAGGACAAGGTGAAGGGCCGCATCGCCGTGATCGTCGACGACATGATCGACACCGGCGGCACGCTCGCCGCCGGCGCCCAGACCGTGATGGACGCGGGCGCCCGCGAGGTCTTCGCCGTCGCCACCCACGGAATCTTCTCCGGCGGCGCCTTCGACACCCTCACCGCCTCCCCGCTCGAGGGCATCGTCGTCACCGACACGATCCCGCTCCGCGACGGGGCGCCCAGCATGATCCGCGTCCTCTCGTGCGCCGACATCCTGGCCGACTCCGTCCGCCGCATCTTCACCGACGATTCGGTCTCCGAGATCTTCGCCGGCGAGAACCAGCTGTTCTGAGGATCCCGGCCTATAGGCTCGCGGCATGGCGGATTTCCTCCTCACCGTCCACGTCCTCGCCGCCGTCCTCTGGGTCGGCGGCTCCGCGATGCTCATCGTCTGGGGCCGGCGCGCCCTCGCAAGCGGCGACACCCAGCGCATCGTCGGGTTCGCCCGCGAGGCCGCGTGGATCGGCCCCCGCATCTTCGCCCCGCTCTCGATCGCCCTGTTCCTCGCGGGCCAGCTCCTGCTGGCCGAGCTCGACCTCGAGCACGAGACCTGGATCATCCTCGCCGAGACCGGCTGGCTCGTCTCCTTCCTGATCGGCGTGCTCTACTACGGCCGCAAGGCCAAGGACCTCGACCGCAGGATCGCCGAGCACGGCGAGGACTCGCCCGAGGTGCTCGAGAACGTCCGCCAGACCTCCAACGTCGCCGTCTTCGAGCTCGCCATCCTGTTGCTCGTCGTCGTCGACATGACCGTGAAGCCGTTCCTGTGAAGAAGGCCCGCATCTTCGTCATCCCGGGCTCCCACCCGAGCCTTGCCGGGCGCCTCATGCTCGAGCACAAGGGCATCGACTACGGCCGCATCGACCTCGTGCCCGCTCTCCACAAGCTCGTCTTGCGCGCCGCCGGCTTCCCCGGAGTCACCGTCCCCGCGCTCCGCATCGACGGCCGCAAGGTCCAGGGCACGCACGCGATCGCCGTCGCCCTCGACGAGATCCGGCCCGAGCCGCGCCTGCTCCCGGAGGACCCGGCCGAGCGCGCCCGCGTCGAGGAGGCCAACCGCTTCGGCGACGAGGTCCTCCAGCCCATGCCCCGCCGCATGATCTGGTGGGCGCTCAAGCGCGACCGCTCGGGGCTTCGCAGCTACAGCGAGGGCGCGAAGCTGGGGCTGCCCGTCGGCCTCGCCGTGAAGACCGCCGCCCCCTTCGTCGCCCTGTCGGCTCGCTTCAACGAGTCCACCGACGAGAACATCCGCGCCGACCTCGACGCGCTCCCAGGCGTGATCGACCAGGTCGACGCCTACATCGCCGACGGCACGATCGGCGGCGCGGCGCCGAACCTCGCCGACTTCCAGATCGCCACCAGCGTCCGCCTCTTCATGACCTTCGAGGACTTCGGCGACGCCATCGCCGCCCGTCCCGCCGGCGAGCACGCCCGGCGCATCGCGCCCGACTACCCGGGCCGCCTGCCGAAGGCCTTCCCGGACGCGCCCGACCTCAGGACGTCCGCGCCGAGAACTTCTTGACCCGCTTCTCGCCCTTCGCCTCGAAGTAGTCCCACTCCGCCCTGCCGAGCTCGGTCGCCGGCTCCTCGGCGAACCACCACTCGCGCCCGATCCGGTACCAGTTCCGCGTCGCGGTCAGCTGGCCCAGCACGGCCAGCACGCCCGATTCCATGCGGCGCCCCATCAGCTCGTTCGCCGGCACGTTCTCCCGCCGCATCAGGTCGAAGAACTCCGAGCGCGGGTCGGACACCGCCGTGATCGCCCGCATCACCCGCTCCGAGTCGATCGTCACCTCGCGATCCTCCATGTACCAGCCGCCCACGGTCTTGACGTGGTCCATCAGGCGCTCGGCATCCACCCGCTTGGGGTTGTTCAGGAACCCGAGGTCGTGCAGGGCCACCCGGAGGCGCTCGGGATCGTCGTCGAAGACCGCCTCGAGCGCCGCGATCTCCAGCTCGATCTGCTCCTTGTCGAGCTGCTTGGTCATGCCGAAGTCGATGAACGCCACCTTCCCGTCGTCCATCAGCAGGTAGTTGCCCGGATGGGCGTCGGCGTTGAAGTGCTGTATGTGGTAGATCGAGCCGAAGCAGAAGCGGAAGACGATCTCCGCGAAGCGGTCCCGCTCGGGCTGCGGCAGCCCCTTCACCTCGGAGAATCCCCTGCCGTCCACCCACTCGGTCACCAGCACCCGCGTGGTGGACAGCCGCGTGACCACGTCGGGCACGTGGATGAACGGGTGGTTCCGGTAGGCCCGCGCGAACGAGCGCTGGTTCTGCGCCTCGTACTCGTAGTCGAGCTCCTCGAGCACCCGCTCCTTGAGCTCCTCGGCGGCCGCCTTCGCGTCGAGGCCCGGCACCATCGCCTTCGCCATCCGCAGCATCAGCCCGGCGTTCTGCATGTCGGCGCGCAGCGCGTCGGCGATCCCCGGGTACTGGATCTTCACGGCGACCCGCCGCCCGTCGGGCAGCACCGCCCGGTGCACCTGCCCGATCGACGCCGCGGCGCTCGCCTCGTGGTCGAAGTCCTGGAACAGCTCCTCGGGCGGCTCCGCCCACTCCTCCTCGAGCACGCCGCGCACCTTCTCCCACGGCATCGCGGGCGCCTCCGAGCGCAGCTTCCCGAGCTTCTCCTGATACAGCTCGCGGTACTCGTCCGGGATGAAGTCCGTGTCGATGAACGACGCGAGTTGCGCCACTTTCATCGCAGCGCCCTTCATGGTGCCGAGCACGTCCACGAGCCGCTCGACGGCCTCGAGATGGCGCGCGTCGAGCGCGGCCGTCTTCGCGTCGCCGGAGCGCGCGACGTTCGCCGCGCGGGTGCCGGCGTAGCGCGCGCCCTGCGTGCCGAGGACCGTGCCGACCTTCGCCGTGCGCCGGATCCTCCCGGTCGGTATCTCGCGGTCTCGGTCGGCCATGCGCGGCAGGGTAGCTACACTGGCCCGCTGCATGGCAGACGGCAAGCGACCCCAACTCTCCGCCGAGGAGCGCACGGAGCGCGGATCACGCGAGTCCCGCAGGCTCCGCCGCGCCGGAATGGTGCCCGGCGTCGTCTACGGCGGCGGTGAGACCACCTCCTTCAAGGTGGGCGCCCGCGACCTGCGCAACGTCCTCCACGACGGCGCGGCGCTCATGGACCTCTCGATCGGAGGCGCGAAGGCGCGCCCGGTGATCCTGAAGGACCGCCACGTCCATCCCGTCCGCGACGAGTTCATCCACGTCGACTTCCTCGAGGTCCGCCTCGACGAGAAGATCCACACGACCGTGGCCGTCGAGCTCGAGGGCGTCGAGGAGGCGCCCGGCGTGAAGGACGGCGGCGTGCTCGAGCACGTCTCCCGCGAGCTGAACATCGAGGCGCTTCCGACCGACATCCCCGAGCGCATCGTCGTCGACGTCTCCGGCATGGAGATCAACGCCACGATGCACCTCTCCGAGATCTCGGTCCCCGGCGACGTCGTCCTCCTGGACGACCCGGAGGAGACGATCATCGCCACCATCACGCCGCCCTCGAAGGTGGAGGAGCCCGAGTCGGAGGTCGAGGAGGAAGCCGCGCTCGTCGGCGAGGGCGAGGACGGCGAGGGCGCGGCCCCCGCCGACGGCGACGCGGACGCCTCCGCCGACGCCTCCGGCGACTCAGAGGAGTAGGCCCTGGGCCTGTTCCGCCGCCGCGCCGGCGGCGAGGGCGGGGGAGGCCCTGTCGACTGGCTGATCGTCGGCCTGGGCAACCCCGGCGACCGCTACGCGCGGACCCGCCACAACATCGGCTTCGACGTCGCCCTGCATCTCGCGGCGCGCTGGCAGCTCCCAAAGGCGAAGAAGCGCTACGCGGGGCTCTACACCGACGGCCGCACCGGGCCGGGCGGTCCGCGCGTCGGCATCCTGCTGCCCCAGACCTTCATGAACGAGTCGGGGCGCTCGGCCTCCCCGGCGCGCGGGGCGCTCCACCTCGACCTCGACCGCATCGTCGCGGTGCACGACGAGATCGACCTTCCCTTCGGCGAGGTCCAGGCACGCCTGGGAGGCGGCCTCGCGGGCCACAACGGCCTGAAGTCGCTGAAGCGCGAGCTCGGCGGGCCCGACTTCCACCGCGTCCGTGTCGGCGTCGGCAGGCCCGACTCGACGGACCCGCAGATCGTCTCCGCCCACGTGCTCGGGCGCTTCGCGGAGCCGCCCGGCGACGTGCGCGCGCTCGTGGAGAGCGCGGCGCGCGCCGTCGAGGATCTGGTCGGCGCCGGCTAGCCCGTCTCGTGGCTCGGCCCCCGCCCGCGGACGCCCTCCGCCCCGGGACCGCGTTGCTACCTTGAATCCCGCTCCGTGAGCCTCCGCCAGCTCCTCTCCTACGCGCACGAGAACGACGAGCTGCACCGGCTCGCCGAGTCGGCGCGCGCCTCCTCCCAGCGCGTCTTCGTCTCCCAGAGCCTGCGCCCCTTCCTGCTCGCCGCGCTGCTCGACGCCGACCCCGACCGCCCGGCGCTCGTCGTCGCGGGCGACGACCGCGCCGCCCGCGACCTGGCCTCCGACCTGCGCGCCTTCCTGGCGCCCCGCCTCGTGCGCTTCTACCCGGCGCGCGGCGTCCGCTACGAGTCCCACCTCGCCCCGGCGCCCCACCTCGTCGGCCTGCGCGTCGCCGCCCTGGACGCCCTGCTCGACGGCGAGGCCGCCGTGGTCGTCGCCTCGGCGCCGGCGCTCGCCGAGAAGATCCCCGACCCCGATCTGCGCCCGCACGGCTTCGCGATCGAGAAGGGCGAGCTGATCGACCTCGACGAGGCGGCCGCGAAGCTCGTCGCCTGCGGCTACGAGCGCGTCGACCAGGTCGAGGAGCGCGGCCAGTTCGCGGTGCGCGGCGACATACTCGATCTCTACCCGGCCACCGAGGAGCGGGCCGTCCGCTGCGAGCTCTTCGACGTCGAGGTCGAGCGCCTGACATGGTTCTCGACCTTCACCCAGCGCTCGCTCGAGGAGGCCGAGCGCGTGGAGATCGCTCCCTGCGCCGAGCTGGCGCCCGAGCACCGCGAGCTCGCCGAGATCGCCGCCACCGAGGAGGAGCGCCCCGACGTGGCCGAGCTGCTGCCGGTCGACCGCTTCACCGACATCCTCTCGCTGCTTCCCGAGGACACCGTTGTCGCCGTCGCCGCCGAGGAGGAGCTGGTCCCCTCGCTCGCCGACCTCTGGCAGGACGTCACCACCAGCTTCCACGACGCCGACGCCCACCACCTCTACCTCGCCCCGGACGACCTGCGCGGCGTGCTGGAGGCCCGCGCGCGGCTGTGGCTCTCCACGCTGTCCGGCGACCAGCCGCACCAGTTCCGCGCTCAGGCGCCCGACACCTCGGCGAAGTCGCTCCGCGAGGCCGAGCCCGAGCTCGAGAAGCTCGTGCGCTCCGGCTACCGCACCGTCGTCGCGTGGAACCGGCGCGGCGAGGCCGAGCGCGCCGCCTACAACCTCGCCCGCGTCCGGGCCTCCTTCCTCGACGGCAAGCCCGCTCCGCACGAGCCGGGTGTCGTCTTCGCGGCCGCGTCGGTGCGCGAGGGCTTCCTCGCGCCCTCCTTCAAGCTCGCGCTGATGCCCGAGCACCGCCTGCTGCGCCGCCGCCGCGTGGAGCGCAGGCCGGGCCCGTGGGCGGGCTCGGGGCGGAGCGCGATCGCCAGCTTCTCGGACCTCCGCGCCGGCGACGCCGTCGTCCACGAGGACCACGGGATCGCCCGCTTCACGGGCTTCGAGACCAAGACCGTGGGCGGCACGACACGCGACTACCTCGAGCTCGAGTTCAAGGACGGGGACCGCGTGTTCGTCCCGAGCGAGCAGCTCGACAAGATCAGCCGCTACGTGGGCGCCGAGGCCGGCGATCCGCCGCTCTCGAAGCTCGGCGGCAAGCAGTGGGAGCAGATGAAGCTCCGAGCCCGGCGCGCCGCGCAGGCCCTCGCGGGCGAGCTCATCAACCTCTACGCCGAGCGCCGCCGCCGCGCCGGCCACGCCTTCCCGCAGGACTCCGAGTGGCTGCGCGAGTTCGAGGAGGCCTTCCCCTACCGCGAGACGCCCGACCAGGCCGAGGCGATCGAGCAGGTCAAGGCCGACATGGAGGAGGCGCGACCGATGGACCGCCTCATCTGCGGCGACGTCGGCTACGGCAAGACCGAGGTCGCGCTGCGCGCCGCGTTCAAGGCAGCCGAGGCCGGGCGCCAGGTGATGGTGCTCGTGCCCACGACCGTGCTCGCCCAGCAGCACTACGGCACCTTCGCCGAGCGCCTGCGCGACTACCCGTTCACCGTCGAGATGGTCTCGCGCTTCCGGACCACGAAGGAGGTCAACGCGGCACTGGCGGGCTTCAAGGAGGGCCGCGTCGACATCCTCATCGGCACCCACCGCCTGCTCTCCCGCGACGTGCGCCCGAAGGACCTCGGCCTGCTCGTGATCGACGAGGAGCAGCGCTTCGGCGTCAAGCAGAAGGAGCTCCTGCGCCAGCTGCGCCTGCGCGTCGACGTGATCTCCTTGTCGGCGACTCCGATCCCGCGCACGCTGCAGATGTCGCTCGCCGGCCTGCGCGACATCTCCGTCATCGAGACCCCGCCCGAGGGGCGGCGGCCCGTCCGCACCTACGTCGGCGAGTACGACGAGGAGCTGGTCAAGGGCGCGATCGAGCGCGAGCTGGGGCGCAAGGGCCAGGCCTTCTTCCTCCACAACCGCGTCGAGACGATTGACGAGGCGGCGGAGGGGATCCGCGCCCTATCCCCGAAGGCCCGCGTCGCGGTCGCGCACGGGCAGATGGACGAGAAGACGCTCGAGGAGGTGATGCTCGGCTTCCTGCGCGGCGAGGCCGACGTGCTCGTCTGCACCACGATCGTCGAGGCGGGGCTCGACATCCCCACGGCCAACACGCTGATCGTCGAGCGCGCCGACCAGCTCGGCCTGTCCCAGCTCTACCAGATCCGCGGGCGCGTCGGGCGATCCCGGGAGCGGGCCTACGCCTACCTCTTCTATCCCTCGGCAGGGGGCCTGAGCGAGGAGGCCGCGGCGCGCCTCTCGACGCTGTCGGACTACACCGAGCTCGGCTCGGGCTTCAAGATCGCGATGCGCGACCTCGAGATCCGCGGCGCCGGCAACCTGCTGGGCGACGAGCAGTCGGGGCACGTCGCGGCCGTCGGCTTCGAGCTCTACGTCCAGATGCTCGACGAGGCGGTCGCCGCCCTCGGCGGCGCCTCCTCCGACGAGCGCGAGCCCGTGCGGCTCGACGTGCCCGTGAGCGCGTACGTCCCCGCGGAGTACGTGCCGTACGAAGCGGCGAAGATCGAGGTCCACCGGCGCATCGCGGGAGCGCGCGAGGTGGCGGCCCTGATCGTGCTGCGAGAGGAACTCGAGGACCGCTTCGGGCCGGTGCCGTCGCCGCTCGAGAACCTTCTGAAGCTCCAGGAGGCGCGGATCAAGCTGGGCAATGCGGGCGCGCGCACGGTCGAGTTCCGCGCCGGGCGCCTCGCGGTGACGCCGATCGAGCTCGACTCCGAGGGCACGAAGGCCCTTCGCGCCGAGCTGCCGGGGGCCATCTACGAGTCCGGGAAGAGCACCGTGACGGTCCGCGTCCCGGACGATCCCGCGGCGCGCTTTCCCGCCGTGGTCGCGGCCGCCGAGGCCATCCTGAAGACCGCCACCGCCCCGCCGGCCGGGGAGTAGCCGCTAGCATCTGCCGCCGTCCGCGGCCCTTCTCCGGCGCAGCGGGCTCCCAACGCGCCGTTTATGTCGGCCTAACAGACGGGAACCAGACTCCCCTGCCTATGACTATGTATCGAAAGCTCCTCTTCGCCGGCGCCTCCGTGGCAGCCGCCCTCGCACTCTCCGCCTGCGGCAACGACGTGCCGCCGAACGGGGTCGCCAAGGTCGGCGACACCGTCATCAAGCGCTCGGACTTCGACCGCTGGCTCACCGCGGCCGCCCGCGGGCAGCAGCCCCCCGGTGGCGGCGCCGCCCCGTCCGTGCCCGACCCGCCGAGCTTCGCGAAGTGCGTCGCGGCCAAGAAGAAGCAGCCCACGCCGGAGGGCGCTCCGAAGCCGACCGACGCGCAGCTCAAGGACCAGTGCAAGCAGGAGTACGACTCGCTCAAGGAGCAGGTCATGCAGTTCCTCGTCTCGGCCGAGTGGATCGAGCAGGAGGCGAGCGACCGCGGCATCAAGGTCACCGACGCCGAGGTCAAGAAGCAGTTCGAGGACCAGAAGAAGCAGTCGTTCCCGGACGACAAGGCCTACAAGGAGTTCCTCGAGAGCTCAGGGCAGACCGAGGCCGACCTGCTGTTCCGCGTGCGCCTCGACGTGCTCTCGAACAAGGTCCGCCAGAAGATCATCGAGGGCAAGGGCAACGTCACCGAGGCCGACATCAAGAAGTACTACGACGAGAACAAGGAGCGCTTCGCCCAGCCGGAGCGCCGCGACCTCGCCGTGGTCCTGACCCGCAACGAGTCGAAGGCCAAGCAGGCTCGCGAGGCGCTCGAGTCGGGTCAGGGCTTCAAGCAGGTCTCGAAGCGCTTCTCGATCGACGAGGCCTCCAAGTCCCAGGGCGGCAAGCTGCCGGGCATCGCCAAGGGCCAGCAGGAGAAGTCCTTCGACGATGCGATCTTCAAGGCCAAGAAGGGCGAGCTGACCGGGCCGGTCAAGACCCAGTTCGGCTGGTACGTCTTCGAGGTCACGAAGATCACTGCCGCGGATCAGCAGTCGCTCGACGAGACCAAGGAGACGATCCGCAACCTGCTGCGCTCCGAGCGCGAGCAGAAGGCGCTCGACGACTTCATCGAGGACTTCCGCGAGAAGTACAAGGAGGAGACGCAGTGCGCGGAGGGCTTCGTGATCCAGGACTGCGACAACGCCCCGGCGCCCAAGACCGACACCGGTCCGGCCTCGGGCGGCGCGCCTCAGCCGGCCCCGCAGGGCCAGGCGCCTCCGGGCGGCCAGCCGCCTCCGGGCGGCCAGCCGCAGCCCGTCCCGGTGCCGCAGACGCCGCCACCCGGCCAGTAGCCGGGTGGCCGCAGGCGCGGCAGGCGAGAACCCGCTCGAGGCGCTGGCGCGCCTCGACGAGATCACGCGCCTGCTGCGCCGCGAGTGCCCCTGGGACCGCGAGCAGGACGAGCGCTCGATCGTCCCGCACACGGTCGAGGAGGCCTACGAGCTGGCCGACGCCGCCCATTCCGGTGACGACGCGAAGCTGCTGGACGAGCTCGGCGACGTGCTCTTCCAGGTCCTGTTCCTCGCGCTGCTCATGGAGGAGCGGGGGGCAGGCGATTTGTCCGAGGTGGCCGACGGCTGCCGGCGCAAGCTGATCCGCCGCCATCCCCACGTGTTCGAGGACGCGAGCGCCGAGAGCTCGGACGACGTGCTCCGGAGCTGGGACCGGATCAAGCGCGACGACGAGCGCGGCGGCGACATCTTCGGCGAGATCCCCGAGAACCTGCCCTCCACGCTCTACGCGCGCAAGGCGCTGCGTCGCGCCGAGGGGGCGGGCCATGACTGGCCCGCCGGCTCGACAGTCGCCCAGCTCGAGCTCGAGGCCGGGCGGCTCGCCTCGGCCACCACGAGAGGGGAGCGCTTCGACGCGGCGGGATCCCTCCTGCTCGCGGCGGTGGCGGCCGCCCGCGCGGTGGACGCCGATCCCGAGCTTGCGCTCAGGGCGGCCACCGACCGCTTCATGGGCACCGTGCTCGACGAAGCGGGCAGATAGCATCCGCCGCCGCTTGAGCCGGATCGAAGGGACACGCGCGCGCCAGATCCTCGACTCCCGCGGGAACCCCACGGTGGAGGTCGACGTCGTGCTCGAGACGGGCGCTCACGGTCGCGCCGCCGTCCCGTCGGGCGCATCCACGGGCGAGTTCGAGGCGGTCGAGCTGCGCGACGGCGGCGACGCTTGGCTCGGGAAGGGCGTCACGAGCGCCGTCGCGAACGTGAACGGCGAGATCGCCGAGGCGGTCGCCGGGATGGACGCCGCCGACCAGCAGGGAGTGGACCGGGCGATGATCGACCTGGACGGCACACCCAACAAGGCCCGGCTCGGCGCGAACGCCATCCTCGGCGTGTCGCTCGCGGTGGCGAAGGCCGCGGCGGCGGAGGAGAACCTCGCGCTCTGGCGCTACCTCGGCGGGGAGGCCGCCCACGTCCTGCCCGTGCCGCTGATGAACGTGCTGAACGGCGGCGCGCACGCCGACAACAAGGTGGACTTCCAGGAGTTCATGGTCGTCCCCGTAGGCGCCTCGAGCTTCTCGGAGGGCCTGCGCATGGGCGCTGAGGTCTTCCACGCGCTCAAGGGCACCCTTCACGCCCGCAACCTGTCGACCGCGGTCGGCGACGAGGGCGGTTTCGCGCCCGACCTCGACTCGAACGGGGCGGCGCTCGAGGCGCTCATGGAGGGCATCTCCGCGGCCGGCTACTCGCCGGGCGACGACATCGCCATCGCTCTCGATCCCGCGACGAGCGAGGTGTATGAGGGCGGGGCCTACGTGCTCGAGCACGAGGGCCGCACGCTCGACTCGGGCGAGCTCGCCGCCTACTGGGCCGACGCCTGCTCGCGCTACCCGATCGTCTCGATCGAGGACGGGATGGACGAGGAGGACTGGGACGGCTGGAAGCGCCTGACCGAGATGATCGGCGGCACCGTCCAGCTCGTGGGCGACGACCTGTTCGTCACCAACAGCGAGCGCCTGCGCCGGGGAATCGACATGGGCGTCGCGAACTCGATCCTCGTCAAGGTCAACCAGATCGGGACCCTGACGGAGACGCTCGACGCCGTGCGAACGGCCCGCGAGGCGGGCTACACGGCCGTCATGTCGCACCGCTCCGGCGAGACGGAGGACACGACGATCGCGGACCTGGCCGTCGCCACGGGCTGCGGCCAGATCAAGACGGGAGCGCCCAGCCGCTCGGATCGCGTCGCCAAGTACAACCAGCTTCTGCGCATCGAGGAGGCCCTCGGCGCCGACGCGGCCTACCCCGGCCGCTCCGTGTTCCGCGGCTGACGGCGCGGCAAGCGCCGTTGCGGCGCGCAGGAGCAGCGGGAGGCGCGGCGAATGCCCGCCCGATGCCCGCCGCCGCCACGACCCGCGCCCGCACTGCACGCCGGCCGGTCTCGCGCCGCCGGCGGGCCGTGCCCGCCCGTGCGGGGGTGCGCTGGGACAGGCTGGGCCGCCTGGCGCTCCTGATCGTCCTCGCCGTGATCGTCCTCCTCTACGCCTCTCCGCTGAAGAGCTGGATCGCGCAGAAGCAGACCTCTGCGGAGTACAGCGCCGAGCTGCGCTCGCTCGAGGCCGACAACGCGCGCCTCAAGGCGCGCGCGAAGAGCCTCACCCGCGCGGACGCGATCGAGCGCGAGGCCCGCCGTCTCGGCATGGTCCGCCAGGGCGAGCGCGCCTACGTGATCGAGAAGCTGCCGCGCTGAGCGGCCCGCTAGCGTGGTGCCCGTATGGGCTACGCGGTCGAGAGCGCCCTGTTCCAGTGGGATGAGGGCGAGCGCAGAATCGGCATCCTGGACGAGCACCGGTCCGTGGTGGAGGCCGTGACCGCCGAGATCCGGCGCAGGCTCGGCTCGACCTTCACCCTCGAGGAGCTCGCGGACCTCTACGGAGCGGGGACCGACTGGGCGGCGGACATCGCGACGTCGCTCGGCGCCGGGCCGCACGCGGCCTGGGCGGTGCAGGCGGCGTTCAGGAGCTATTCGCGGGAGGCCGTCGACTACGCGGGCGGCCGCAGGATTCCGAGCGCCTGAGCGCCGCTACTCGCCGGCGTCGTCGTCGTCGTCGCCCGCACCGTCGCCGTTCTCGCCGGCGCGGCGGATGACGATGCGGTCGGCCTCGACCGAGACGACCACGGGCCGGTGCCCGGCCCAGTGCTCGGCGTAAACCGGATCGTCCTGGACGGCGGGGTCGAGCCACAGGCCGTAGCCCTCCTCGCCGTGGTCGAAGGTGCCCTCGAGAGGGGAGCGGCGGCGGCCACGGCCGCGGCCGCCACGGCGTCCGCGGCGGCGGCGCTTCGGCCGGTCGTCGTCACCGTCGTCGTCATCGCCATCGCGGTCGTCGTCCTCGTCGTCGTCCTCGTCCGGCTCGGCGTCGAGCTCGGCCGCCACGAGGGCGTCGTCCTCGGCGCGGAGATCGAGGTCGTCGTCCAGCGGGTCGAAGCCGCCGCCGTCGGTGTCCCCGTCGGGGGTGAGCCCGTGTTCGCGCTTGAACGCGTCGATGTCCTTGACGGTGACCTGGAGCTGATGGGCGATCCACGCGTCGGTGCGGCCCTGGCGTACCCAGGTGCGGATCTGATTCAGCTGCGGTTTGAGGGGCCGGCGTGCCAAGGCGCGGGAAGACTAGCAATGTCCACCCGCGCTGCCGCCGGGGGCCTCCGCGCGCTCCGGACGGGACCGTCCGACCCCGCAAACTCCGGCCGCGACCGGGTTGCCTGCCGCCGGTCATCCTGCTTTAGTGGACGACTCACGCAACTCTCAGGGCACGGAGGCGCCATGCTCGTCCTGACGCGCAAGTCCAACCAGAGCATCATGATCGGAGATGAGATCGAGGTTTCGGTCCTCGCGATCATGGGCGAGAAGGTCCGGATCGGTATCCAGGCCCCCCGCTCGATCCCCGTATTCCGCAAGGAGGTCTACGTGGAGATCCAGAGCGAGAAGGCCGCGGAGGCCGACTCCGCGGGGGTCGACAAGGCGCTCGACGGGTTGAAGAGCGGCTGAGCAGCTAGCCCAAGAGCAGCGTCAGCGTCTCGAACATCACGACGGTCACCACGAGCGTCGTGAGCAGGATCACGGCCACGAGGGTGACGAAGCGGAAGTTGCCGTGGCGTACGCGGCGCTCCACCCTCCGCACGCGCGAGCGCTCGGCGGCCTCGTGCCTCAGCCGCTCCCGGCGTTCGCGTTCGGCGACGGCCTCCTCGCGGAAGGCCGCCTCGTACTGCGCAAGGGACTGCCGCATCCGCATGGCAGGCAAAGGGTAACAGCGGGCCCTTGACCGCCCGGCGCCGGGCGGGCGCCGGACGGGGGGATCCCTACGGGTTCAGGCGGGCTGGGCCGCGCCCTTGTAGACCTCGACGAACTTGAGGTAGCGGTCGGCGATCTGCCGCGCCGCGTCGCCGCGCTCGACCGAGCCGTCGAGGAAGCCCTTCAGCGCGTCCCACCAGATGGAGCGCCCGATGGCGAAGCCGACATAGCCGTCCACGGACGCGCCGGCCTCGAGCCAATGGTTGACCTTCTCTACCGACGCGCCGCGGCCGAGCACGACGCAGGTCACGCCGTCGCGGCCGCCCGAGCGCGCCTGGGCGACGATGCGCTCGCAGTCTGCGCGCTCGTCGACGCCCTCGATCTTCCAGATGTCCGCCTCGACGCCGGCCTCCTGCATCTCGCGGATGGCGCCGATCATGAGATCCGGCCGCAGCTCCGCGTCGTAGCGGTCGGCGTTGCCGCCGACCTTCTCGAGCTGGGCGTCCGTTGCGGGCACCAGCAGCTCGAACAGGAACTTGCGGTCGTTCTCGTGGAGCCAGTCCGAGAGCCGCTTCAGGCGCTCGGCCTGGCGTTCGTTCAGTTCGGCGTCGTCGTCCGGGTTGTAGCGGACGAGCACCTTCGAGAAGTCGGGGTCGAAGCTCTCGATGTGCGCGCCGAAATCGTCGCCGTACTCGAAGTCGAACTCGTTCTGCCCGCTCTTCTCGACGGGCATCGCGAGGACGAGGCCGCGGGACTTGGCCTGGACGGGGATCTCCCCGCCGAACTGCTCGTCGACGAGCACTCCCGTGGCGCCCGCCTCGGCGGCGCCCTCGGTCGCAAGTTCGAGTCCTTCGTAGATCAGGTGCTTCGCGTCCGCGATCCGCTCGGTCTCCTCTGCCGTGGGATCGCCTTCGATCCCGAACATCTTCTTCTGGAAGGAGCCGCGGTGATCGAACGCGAGGATGAAGAGCTTGCCGTCGTAGCCAAGTGACATGGCGCTGAATTTCCTCCAGGTCGGTTCCGCTGGTGTCCGCCACCATATCCCCAGTGTTTGGACGCCGCTCTCCGCGGCTACGATGCCGCCGTGGAGCACCGGTTCGGCGGGCGCGCGTTCACGCTCGGCATCGAAGAGGAGCTGATGATCGTCGACGCCGAGTCGCTCGAGCTGTCGAACGCGATCGAGACCCTCCTGGCGGCCCTTCCCGAGACCGAGGGGGAGGTCAAGCCGGAGCTGATGGAGTCGGTCTGCGAGATCGCTACCGACCCGTGCGACTCGGTCGCGGCGGCCGGGGCCCAGCTGCGGGCGCTGCGCTCGACCGTCTGCGAGGTGGCGGACTCGCGCGGCCTCGCGATCGGCTCGGCGGGCACCCATCCGTTCGCGATGTGGGAGGACCAGCGCATCGTGGCCCGCCCGCGCTACCGCGACCTGATCGCCGCGCTCAAGTTCGTCGCGCGGCAGGAGATCATCTTCGGCGTCCACGTCCACGTGGGGATCGACGATCCCGACAAGGCGATCCACGTCGCGAACGGGCTGCGTCTCTACTCGGCTCTGCTCCTGGCGCTGTCGGCCAACTCGCCCTTCTGGCGCGCCGACGCGACGGGCCTCATGTCCAGCCGCACCCCGATCTTCAGGGCGTTCCCCCGGGTCGGCGTCCCGCCGTTCTACCGCGACTTCGAGGACTACTCGGACCGGATCGGGCTGATGGTCGAGAGCGGCGTGATCGAGGACTACACCTACCTCTGGTACGACGTGCGGCCGCATCCGCGCCTGGGGACCGTCGAGGTCCGCGTCATGGACGCCCAGACCCGCGTGGAGCACACGCTCGCGCTCACGGCGCTCGTGCAGGCGATGGCGAAGGAGTTCGCGGAGGATTTCGATGCCGGGAAGCCGGTGCGCGACGTGGCCTACGAGATGCTCGACGAGAACAAGTGGATCGCCGCCCGGCACGGCCTCGACGGCGAGCTCGTGGACCTTCCCCGGCGCGAGCGCGTGCCCGCCAAGACGCTGGTCC
The DNA here is from genome assembly GCA_035553855.1 of Thermoleophilaceae bacterium. Lineage (GTDB taxonomy): Bacteria > Actinomycetota > Thermoleophilia > Solirubrobacterales > Thermoleophilaceae > JBBDYQ01. The sequence goes on along the minus strand of DATMJO010000109.1, from coordinate 6,776 downwards.
GCCGTGTGATCGACCAGGTCCGCTGCCATGCGCAGGATCTGGGGTCGGAGGCGGAGTTCGACGTGATCGAGGACATCCTGGCCAAGGGCACCGGCGGCGCCCGGCAGCTCGTCGTCTACGAGGCGAACCACGACCTCCGCGAGGTGATGGGTGAGATCGTCGAGAAGACGGCGGGCGGCTGACCGGGGTCGCGTACCCTTGAGAGGGTCATGAGCGAGCCAGACCTTTTCGTCGTCTGCAAGAACTGCAGCTCCGAGGTCAGCCCGTACGTCACCGAGTGCCCCTATTGCGGGCAGCGCGTCCGCAAGCGCGCCCCGAAGATCGAGCGCTCCGACGGCGGCGAGGAGCCGCGCTCGAAGCGGCGGCGGACCCCCACGCTCCCGCGCTTGAAGCGGGACGAGATCCCGGGCATCGCGCCCGACACGCGCCCGTACGCCTCGATCGCGCTCGTGGTGGTCGCGGTCCTCGCGGCGCTCGTCCTGGCCACCGAGGAGGTTCTCCCGTCCGAGATCGCGGTCTACTCGGACCCGGCGGACGAGCCTTGGAAGCTTGTCACGACGGCCTTCGTCCACGACAACCTCGGCTACGGCCTGGCTGCGATGTTCGCCGCCGGGCTCTTCGGCTCGTTCCTGGAGCGCCGCTTCGGCGTCCTCACCCCGATCGCCGTCTTCCTGCTGGCCGGGAGCGCGGGCGCCGCGCTGTCGGTGGCCGTGGACCTCTATCCCGCGGCGGGCGCCAACGGCGCCGCGCTGGGAATGCTGGTCGCGTGGCTGGTCGAGGACCGCCTCGCCTTCCGCCGCGGCGACGACCGCGAGAACGACATGCTGGGCGTGCTGGTGATCGCCCTGCTGCTGCTCCTGATGCCGGTCGCGGTAGACGACGCGAGCGCCGCGGCCGCGGCGGGTGGCGCCGCCGCGGGCCTCTTCTCGGGCCTGATCCTGGGCTTCTTCCGCCGCTGAAGAAACCGAGGGACCCGACAGCGGGGTCAGACCCCCTTGAGGGTGGTAGAGGGTTCGGAATCGAGGCGGGAAGCGGGTTTCGCCCTCAAGGGGGTCAGACCCCCTTGAGGGTGGTTGAGGGTTGGGGGGTCTGACCCCGCCCGTGGTCTGAGGGTTGGGGGGTCTGACCCCGCCCGTGGTCAGACGACCGCGATCGCCCCCGCCGGGCCCTCCGTGAGCCGCCCGATCCGCGCGCCCGGCAGGTCCGACCCCGGCGGCGCCGCCACCAGGAGACCGCCCGAGGTCATCGCGTCGCAGGCCAGCCAGCGGAGCTCTTCCGAGACGGATTCGGCGAACGCGAGGGCGTCGCCCACCCAGGCTCGGTTGCGCCGGGTGCCGCCCGCGATCGGGGGCTCCGGGCCCGCGAGCAGGTCGAGCACGCCGTCGATGGCGGGAATCGCGCCGGCCTCCACCTCGGCTGCGAGCCCGCTCGACTTGGCAAGCTCGTGCAGGTGCCCGCAGAGGCCAAAGCCCGTCACGTCGGTCATCGCGCTCGCTCCCGCCGCACGCGCGGCCGCCGCGCCCTCGGCGTTCAGCGTGACCATCACTTCCGTGCAGCGCTCCACGAGCCCTTCGGGCGCGATCCCGCGCTTCGCCGCCGTCGAGACGACGCCCCCGCCGAGCGGCTTCGTGAGCCAGAGGTCGTCGCCGGCGCGGGCGGTCGAGTTCCGCATGAGCTCGTCCGGGTGGCAGATCCCGGTCACGGCCATCCCGTACTTCGGCTCGCGGTCGTCGATCGAGTGGCCGCCGGCGATCGCGAAGCCGGCCTGGCGGGCGATAGCGGCGCCGCCACGGAGGATCTCGCGCAGGGGGTTGCCCCCGAGCTCCTCGAGCGACCAGGCGACGAGGTTGAGCGCCGTGATCGGCCGGGCGCCCATCGCGTAGACGTCGGAGACGGCGTTCGCCGCCGCGATGCGGCCGAAGTCGTAAGGGTCGTCGACGATCGGTGTGAAGAAGTCGGCGGTCGTGACCACGGCGATCTCGTCCGAGACCCTGTAGGCCGCGGCGTCGTCGGCGGTGTCGAAGCCCACGAGCAGGTCGGGATCCTCGGGCCGCTCGAGGTCGGCGAGCAGTGGATGCAGTGCGCCCGGGTCGAGCTTGCACGCGCAACCGGCGCCGTGGGAGAACGCGGTGAGCCTGAGACCTGTCACCTACCTATTATCCGCCCGGTGCCGGAGCGGGAGTTCACGGAGGAGGAGATCGACGCCGCGCTCAGCGCGCTCTCCGAGCCGGACCGCTTCCGGGAGGCCGAGGCCCGCGTGGCCCGCAAGGCGCCCGAACTCCAGCACGTCCTGATCAACGCACTCCGCCATGGCGGCTACTTCGAGGGCGCGCACGAGCAGCTCGTCCGCGAGGCCGCCGGGCAGGAGGACGAGGCCGAGCGGCTGCGAGCCGTGCGAACCCTCCTCGCCGAGGAGACCAGGATGGGGATGCTCGTGGGCGTCGCCGTCGGCTGGGAACTCGCGAGGGAACTCGAGATGAAGGGAGACTGACCGTGGACATCCGCTTCCTGGGGCATGCCTGCTTCGAGCTGACCGAGGGTGACACGCGCGTGCTGGTCGACCCGTTCCTCACCGGGAACCCGAAGGCGGCGGTTGAGGCCTCCGACGTCGAGCCCACCCATATCTTCCTCACGCACGGGCACGCCGATCACTGGGGCGACACGGTCGACATCGCGAAGCGGACCGGTGCCCAGTGCGTCGCGATCGTCGAGCTCGCCAACGAGCTGTCCGACCAGGGCGTCGAGAACGTGGCCGACCCCAACATCGGCGGCACGGTCGATTTCGAGGGCGGCTGGGTGCGGCTCACGCCCGCGTGGCATACCTCGACCACGCCGGGCGGCGTCGTCAACACGCCCGCCGGGCTCGTGATCAACCTCGGCGGGAAGACGGTCTACCACCTGGGCGACACCTCGCTCTTCTCCGACCTCGCGCTGCCGGCGAAGCGGGACGAGATCGATGTGGCGCTCATGTGCATCGGCGGCCATTACACGATGGATCGCCACGACGGCGTCGCCGCGGCCGAGCTTGTGCGCGCGAAGACCGTGATCCCGTGCCACTACGGCACGTTCCCGCCGATCGAGACGGACGCCGCCGCGTTCAAGGCCGACGTGGAGGCGAAGACCTCCTCCGGCGTCGTGATCCTCGAGCCCGGGGACACGCACTCTGTCTGACGGACCCCGCTGGCGGCGGGCGGCGGCGGAGCTGCCGCTCGCGGCCGTGGCCCTCGTGCTGGTCGGCACGGGGGTGGACATCCTGCCCCACGACTCGCTCGTCGGGGTCGGGGAGGTCGAGCTCACCCTCGCTCGCCTCCTCATCCTCGCCGGGTTCGCGGGCCTCGCGCTGAGCGGCGGCCTCCGGCGCGAGCACCTGCGCACCGGCCTCGCGATTCCACTCGGGCTCCTGCTGGTCGCCGGCCTCGTCTCGACGCTCGAGTGGGGGACTGAGCCGCGCTACCGCTTCCTCGTGGAGAGCGTCGCGCTGTTCTATCTCGTGGTGGTCCTGGTGCGGGCCAGGCCCGAGGCGACCGAGGCGCTCGTCGGCGTGGCGCTCCTCGCGGTGCTGATCTCGGCTCTGTCCGGCGTCGCGCAGATCGCCCAGGAGCAGGCGACCGGCTTCTACCGGGACGGATGCGAGCCGGTCACGGCGTCCCCGCCGCTCAAGCCGCCGGGCACGGTGACCCGCGCGACCGGCACCTTCCAGAACCCGAACGTGCTCGCCGGCCACCTTCTGCTTCTGGCCCCGTTCGGCGCGCTTGCGGCGCTCGGCGCGGCGCGGCGCCGCAACCGTTCGGTGGCGCCGCCCCTCGCCCTCGGCGTCGGCCTCGTGGCCGCCGCTATCGCCTTCACCTACTCGCGGGCGGCGATCTTCTCGGTGCTCGTGGCGACCGGCGTAGTGCTGCTCACGGCCCCGCTCGACCTGAGGCGCCGCCTAGCGCTCGGCGGCGTGGCGCTCGCGTTCGCCGTGGGCTCGACGTTCCTGTTCGCCGCCTGCGGCTCCGAGGCGGGCGCGGGCTACGGGCGGGGCGCGGAGTGGCGCGACGCGATCGCCCTGGCGAAGGACGAGCCGGTCACGGGCGTCGGCCTCGGGCGCGTCGGTGATCGCCTGCGAGCCGAGGACCCCCGCGCCAACACGCGCCATGCGCACAACCTGCTCCTGAACTGGTGGGCCGAGGCCGGGACGCTCGCCCTGATCGCCTGGCTCTGGATCCTGGGCCTGCTGCTCTGGCGAGCCGGCCGGGGCAGCGTCCGGGGCGATCCGCTCGCCCGCGCGTGCCTCGCCGCCCTGATCGGCTTTGCGGGGATCAGCATGCTCGACCACCCGGCCAACGTCGACCGGGTCGCGACCGCGCTCTGGGTGGTGGCGGGCCTTACGGCTGCCGCCCCGGCCCTCGCTCGAACCACATCTCCCGGTCCTTCCAGTCGTGAGCCATGAGCAGCGCTCCCGCGACCGCGAAGATGAAGCCCGTGAGGCCGTGGTGCAACCGCTGGCCGCGAACCCACACGCGCCTGCGCGAGCGGTCGTAGGCGATCAGCCGTCTACCGTCGTCCTGAGGGGCCAGACTCATGTTCATGCCGTCCTTATCGACAGAACGCACGCTTGCGTTGATTCGTACGTTCGCCTGCATCTGGGCGATATTTCTCATGGCGCTTCTCGCGGGCTGCGGGAGCGACGACGAGCAGGATGCGGGCCCGTCGGACCCGGGGCCCGAGACGGGCGTGATCACGGCGCCCCCGGCGACCGAGCCTGAGCCCGAGGCAGGTGCGACCGGCACCGACGGCGGCAGCCCCGAGGACGCCCCCGGCGGCGCGGGCGACGAGGAGGCCGCCCGCAGCGAGGCCCGCTTCGCGCTCTCGGGCGACGGCTTCGACCCGGAGCGCGTCGAGGTACTGCCCTTCCTCGCGATCCAGTTGGTGGTCGTGCCCGAGGACGGCCCGTTCGACATCTCGTGGTCCGGCCCCGGAGGAGAGGGCTCGGCCTCCGGCACGGGGGAACACCGCGGCGACCTGGACGGCCTGCGCCCGGGCGCGCGCTACACGGTGACGGACGAGAGGACCGGCGCCACAGCCGTGATCGCCGCGGAGGCCGAACCGGGCCCCTAGCCGCTCCGCTGGCACGGGTTGGCCGGCCAGCCAGTCGAGTATCCTGCGCCGACCCGCCCACCAGGAGGAGCCGGAGAGATGAGCGACGCCGTCGAGCGCACCGAGCGCGAGGACTTCCAGGCCACGAGCGATCCCGCTCTGATGGAGGGCGCCGACCGTGGCGAGGTGAGCCTCCTGTCCTACGCCGAGCTCTACAACCTCTGGGAGCGGCAGCAGTGGCGGGTCCAGGACATCGACTTCACGCAGGACCGGATCGACTGGCACGAGCGCATCCCGCCGGAGGAGCGCTACCAGCGCATGTACGGGCTCTCGTCGTTCTTCATCGGCGAGCAGCGGGTCGCCGAGGAGCTCGGCCCGATGATGCGCGCGGCGCCGACGGAGGAGATGCGCATCTTCCTCTGCACCCAGATCGCGGACGAGGCCCGCCACGTCCAGTTCTTCAACCGCTTCTACGACGAGGTCGGCGTGCTCGAGGCAGACACCCTCCAGGGGCGCCTCGCCGAGACCAGCGAGCACCTGAACGAGAACTTCAACGTCCTCTTCGACGAGATGCTCTCATCGCGCGTGGACCGCCTCGCGGCCGACCCGGGCGACACCGAGACCCTCGTGGAGGCCGTGACCCTCTACCACATGGTGATAGAGGGGATGCTCGCCCTCACGGGCCAGCACTTCATCCTCCAGTACAACGAGGAGGCCGGCACGCTTCCGGGCTTCGTCGAGGGCTTCAACAACATCGCCCGTGACGAGCACCGCCACGTCGCCTTCGGCGCCCGCTTCCTGCGGGAGATGGCCCAGGAGGACCCGCGCTACGCCGACGCGATCCAGCGCACGCTCGTGGAGTGCGGCCCCGCTGCGGACGGCGTCCTGCGCCCGCCGTGGTACGACGAGGGCACCAACCTCTTCGGCGTATCGCTCGAGGACACGCGCGAGTTCGCCATGAAGGCGCTCGAGCGGCGCCTCAAGGTCATCGGCCTGGCGCCGGTCGCCTGACGCTCAGCCGATCCGGTCGCCCGGCGCGCAGTCGCGGTCCGGGCGAAGCAGCACCACACCCTGCTCCTCGTCGAGCGCGCCGAGGACGAGCACCTCGGACTTGAACCCCGCGATCCGCCGTGGCGGGAAGTTCACGACCGCGATCACCAGCGTCCCCTCGAGCTCCTCGCGGGCGTAGTGGGTGATCTGGGCGGACGAGCGTCGCTCGCCGACCTCCGGGCCGAAGTCGATCGTCAGCCTCCACGCGGGGCTGCGCGCCTCGGGGAACTCCTCGACGGCGAGCACGCGGCCGACGCGCATGTCGATCTGCTGGAACTCCTCGAAGGTCGCCACGAGGGCGCGAAAGCTACTCGGCGGCGGGCCTCATCGCCGACGGCTCGCCCTGGGCGGCTGGTGCAGAGGCGGGAGCGGGCACGGCCGCCGGAGCGACGGGGTCGGCCGGAGTCGAGTTCTGCTTGGGCTGCGAGCCGGACGGGGCCGTGCCCTGCTTCGGGGCCTCCTCGCCCTGAGTGCCGGCCGGCTGCATGGTCGCGCCGTTCGAGGGCTCCTCTGCGGGGGCGACCGGGTCGGGGTGCGCGCCCTCGGAGCGCTCGCCCTCCTCCGGGAGGGACGTCGTGCCGCGCTGCTCGTCGACATCGGTGGCGGGAGGCGACGGCTTGCCCGCCGCGGGCTCCTCCACCTGTCTC
>DATMJO010000108.1:0-8381 GCA_035553855.1 Thermoleophilaceae bacterium | reverse complement strand
CTGCTGCTGCGCGGCTCGGTGCCCTTGGGCCCGGGCACCGAGCCGCGCAGCAGCAGCAGGTTGTCGCCCGGGATGACGTCCACGACCGTCAGGCCCTTCTGGGTGATGCGCTTGTTGCCCATCTGGCCGGGGCCGCGGATGCCCTTGAACACGCGCGAGGGCGTGGCGGAGGCGCCGATCGAGCCCGGGGCGCGCACGTTGTGCGAGCCGTGGCTGACCGGGCCACGGGAGAAGTTGTGGCGCTTGATGGTGCCCTGGAAGCCCTTGCCCTTGGAGACGCCCGACACCTTGACCGTGTCGCCCTTCTCGAAGGCATCGACGGTGACCTGCTCGCCCACCTGCAGCTCGCCCGCCTCGTCGCGGAACTCCGCAACGTGGCGCAGCGCCGGCGCGTCGGCCTTCTTGAGGTGGCCGAGCAGCGGCCGGTTGAGCGACTTCTCCGTGGTCTCGCCGAACGCGAGCTGGACGGCCTCGTAGCCGTCGCGCTCATGCGTGCGGATGCCGGTGACCCAGCAGGGGCCGGCCTCGACCACCGTGACGCGCTCGACGCGGCCGTCCTCGGCGAAGACCTGGGTCATGCCGATTTTCTTCCCGAGGATTGCTGCCATCAGACGAGCTGGATCTGGATGTCGACGCCGGCCGGGAGGTGATCCAGGCGCTGGAGGGAGTCGACGGTCTTGGGCGTGGGCTGGTGGATGTCGATCAGCCGCTTGTGGGTGCGGATCTCGAAGTGCTCGCGGGCGTCCTTGTCCTTGAACGGCCCGCGGATCACGCAGTAGACGTTCTTCTCGGTCGGCAGCGGCACGGGTCCGGCGACCGTCGCGCCCGTGCGCTGGGCGGTCTCGACGATCTCCTTGGCGGCCGCCTCGATGGCCGAGTGGTCATACGCCTTGAGGCGGATCCTGATCTTGTTCTGTGTGATGGCTGCCATTTGGCTTTGGACGTGACTGAGGGCGGACCCTGGTACTTCGGGGCCCGCCCCCCGTGGTCTGGTCCGGTTCCTCTCGTTACTCGACGATCTCCGTGACTACCCCTGAGCCGACGGTGCGGCCGCCCTCGCGGATCGCGAAGCGCAGCCCCTGGTCCATGGCGATCGGCTGGATGAGCTCGATGTCCATCTGCACGTTGTCGCCGGGCATGACCATCTCCGTGCCCTCGGGCAGGTTGGCGACACCGGTGACGTCCGTGGTCCGGAAGTAGAACTGCGGGCGGTAGCCCGAGAAGAACGGGGTGTGACGGCCGCCCTCCTCCTTCTTCAGGCAGTACACCTCGGCCTTGAACTTGGTGTGGGGCGTGATCGACCCGGGCTTGCAGAGCACCTGACCGCGCTCGATGTCCTCGCGCTTGGTGCCTCGCAGCAGGCAGCCGACGTTGTCGCCGGCCTGGCCCTGGTCGAGGATCTTGCGGAACATCTCGACGCCGGTGACGACCGTGTTCGCGACCTCGGGATGGATCCCGACGAGCTCGACCGTGTCGCCCGTGTTGACGATGCCCTGCTCGATGCGGCCGGTTGCGACGGTGCCGCGGCCGGTGATCGAGAAGACGTCCTCGACCGGCATCAGGAACGGCTTGTCGAGGTCGCGCTCGGGCTCCGGGATGTAGGAGTCCAGCGCCTCGGCCAGCTCGATGATCTTGCCCTTGTACTCCTCGTCACCCTCGAGCGCCTTGAGCGCCGAGCCGGTGATGAAGGGGATGTCGTCCCCCGGGAAGTCGTAGGCCGAGAGCAGCTCGCGGACCTCGACCTCGACGAGCTCCAGGAGCTCCTCGTCGTCCACCATGTCCACCTTGTTGAGGAAGACGATGATGTAGGGAACGCCGACCTGGCGGGCGAGCAGGATGTGCTCGCGCGTCTGCGGCATCGGGCCGTCGGCCGCGGACACGACCAGGATGGCGCCGTCCATCTGGGCGGCGCCCGTGATCATGTTCTTGACGTAGTCCGCGTGGCCCGGGCAGTCGACGTGGGCGTAGTGGCGGTTCTCCGTCTGGTACTCGACGTGGGAGGTCGCGATCGTGATTCCGCGCTCCCGCTCCTCGGGGGCGTTGTCGATCTCGTCGAAGCTCTTGGCCTCGCCACCCATCTTCTCCGCGAGGACCTGCGTGATCGCCGCGGTCAGCGTGGTCTTGCCGTGGTCGATGTGACCGATGGTGCCGACGTTGACGTGCGGCTTGTCGCGCTCGAACTTCTCCTTCGCCACTGGTACCTGCTCCTTTCGAAACTTCTCGGGCGGGTTCGCCGTACTGGGGCGAACCTCGGAAACATACTCTCTATGTGCCTGCTCCGACCGGCTCCCCGGTGCGGTGCTCGACGATGCCCTCCGCGATGTTGGGGGGCACCTCCTCATAGCGGTCGAACTGCATGCTGTAGTTGGCCCGGCCCTGCGTGTTGGAGCGCAGGTCCGTCGCGTAGCCGAACATCTCGGACAGCGGGACGCTCGCAGCGACTGCGAGGGCGTTCCCGCGGCGGTCCTGACCCTCGACCCTGCCACGGCGGCGGGAGAGGTCGCCGATCACGTCACCGAGGAATTCCTCGGGCGTGACGACCTCCACGGCCATGATTGGTTCTAGCAGCACCGGCTTGGCGCGCTTCGCGGCCTCCTGGAAGGCCATCGAACCCGCGATCTTGAAGGCGATCTCCGAGGAGTCGGTGTCGTGGTACTTGCCGTCGGTCAGCGTCACGCGGATGTCGACCATCGGGTAGCCCGCCTTGACGCCCGTCTCGAGCGCCTCCTCGATGCCCTTCTCGACCGCCGGGATGAACTCGGAGGGGACGGAGCCTCCCTTGACCTTGTTCACGAAGTCGAAGCCCTCGCCGGGGCAGGGCTCGATGTCGATGTAGACGACGCCGTACTGGCCCGAGCCGCCGGTCTGGCGGACGAACTTGCCCTCGACCTTCGTGGCGGTGCCGCGCACGGTCTCGCGATAGGCCACCTGGGGGCGGCCGACGCCGGCCTCCACGTTGAACTCGCGCTTCATGCGGTCGACGATGACCTCGAGGTGGAGCTCGCCCATGCCGGATATGACCGTCTGGCCGGTCTCCTCGTCGGTGCGGATGTTGAAGGTGGGGTCCTCCTCCGCGAGCCGGCTGAGCGCGACCGACATCTTCTCCTGGTCGGCCTTGGTCTTCGGCTCGATCGAGACGTGCACGACCGGCTCGGGGAAGGTGATCGTCTCGAGCCGGAGCGGGGCGTCCGGGGCGCAGAGCGTGTCGCCGGTCGAGGTCTGCTTGAGGCCGACCGCGGCGGCGATGTCACCCGCGTAGATCTCGTCCTGCTCCTCGCGCGAGTTGGCGTGCATCATCAGGATGCGGCCGGCGCGCTCGGTGCGGCCGGTGTTCGAGTTGAGCACGCGCCCGCCGGCGGAGAGCTTGCCGGAGTAGACGCGGAAGTAGGTGAGCTTGCCGACGAACGGGTCGGACATGACCTTGAACGCGAGCGCCGCGAAGGGCTCCTCGTCGGAGGCCTGGCGCGGGAGCTTCTCCGCGTCCTCGTCGCCCGCATCGACATCGGGGGCGACCCCCTCGATCGGCGGGACGTCGAGCGGGCTCGGCAGGTAGTCGAGCACCGCGTCGAGCAGTGGCTGGACGCCCTTGTTCTTGAAGCTCGAGCCGCACAGGACCGGGGTGATCGAGATGTCGAGCGTGGCCTTGCGGATGTCGGCCTTGAGGCGCGAGGCCTCGATCGGCTTGTCCGCGAGGTAGTCCTCCATCAGCTCGTCGTCGTAGTCGGCGATCGACTCGATCAGGTGGGTGCGGGCGTCACCGGCGGCCTCGACGAGGTGCTCCGGGATCTCGACGACCTCCCACTCCTTGCCGAGCTCGTCCTTGTAGTGGATCGCCTTCATCTCGACGAGGTCCACGAGGCCCGTGAAGTCGGCCTCGGCCCCGATCGGGAGCTGGAGCGGGATGGGGTTCGCGCCGAGGCGGTCCTTCATCGTCGCGATGGCGTTGTCGAAGTTGGCGCCGATCCGGTCCATCTTGTTGACGTAGGCGATCCGCGGAACGCGGTACTTGTCGGCCTGGCGCCAGACGGTTTCGGACTGCGGCTCGACACCGGCCACGGAGTCGAAGAGGGCGATCGCGCCGTCGAGGACGCGCAGCGAGCGCTCGACCTCGACGGTGAAGTCGACGTGGCCCGGCGTGTCGATGATGTTGATCCGGTGGTCCTCCCAGAAAGCGGTGGTCGCGGCGGAGGTGATCGTGATGCCGCGCTCCTGCTCCTGCTCCATCCAGTCCATGACGGCGGCGCCCTCGTGGACCTCCCCCATCTTGTGGGTCTTACCTGTGTAGTAGAGGATGCGCTCGGTCGTCGTCGTCTTGCCGGCGTCGATGTGCGCCATGATCCCGATGTTGCGGGTCTTCTCTAGTTGAACTGTTCTTGGCATGTTTTCTGAGCTTCTCTACCGATCGACGGCACAAAAAAGGCCCGCAACCCGGGCCCGAACGCGCACGACCGTGTTGCCGGGACCGGTTCCTATGTGGCGAGCGTCTCCATGACTGAGCGCACTGCGAAGCGCCGGAGCGCCCCGGAAGCGGTCGCGAACGATAGCAGGGATTCGCGTGGCGCCGGAGCCGTTTTTCAAGGCTTTGTGCGGTTCGTGGCGGCGGGCGGGCCGCTCGGTGCGGCGGTGCTCGTCCTCGGCGCCGCGGGTGCGGTCCTCATGCTGATCGCGGAGCTCTCGACCTACCGCGAGATCCAGGTGGTCACCGCTTCCTGCGAGGAGCTGACGCGATCCTCGCCGGATGTCGCCGAGGCCTGCATCACGACCGGCGCGGAGCAGCACAACCTCGCGCTCGCCGTCATCGCGGTCGGCGCCCTCCTGATGGCGCTCGGCGCCGGGCCGGGAGGCTCCCGCCCCGCAGCGGTCGCGCTCGGGGCGCTCGGGCTCGTCGTGCTGGCGATCGCGCTCTTCGGCGACCTCCCCCACACCGACGTCACGGGCGCCGTCGGCCGCAACTTCGACCAGGCCGAGGGCAAGGCGGGACCGGCGATCACGTTCGAGCTGATCGGCGCGGGGCTGGTGCTGGCCGCGGCGCTCGCGCGGCTGCTGACGGGTCGGCGCGAGCCTCCCGCCTGAGGAGGCGCCGGCGCCGGCGGCGCGGGGCTAGCCGCCGGCACTGCTTCTGCCGTGGCCGGGTGAAACAGTGCCAGGCACTGTTTCAGCGTTTCAGTGAAACAGTGCCTGGCACTGTTTGAAACAGTGCCTGGCACTGTTTCGCTGCCTCAGTGGCGAGCGGGAGCTACCAGCGGTAGTGGGCGAAGGCCTTGTTGGCCTGCGCCATGCGGTAGATGTCGTCCTTGCGCTTGTACGCGTTGCCCTGCTGGTTTTGCGCGTCCATCAGCTCGCCTGCGAGACGCTCCGCCATGGTGCGCTCACGGCGCTGGCGGGCGAACTCGACGAGCCAGCGGATCGCCAGGGTGCGTGCGCGACGGGACTGGACCTCCACCGGAACCTGGTAGGTGGCGCCGCCGACCCGGCGGGAGCGGACCTCCAGTACGGGGGTGAGTGCCTTGATCGAGGCCTCGAGCGCCTCGATCGGATCGGAGCTCGTCTTGCGGCTGAGCGTCTCGAGCGCCTCGTAGACGATCTGCTCGGCCGTGGACTTCTTGCCGGACAGCATCACCTTGTTGATGACCTGCTGGACCAGCTTCGAGTTGAAGACCGCGTCCGCCTCGATGGGACGCTCGCCTGCGGCTGCTCTACGGGGCACTGGCTACTTCGCCTTGACGCCGTACTGGGAGCGGGCCTTCTTGCGGTCGGAGACGCCGGCCGCGTCGAGGGTGCCCCGGACTACCTTGTAGCGCACGCCCGGCAGGTCCTTCACGCGGCCGCCCCTGACGAGCACGACGGAGTGCTCCTGCAGGTTGTGGCCCTCGCCCGGGATGTAGGCCGTGACCTCCATGCCGTTGGTGAGCCGGACGCGGGCGACCTTGCGGAGCGCGGAGTTCGGCTTCTTCGGCGTGGTGGTGTAGACCCGGGTGCAGACGCCCCTGCGCTGCGGCGCCGCGAGGCGGCGCTTGCGGCCCTGTCCCGACTTGAGGCCGGGAGTGGAGACCTTCTTCTTGGGGCGGTTGCGGCCCTTGCGGACGAGTTGGTTGATGCTGGGCATGCGGCGGCGCATGGTAGCAGCGTGCGGGCCTCCTGCCGCTACGCTCCGCGGCCCCTGTACCGCCTGAACGCGCACTCCGGCGGCGATGGATCGCCGCTCCTGCTGATCCACGGCCTCGGCGCCAACTGGCGCTCCTGGGCCCCTCTGCTCATGCATGCCGAGGCCGAGCGCCACGTCATCGCGCCCGACCTGCCCGGCTTCGGCGAGTCCCCGCCGCTCCCTGACGGCCGCGCGCCGACGGTCGCCGCGCTCACCGACGCGGTCGAGGCCGACCTCGACCGGCGCGGGGTCGAGCTTCCCGCCGTGGCGGGGAACTCGCTCGGCGGCTGGATCGCGCTCGAGCTGGCCAAGCGCGGGCGCGCCCGCTCGGTGGTGGCGATCTCACCGGCCGGGATGTGGACCGAGCGGGAGCGCGCCTGGGCGGACCGCTTCATCCGCACGAGCCACGCCCTCGGCTCGTGGCTCGCGAGGCACCCGTGGCTCCTGCGAAGCCGCGTCGTCGCCGCGCTCGCCATCGCCGGCGTCACGACGCGGCCGTGGCAGCTCGCCTCCGAGGAGGTCGCGTACGGCGTCGCCGCGCTCGCCCGCTCCAACCTCCTCCCCACCCACGAACAGATGATCGCGGGACGCCTCACCGGGCTCGAGCAGATCGAATGCCCTGTGCTCGTCGCCTGGGGAACGCGCGACCTGCTCCTCCCCATGCGGCAGGCGCCCCGCGTCGCTGCGCGAATCCCACGTTGCGAGCTGCGCGAGCTCGCCGGCCTCGGCCACATCCCCATGTCCGACGATCCGGACGGCGTGTCCCGGATGATCCTCGACTTCACCCGCGAGCCGGCGGCCGCTGCTCCACGTAGTACACCCGGCCCATGAGCCCGGCCCGCAGCGGCAGGCAGAAGACGACCGCGTCGTAGCGGCGCTCGTACCGGCTGAAGTACCACGCCATGCGCAGCGCGGCGGCGCCGACCAGCAGGGTCCATGCCGCGCCGAGCGCAACCGACGCGGCGGCCAGGTGATCGACGACGTCGTCCCGGGGCTGCCCGCCGAGCATGAGCACCGACGCGACGCCCACCGGGCTGACGAGCAGCAGGAGCAGCATGACCGTGAGCGCCGGCCCCACCACCCGCCGCCGCGTCCGGCCGGGCTCCTCGCGCGGGTACCCCGGCGGGGGCTCGGGCGAGTGGCGCAGGATGCTCGCGTAGAGCTGGGCGGGGCCGGTGCGACGCGCGAGCAGCAGGCCGCCGAGCGCGGCGGAGCTCGTGAAGCCGAAGACGAGGGCGATCGCCACGACCTCGGAGCCGGTCAGCTCGAACAGCCAGCCGCCCGCGGCCACCACGGCCAGCGCGGCGGCGCCCAGGCCGACCCAGATCCGCCCGAGCGCGGAGAGCTCGAGCGGTGTGTTGACGAGCGGCTCGGGAGTCGCCACGCGCCGAGTCTAGGGCCGGTGCGGGGACGGTCAGGCGGGCTGCGCGGCGGCGCGGGCGGCTGCCCGGAGCGGCGCGGGGGTGAGCGCCGCGGCGACGATCACGAGGATGAAGGCGAGCGTCTGGAGGACGATGCCCAGCGGGTCGTGGGCCATCGGGTCGCCGAAGACGATGATCCCGCCGCCGATGGCGGACACGTTCGCGGCAGCGCTCGTGAGCGTGATGACCGGGACCGCCTCCCCCTTCTGGAGGCCGCGGGCCGACGCGTAGAAGGCGATGACAGACGCCAGGACGCAGAAAGCGAGCCAGGGCGAGACGAGCCCCATCAGGCCACTGTCGCCGACGGCGCCGGTGAGCGCCTTGATCGCGACGTCGGAGGCGCCGAAGAGGATGCCGGCCGCCATGCCGAGCAGCACGCCGTGGTGCTCGTTTCGCGCCCCGAGCTTGTGGGACATCACGAGCAGCACGCCCAGGAAGAGCAGGCCGGACTCGAACGCGAGCATGCCGGCGACGGAGTAGCTGGCGGAGTCGCCGCCCGTGTGCGGGAGGGTGGCCGCGAGCAGCGCCAGGCCGATCGCGGTGCAGCCGACCCCGATCCACTGGCGGCGGCCGATCGAGAAGCCGAACCAGCGCTCGGCGATGACGGCCAGGAATACGAGCCCGCCCGAGATGACCGCCTGGACGAGGGAGAGCGGAGCGAGCGCCAGCGCGGCGACGTGGAGAACCCAGGCGCCGAGGGCGACGAGCATGCCGACGGCGAACCAGCGCGAGGCGAAGAGGCCGCGGGCGCTTGTGAGCGGGTGGCGCCAGTCGACCGCGGGTGCGGCACACGCCCCCCGGTGCTTGTAGAGGAA
>DATMJO010000107.1:0-5938 GCA_035553855.1 Thermoleophilaceae bacterium | reverse complement strand
GATCCTCAGGGCGCTCGAGGCCGCGGCGCGCGCGCATCTCCTCGATGCCTTCGATCGGCTCGAGCGCGCGGATCAGGACCGCGGCGCCGACTCCGTCGGCCTCCGCGACCGCGTTTATGAGCGCGTGGATGCCGTAGGAGCGGTAGACGTAGGCGAGTCCAGGCGCCCCGAAGAGGACCGCGGTCCGAGGGGTCTGACCCCCGAAGGCGTGGCAGGCCGGCTCCTCCTCGTGGTAGCTCTCGACCTCGACGATCCTTCCCGAGCAGCCCGCGTGGGCGAGCGTGCAGCCGAGCAGAGCGGCCGCGACCTCCTGAACGGGCCTGGCGTAGAAGGCCTGGACGCGCGGGTCGGCCGTGCTCACCGGCCGGCTTCGGCGAGAACCGCGACGGCCCTGTCGAGCTGCTCGCGCACGCGGTGGAGCGCCGTGCCGCCCTCGGAGACCTTCGACTCGAGCCAGGCGCCCTCGAAGAGGAGCGTGTAGTACTCGTCGCCGAGCTGCGGAGCGAGCTCCTCGAGCTCCTCCTTGCGGAGCTCCGACAGGGTGCGCCCGCTGTCCACCGCGGCGCGCACGAGGCTCGCGACGATTCCGTGGGCCTCGCGGAAGGGCACGCCCTCCCGGACCAGCATGTCGGCCACGTCCACGGCGGCGATCATCTCGTCCGCCGCGGCCGCAGCCAGGCGCTCGCGGTCGAAGCGGATGCCGGCGAGCATGCCCTCGGCGGCCGCCAGCGACAGCTCGAGCGTGTCGACGGAGTCGAAGAGGTGCTCCTTGTCCTCCTGCATGTCCTTGTTGTAGGTGAGCGGCAGCCCGTGGAGCACTCCGTGGAGCGCCACGAGGTGGCCCGTGATGCGCGGCGCCTTCGCGCGCAGGAGCTCCGCGGCGTCGGGGTTCTTCTTCTGGGGCATGATGCTGGAGCCCGAGGCGAAGGCGTCCGAGACCTCGCAGAAGCCGAACTCCTCGCTCGACCACAGGACGATCTCGGCGCCGAGCTGGGACAGATGCGTCGCGCAGGTGGCGGCGGCCGAGAGGTAGTCGAGGACGAAGTCGCGGTTGGAGACCGCGTCGACCGAGTTCGGCGCGACCGCGGGGAAGCCCAGGTCGCGCGCCACCGCCGCCCGGTCGGTGTCGAAGTTCACCCCGGCTAGAGCGCCCGACCCGAGCGGCAGCTCGCCCGTGCCCTCGAGGCAGAAGTCGAAGCGCCGCAGATCGCGGCGGAACTTCCAGAACCAGGCGAGCAGGTGGTGTGAGAGGTAGATCGGCTGCGCGCGCTGGAGGTGGGTGTAGCCGGGCATCGGCCAGTCGATGTGGCGCTCGGCGAGGCCGACGAGTGTCGCCATCAGCAGGGCGATCCCGCTCTGGGCCTGGAGCGCGTGCGCGCGCACGAACATCGCGACGTCGGTGGCCACCTGGTCGTTGCGGGAGCGGGCGGTGTGGAGCCGGCCGCCTGCGGGCCCGACCAGCTCGATCAGGCGGCGCTCGATCGCCATGTGGATGTCCTCGTCGCCCGGGTCGACCGCGAAGCTGTCCGAATCGATCTCGTCCCGGATCGCCGCGAGCCCGCGCTCGATCTCGTCGAGGTCCTCCTCCGAGATGATCCCGCTCGCCGTGAGCATCCGCGCGTGCGCGAGCGACTGCTCGATGTCGTAGGGCGCGAGGCGGTAATCGAAGGAGATCGACGAGTTGAGCGCCTGGAAGAGCGGGTCCTGCGGGTCCGAGAAGCGCGACATGCCGCGCCAGTCTATGGGCGAGGCCGCGCGGCTAGAGCGCCGTCGCGCCGCGGGTGATGGAGGCGACCTGGCTGGCGAGACCCAGTCCGAGGACGTAGAGGCTGAGGCCCCAGCCGACATAGGCGTTCCGCGCCCGCGGGTAGAGGCGGCTGTTCGGGGAACGCCCGATCGAGACCACGACCGGGACGAGGAACAGCAGGCCGGCCACCATCATCCCGTAGCCCGTCCAGCCCGTCACGAGGTAGTCGAGCTCGAAGCGGAAGTCCTCGGCGACGAGGCCGATGGCCCGGTGCCAGAGGGCGTACGGGAGGAGGGCGGCGAGCACGAAGCCTGCCGCGCCGGCGAGCTGCGAGTTGCGGCGCGACAAACGCTGCTTCTCGCTGCGCGTCCTGATCGTGCTGCCCGCCGTCACCCGGGCGATTATGCCAGCCCGCCGCTCAGCCCCGGCGGAAGGCGTAGTAGGCCGGCTTGCGGCTGCCGTCACGGCGCAGCAGGCCGTAGAGCGTCTCGTCGCCCCCAGGCCTCGGCGCCTCGTCGTAGAGGCCGAACCAGCCGAACGCGGCGATGCGGCGGTAGCGGCGCGACTCGGCCAGTGCCGAGCGCAGCCAGCTCGCCGCTGTGCGCTCCGACTCGTGGAAGTTGAACAGGTGGTTCGGCTGCCCGGTCGGCACGGTGTACTCCGACAGGAAGAAACGCACCCGCTTGCGGCGGTACACACGGTCGACGCGCGCGGCGAACTCGTCCAGGCTGCCGAAGTCGACGGCGCCCTGGGTGAGCGGGCGGTCCGCGATGCGGGGACGCCTGCGCGAGAAGGGGTTGTGGCCGTACAGGTCGAGGCGCGGCGGGCGGCCATTGGGGAGCCGCATCCAGCGCAGCCAGTTGACCGGCGAGATCTCGCCCGCCGTCCAGGTGTTGCCGCCGATCACGACGTTGCGCCGGCTGCGCCGCTTCAGGCGGACGTAGGCGGCGTCGAGCAGGCGCGCGTAGGCGCGCGGCCCGCGTTTGCTGCGTGGGGCGAGCGGCCGGAAGTTCCCGGCACGAGAAGGCTCCCCCCAGATCATCCAGCGCCGCACCGTGGGGTAGCGGCGCGATGCCGCCTCCACGAAATCGGCGTAGTCGCCGGGATCGCTGGGCGCCCATTCGCCGCTCCGCCCGCCGTTTGCCCAGCCCGGGCTGCGGCTGACCGTCAGCGAGATGGCGATTCCCGCCCTGCTGGCCTCCGCGATCGCGGCGTCGAGCTCCCCGGGCCACCTGTAGGCGGGATCGGCCGGGTCGAGCGGATCGGCGGGGCGCGTGGGAGCGGTGAGGTCCCAGCGGACGCCGTACTGATAGATGTCGACCCCGAGATGGCGATAGACAGGAAACTGAGACTGCCCGTCGACCTCGACAGGGCCCCAGATGGCCTTGTCCATCGACGCCGTCGCGGGCGACGCGGCAAGGACCGCTGAGATGAGCAGCATCGATGAGACGAGGCGGGCCAGCACTGATCCGATGGTAGGCGCTCGCTCTGCCCGGCCACGGCGGCATCCGTCAGGACGGGCACGTCGATGAGGATCTGCATGCTGCTCCACAAACCGGTCGAGAACGACTCGCGGGTGCGGCGCGAGGCCCGCACGCTCGTGCGCGCGGGTCACGACGTGTACGTGGTGCAGCTCGCCGCGGGCCCCGCGGAGCCGGGCCGCACCGACGACGGCTTCCTGCTGGCCTCGGCGCAGCCGCTCGGGCGTGGCCGCCGACTCGTGCCTCTGCGCGCCTACCGGCTTCTCTACGGCGCGGCGATCATCGGCCGGGCGCTGCGCCTGCGGCCCGACGCGGTCCACGCCCACGACGCTGCGATGCTCGCCCCTGGCTGGGCCGCTGCGCGCCTCGCGCGCGCCCGGCTCGTCTACGACACCCACGAGCTCGCCACCGGCGTGCCCTACCGCACGCGCGGCTGGGCGCTGCTCGTCCGGCTCGTGGAGCGGCTGCTCGTGCGCCGCTGCGACGCGGTGATCACCGTCTCGGACGGGATCGCCGACGTGCTCCGCGAGCGCTACCGGTTGGCGCGGCGGCCGTTCGTGGTCCGAAACCTCACCGACCTCGAGCGCTCGGACGACGCCGGCGTTCCCGACCTACGCGCGCTGCTCGGGGTCGAGCGCGGCCCGCTGGTGCTCCACCAGGGAGCCCCGGCCGCCGACCGCGGCTGCGAGCAGCTCGTACGGGCGCTCGCGCTGATCGAGGAGGCTCACCTGCTCTTCCTGGGCGACGCGCTACCCGGCTACGTTGCTGGGCTCGAGCGGGCGGCGGCGGCCGAGGGCGTCGCCGGCCGCGTCCACTTCCTTCCCTATGTGCCTCACGAGCGGCTGCTGGCCCACACCGCGCAGGCCGACGTCGGCGTCTCGCTGCTCCAGCCGAGCTGCGAGAACCACCGCCTGGCGCTGCCCAACAAGGTCTTCGAGTACCTGGCGGCGGGCGTGCCGGTGGTCGTGAGCGACCTGCCGGAGCTGCGGCGCCTGCTCGATTCCTATGCGGTCGGATGCGTGGTCGATCCGTTGCGCCCCGAGGCGATCGCACGGGCCATCAGCCACACCGTCGCCGCCCGCAAGCGCCTCCTGCCGGAGGTCGAGCGCGCCGCCCGAGAGCTGAGCTGGCGCGCGGAGGCGCCGAAGCTGATCGGGCTCTACGACGGGCTCGGGAGGCGGTGACCGCCGAGGTGCCGTGATCAGCCGTCCAGAACCTCCGGCCGAAGTCGCGCTATCCGCGCCACGGTCCGAGGAGAGGCGTGGATGCCTCGTCACGGCCGATACGGCACGGCTTCAACCGCGACACTCCTCCTCTTGGTGGTGTCGGGCGTTCTGCCGGCCCCCGCATTCGGCGTGACGCCGAGAACCACGGTCGCCATCGACCGGACCCACGCGATGGTCCCGGGCACGGCGACCCTCAACCCGAGGACGAATCGCTCCGAGGTCCTCCTGCCGCTCGACGGAACTCCGGTCTCGGTGCGCTCGCTGCCGATCCGCGACCTGCGCTCGGGACAGGTGCTCAAGGTGCTCAGCGAGCTCGAGGCGACCAACGACGTGATCGGCCCCGGCCCGGCGGACTACTCGAATGCCGAGGCGGACGTCCGCCTCGTACTCGCGCACTCCCCGGCCGATACGACCGGCATCGAGCTCACCTTGGCGGCGCGAACCACGATCACCTGGCTCCAGCACCACCGGATCTTCACCGACCACGGCGTATACGTGGCGCCGTCCGACCTCGGCGACCGCTTCCTGAACGTCGTCGTCCGCGCTCGCCATGCCAGGGTGCCAACGCGCTGCTGGTCACCACCGCGGGAGGGTGTCCAGGTGGACGTCCCTTGCCGACTCGACGTCGAGCACCAGTACGGATCGCTCGCGGCGATCCGGTATTCGAGCGCGGCCGATGCGCCGCCAGGCTCGGCCCCTTTCTCGGCCTCCGTCGGCGAGGGCCGGGCGATCGCGCTCGCCTCGGAGCTCCCGACCCCCGAGCGCTGCGCGGCCTCGCCGTGCTCGTACCTGCCCGTGATCGCCCTGTCCCGCCCGCTCGGCAACCTGGGGGACGGGGACATCCTCGAGAGCGCGGCAACGCTGCAGGTCGATGCGACCGATCTGGTCGGCGGCGACCACCGCTGCAACATCATGGTCGCCGGGCGCCTTCTTCTCTCGGACTCTCCGGTCGCTCGCGTGAACGACTACCCGCTCACCGGATCAATGGCCATGAACCTCACCGGTTGGTCCGGCCATGCCGCATCCGCCCGGTCGGAGACAGGGCTCTTTCAGCGGATCGACGCGCACCGCCTGAGCGCAGCGATGACCGGCGCGGACAGGAGCCGCCCGCCGCGCTATCTGCTGCTCGAGGCTTGGACGTCGCCGAACGTCTACTGCGATCGCAGCCGCAGGGTCCGCATCCACGCCGAGCAGAGCGACCTCACGGTCGTCTCCCATCGACGTCGCTCGTCGACCGGGACCGCGTCCGAACCCCACGCGCCGCCCGCCGGCAGCGGGATCACCTCGCAGACCCTGCCTGAAGTCCATTCGGGCGACAGCCTCCAGGCATTTGCCCAGACATCGTTCTCGAGCGGCACGGAGAGCGCGCTCGTGGGCACGCGCCTCGCACTCGACGGCACGAGGTCGCTCGCGTCGCCCGCCGCGACCGCGCTCGAGCGCCTCGGCCCGGATCACGGGACGCTGCCGGGCCGCCGTACCGCGAC
>DATMJO010000106.1:0-7607 GCA_035553855.1 Thermoleophilaceae bacterium | reverse complement strand
GCCTTCTCGGCGAGCCGCAGCAGCACGATCGAGTCCTTGCCCCCCGAGAACAGCAGCACCGGCCGCTCGAGCTCCGCGGCCACCTCGCGCATGATGTGGATCGCCTCCGCCTCGAGCGCCCGCAGATGCGTGAGCTCGTAGCGACTCACGGCTGCTCCGCTGTGGTCAGAGCCAAAGGGTCGGTTGCGACCTCGGGCACAGGCGGACGGCGTCCGTGCAGAACGATCCAGGCGAACACCGCTGCCGCCGCCGGGAGCCCGACGATCAGCCCGACGGGGACTTCCACGCCTCCCTTTGATGCGACGCCGAGTGCTGAGCCGAGCAGCACGCAGCCGAGCGCCGGGCGAAGGCCGTTCGCCGGGACGCGGGTGAGCAGGCCGGCGCCGATCCATACTCCTGGCAGCGAGCCGATCAGAATCGTCCCCATGAGGACCAGGTCGACGTTGCCGGAAACAAAGTGCGCGAAGCCCGCGACCCAGAGCAGCACGGCGGCGTGGAAGACGTCGGTCCCGACGACGCGGTGCGGTGTCAGCTTGAAGACCAGGATGAGCGCCAAGCCGATCAGCGCACCCGACCCGACCGAGGTGAGGCCGAGAATGAAGCCCAACACCAGCCCGATCCCGACCGCGGAGATCTTGCCGCTGCGGTCGAGCGGGACCGCGTGCCGCTCGCGGGCGACCAGCTTGGGCATGAAGAGAGCGCGGGCGAGCACCGCGATCGCCACCACGAGCAGCGCGCCCGCGACGCAGAGGAGGAGCGTCTCCGTGCCGAGGTCGAGGCGCTCGAGCAGCCAGACCCCGATCAGGGACCCCGGAATCGAGCCGAGTGCCAGCCAGCCGGAGACGCCGAAATCAACCATCCCCTTGCGCCAGTGGCGCCAGCCACCGAGCGTCTTCGTAACCGCGCCGTAGGCTAGGTCGGTGCCGATCGCCATGTGCGGCTGGACCCCGGCGAAGATCACGAGGAGCGGCGTCATCAGCGAGCCACCGCCGATCCCGGTCATCCCTATCAGGATGCCTACGCCGAGGCCGAACGTGATGACGAGTGGATCGAGGAGCATGCGGGTCGAGAGAGGAGCGCCCGCTTCCCCGGAGGTCCAGGGTGCCACGGGACGGCGGCTCTGTCTACCTGAACAACGCGGGACCGTGCGTCGGCCTTTCAGGCTCTCCAGACTGTCAGAGCGTGGCTTCGCAGGGCGGGGATCGCCACGAGCATGCGGTAGGCGCCCGGAGCCCGCTCGCCGAGCCGGCGAGCGAGCGGCGGCAGCAGCGTCAACGTGCGGCGCGAAGCCGGCATACCGAGGACGCGGGAGAGCCGCCGCGCAGCCACCCGTCGCGTCGCTCCGTTGAACGGCGTAGGCAGCCTGGGCTCATAGACGGCGAGGAGGCCGCCCGGGGCGAGCGTGCGCCGCGCCTCGGCAAGCGTCTCGTCGACATCGGCATTCGATGCGAGAGAAGAAAGCACCGTGACAAGCGTGACCAGCGAGAAGGCGCCGTCGCCCCAGGGGAGAGAGCGGCAGTCGCCCACCCGCAGGTTGGCGGCTGGCAGCCGCAGCCGCGCCGCGTCGATCCGCGTCTCGAGTATGTCGATCCCGTGGAGGCTGGCTGGGGCCACGCCCGCGGCATGAAGTGCTTCCAGCAGCCAGCCGCTACCGCACCCGACGTCGAGGACGCATGCCTCGGCCAAGTCGCCGCCGAGAAGGTCCGTGAGCGCGCCCGTAAGCTCGGCGCGGATCGCTAGGTTCCCTGGGTTGCGGCCCGACCACGCGCGACGCTTGGCCTCGCTGGCGGCATAGCCTGCGTAGATGCGGCCGACGCGCTCGCGCTCACTCAGCGATCGCTTGCCACCCATGACCCTCCCGCGAGCTCGAAGCAGTACGGGCAGATCCGGGTGTCGTCGGGGATCTCGCGCGCACAGCTCGCGCAGCGGTGCACCTCGTCCCGCCCTCCTCGAAATCCTCCCACCGCGAGGCGAACGGCCAGGAGCGCAATCGCGACCAGTCCGATCAGCACGAGCACCCGCCGAACGAGCATCCACAACAGCGCCGCCGCCAGCAGCAGCACGAGTACCGCAAGCAGGGTGCGTGCCGCTGCGTCCTGTGCGTGCCTCATCCCTCGCGTAGTCTCGCCGATCGCGCACGGCCCGCGGGGGCGAGAATGTGCGACCGCCATGCGAGTCACCTTCCTCACCCACTACTTCCCGCCCGAGGTCGGCGCCCCCCAGGCGCGCATCCGTGCGCTCGCGGAACGCCTCTCGGCGGCCCGGGTGGAGGTGACGGTCCACACCTGCCCGCCGCACTATCCCGACGGACGGATCCAGGCGACGCACCGCAACCGGCCGTTCTCGCGCGAGCGGGTCGCGGGGGTGCGGGTCGTGCGGAGCGCCGTCTACCCGGCCGCGAACGCCGGCGTCGTGCGCCGCCTCGCCGACCACGCCTCGTTCGCGGCCTCGGCGGTCGCGACCGCGCCGCTCGCGCCGCCGGCGGACGTGGTCGTCGCCGAGTCGCCGCCGCTCTTCCTGGGCGCGGCGGGAATCGCCTACGCGGCGTCAAAGCGGGCCGCGCTCGTCGTGAACGTGGCCGACCGCTGGCCCGAGTCGGCGGTCCAGCTCGGGATGCTGCACGACCCGCGCCTGATCGCCCTGGCGGAGCGGCTCGAGCGGGCCTGCTACCGCCACGCCGCGCTCGTGACCGTGCCCACCGAGGGCCTCGTCGACGAGCTCGGGTCGATCCCGGAGGCCGCCGGCAAGGTCGAACAGCTCCCGCCCGCGGTCGACGTGGAGCGCTTCGCGTCCGTGCCCGCGCTTGGGCCCGGCGGCGGAGGGCCGCTGCGGGTCCTCTACGCCGGCACGATCGGGCTCGCCCAGGGGGTCGCGACGCTCGTAGAGGCGGCGGGCCTGGCGGGGCCCGCCACCGTGCAGGTCACGATCGCGGGGGGCGGCGCGGAGGCCGCCGCGATCGAGCGGCGGCTGGCGGGTGGCTCCGCCCCCAACGTCGAGCTGCTCGGGATCGTCCCGCACGAGCGCGTGCCGACGCTGCTCGGGGACGCTGACGCGGCGGTCGTCCTCCTTCGTGACCGGCCGCTCTTCGAGCGCGCCCTCCCCACGAAGATCCTCGAGGCGATGGCAGCCGGCCGGCCCGTCGTCGTCTCCGCCCGCGGCGAGGCCGCCCGCTTCGTGGAGCGGGCCGGCGCGGGGATCGCCGTGGCGCCGGAGGACCCCGGCGCGCTCGCCGCGGCCCTGGGCGAACTAGCGGCCGACCGCGGCCGCGCCGCGTCGCTGGGCGCGGCCGGGCGCCGCTTCGCCGAGAAGCGGCTCGCACGCCCCATCTCGGTCGAGCGCTGGCGCGCCGCGCTCGAGCGCGCCGCCGCCGCGCGGCTCAGCCGCCCGTGACGCGCCCCTCGGCGAGCATGCGGAGGCCCACGTCGACCGGGTTGAGCGCCGAAGCCCGCCGGTAGTAGGCCCGCGCCGGGCCGCGCCGGCCGGCGCGCGCCTCCAGATCGCCGAGCAGGCCGAGCGTGGCGAAGTTGCGCGGCTCCTGCTCGAGCGCCTCGAGCAGCTCCGCGCGTGCCTCGTCGCGCTTCCCGAGCGTCTCCAGCGCGGACGCCTGCACGTAGTGCGGCCTGACCGACCAGGGATTGAGGCGCTCGGCCTTTCGCGCCGCGTCGAGCTGTGCCTGCGGGGAGCGCCCGGCCTCCGCACGGGCGTCGCGGAGGTAGAAGTCGGAGAGGTAGACGGCAAGCAGGCTGAGCCCCGCGGCGGCAAGCCCCGCAGCGGGCAGCGCCCGCCGCCATCGCGGGCCGCGGCGCTCGTCACCCGGCTCGCCCGGATCGCTGATCCGGGCGGCAAGAGCCAGGCAGAAGATGCCGAGCCCGGTCACGCCCGGGACGAGCCAGAGCCAGTCGACCGTTGTCTGGGCGAGCGTGGCGGCGCCCGCCGCCGCGAGGCCCGCCGCCCATCGGCGGGTGCGCCCCGACGAGGCGCGGATGCGGCGTGCGAGCGGCCAGGCGAGCGCGCCCACGAAGGCGAGGAACAGACCGAGGCCGACGGCCCCGGTCTCGGCGAGCAGCCGCACCGGCAGGCTGTGCGGGTCGCTCAGGTTGCGATCGGTGTCGCGCTCGGCGTAGTAGTCGAAGACGTAGTTCGACTCGCCCACGCCCGTGACGGGCTCCGACTTGAACTCCCGCCAGGCGACCGACCAGAGGTCGTAGCGCTGGCCGCTCACCGATCCGAGCCGCGTACCGCCCGTGGCGGCGCCGTCGACCGCCCGGAACTCGTCGAGCTTCTCCCGCCCGAAGTCGACCGGGTTGCCGAAGCTCGCCGCCGCCCCGAGCGTGGCGGCAACGGCGCCGATCGCGAGGAAGCCGGCCGCGAGCCCGCGGGCGCGCGCGTGCCCGGCGGTGCGGAGCCCGTTGTCGAACAAGCTGAGCATGAGGCCGACGAGGAAGACCGCGGCCGTGAGCGCCGCGAGCGCGACGGTGGCACGGTCCACGTGGGCCGCGGTGACGGTGCCGCGACCTACGTCGAAGGCGTCGTAGGGATCGAGCAGGACGGGCGAGGCGGCCGCCACCGCCACCACCACGAGGATCGCGAGCCAGGCCCGCCGCAGGCGGTCCGGTCCGAGCGCGAGCGCCACGACCCCGCCCGCGACCAGCCCCAGCAGCACGCCGCGGGACTGCGTGAGGAATGCCAGCGAGAGGCAGAGGGTGGCGAGCGCGAGGCAGCCGCCCCTGAGCGCCGCGTTCACCCCGCGCGGCGCGGCCGCGCAGACGAGCGGCCAGACGGCGAGCGCGAACAATGACGCGGTGGCGTTGCGGTAGCCGATCGGCGCGTCGAGGCGCCCGGCGAGGAACTGGTCGACGTCACCCGCCAAGAGGCGCGCCAGCGTGATCACGGCGATCAGGCAGACGCCCCCGATGGCCCCGTAGCCGAGCCGCAGCAGTTGGCGGCGCTCGAGCGGGCTCACGAGCACGACGCTCGCGAGCGCCGCGTACAGCAGCGTGCGGTTGGCCCCCTCAAACGCGAGGCCGGGGGAGTGGGCCCAGGCCATCGAGGCGAAGTCCCAGGCGGCAAAGCCCCAGAGGGCGGAGAGCGCGACGAGCGTCCATCGGTTCGGCGCGCGGGCGCCGCCTGCGAGCGTGAGCGCTCCGAGCAGCACCACGCCGAGCAGCGCGATCGGAGCCCAGTAGCGCAGCTGGAAGGCCCCGTCGAAGAAGGTGCCGAGCACGAGCAGCCCGCCGAGCAGCGCCGCCGGGAGCGCGCCGGCCGCGCCCGCGCGAGGTTCGGATTCCGCCGCGGACCCGTGTCCGATTCGGCCGGAACGTTCTACAGTGGAGGAGTCCATGCGGTACCTGGCCCTATCCGCTGTAATGACGGTTCTATGCGCGCCTGCGGCGCTCGCTCAGGGGCCGAGCGCGGTCAATCCGCACCCTAGCAGTCCCTCCGGGAAGGTCTACGAGATCCCGCTCGACACCGCCCGCGGCGACGCCGCCCCCCGCCGCGGAGGGGGAGGAAGCCCGGGCAGGGAGCCCGCGGGCGGAGGCTCTACGGGCTCTACGGGGCCCGCCGGCGGCGGCCCTGGCTCGGGTTCGGACGCGACCCTCGGCGGGGGCGAGGGCTCGGGAGCAGGCGAGGGCTCGGGCCCCGGCGCTTCCGGCTCAGAAGCGCGCGACGGCGGCGACCCGCCCACCTCGATCAAGTCCGAGAATGGCTTCGGATCGTCCTCGCGGGTGCCCGGGCTCGGCACACGGGGCGCCGGCGAGACCGGGACGCCGACGACGCCCGCCGCCTCCGGCGGCGTGCCCTCCGAGCCCGCGACCATCGGGCTGCTCGGCCTGATCGGGCTGCTCGGCGGCTACGTCGGCGTGCGTGCCGGGCGACGCAGGCTGCACTGAGCGGGCGGCCGGGTCGCGCTCAGCGGAGCGGGCCGGCCTGGACCACGAACAGGACGAGCAGGAGCGCCGCGCCCGCCCCGATCGGCGTGGCCCCGGCGCGGTGGGCGGCAAGGGCGGCGCGCACGACGCGGCGCCGCAGCGCGAAGAGCGGCAGCAGGAGGGTGCGCGCGAGGATCAGCAGGTCCCCGCCCACGCTCCGTCCGCGGACGTAGAGGAGGTCGAGCTCCAGCTTGCGCGGCATGATCTCCTCCTTGTAGCGCATGAGCGGGTCATCGCAGTCGCGGAGCAGCCGCCCCTCGGTGACGTGCTCGAGCTGGGCGAGCCCCGTCAGGCCCGGCGTGACACCGAGGATCTCCGCGTACTCCTCGGGATGGTGCTCGACGAAGTCGCTGACCTCCGGGCGCGGGCCCACGAGCCGCATGTCGCCCTTCAGCACGTTCCAGACCTGGGGCAGCTCGTCGAGCCGCGAGGCGGTCAGGAAGCGGCCGACGGGCGTGAAGCGCTCGTCGTCGTCGCTCGTGAGCGCGGGACCGCGCGCGTCACGGTGCATCTTGCGGAACTTCCACATCGCGAAGACGCGGCCGTCACGGCCGACGCGCGGCGCGCGGTAGAAGATCGGGCCGGGGGAGTCGAGAAAGACCACGATCGCCACCAGCACGCCGACGAGCGCGAGCAGCGGCAGCAGCAGGATCGCCAGCACGAGGTCGAGCACGCGGTGGGCGTCGAGCCCGCCTCCGTAGGCAGGAGGCCTGACCGCCGCGGCGAATTCTCCGCTGGCGGGCTGCGGTGCGAGCGGCGGCAGCCCGGATGGGCCGACCGCTGCTTCGCGGGGCGAAGCAGGCTGCGCGAAATCGGATCCGTCCAAACGCGTGGCAGGTTCTGCGCCCATCTGTCCCCCTGAATGTTCTGGCGCCGCTGAGTCCGGCGACGCCCGCGAGACCGTCGAAAGCCCTAAGTTAGTCGGGGCGGAGGTGTTTCGCTAGAACAAACGTCGAAATTCGCGCGGAACTGTCACGCCGGCTGCGCGAGTTCGCCGCGGAGCCTCATGGGCGCCGGCGCGG
Source organism: Thermoleophilaceae bacterium (assembly GCA_035553855.1). Lineage (GTDB taxonomy): Bacteria > Actinomycetota > Thermoleophilia > Solirubrobacterales > Thermoleophilaceae > JBBDYQ01. The sequence continues at coordinate 655 of DATMJO010000106.1, read as the reverse complement.
CCGGAAGGCGGGAACTACCGCCGCGCGGGCAGTCTCACCACTCGTATCGCCCGGCGCACGGCCGCCCCGGATCCCCTCACGGGCGCCCGCACGGTGAGACGGAGCACGCCCGGGCGAACGCGGCGCCCGGGACGCCATTGGAGGTCATACGGCGCGCGTGCATCACGGGCAACCCGCCGCCTGCCCAGCCACAGCTCGATGCCGCGGACCGGGAGTGACGTGCTCGCCCTGACCCTGAGCACCCGCCGGAAGCGCTGCATCGAGCGCGGCGCCAGGACCACCAGTTCGCGACCCGGTGCCCCGAGTGCCCCGCGGCCACGGTCGCCCTCGGGAGCTTCTCCCGGATCGCCCGCGGCCGCCGGGCCGACCCGAAGCGCCGATCCCGTCGCGGCCGCGTTGCCCGAGGCGTCGAAGGCGATCGCCTCGAGGACGTGAACCCCGTCGGCGAGCGTCGTCGGCAGTCGGCAGGCGTAGGGTGGCGCCGGGTCGCGCTCCACGTCGGCACCGTCAAGGCGGAAGAGCACGGAGGCCACGCCCCCTTCGTCGATCGCGTCGAGCTCACAGCCGCCGTCGCCGCGCGGCTCGAGGCGTGACGAGGTGAACGCGACGGCGGGAGGCTCCGTGTCGGCCGCGGCGGCGCGGCGGAAGCGCAGGA
>DATMJO010000105.1:0-3970 GCA_035553855.1 Thermoleophilaceae bacterium | reverse complement strand
GGGCACGGGCGGCCACTGGCGCGTGATCGTGCTGAACGACGACCACAACACCTTCGAGCATGTCGCCTCGACGCTCGCGCGCTACATCCCGGGCGTCACGCTCGACAAGGGGCACGCCATCGCCAACACGATCCACAACTCGGGACGCGCCGTCGTCTGGTCGGGCCAGAAGGAGCTTGCCGAGCACTACTGGGAGCAGCTCGCGGGCGCCGGGCTCACGATGGCCCCGCTCGAGCAGGGCTGAGGGCGGGTTCCTCGAACTTCTCGCCTCGCGCCGCGCGGGGCGGGGGTGCCGGGTCGTGCGGAGTCGCGAGGCATGTGGGAGTGCGCCGGGGTCCGTTCAACGCCCCGCACCCCGTCCCGCGTCGAGGGGTGTGTGGTGCTGATCGGGATATACGCGGTCAACGCCACGCTCCCACGTTTCGGGGTGGGGTGCGTGGCCTTGGCCGGATGCCTCGCGGCCACGGCCGATCGGACCCGAGGCAGCCACTGTCCCGCACTCCTCTGTGCCCACCCGGCGGCGCCGGGTGCGGCGGGCGGCATGAACGGAGCGCGCAGCCTCTGCGCGGTTCCGGATGCGACGGGAACGGAAGCCAGGGCCGCCGGGCGTCAGCCGGCGGGGAGGAGCGCGCCGCCCATCCCCGCCACCTGGTGGTACTCGGGCAGGATCGGCACCTGGAACAGGCCCGAGGCCTCGGCGCGGGCGGCCGAGATCTCCTCGGAGTACCAGTAGCGCTCGAAGTCGAGCTTCTCCTCGAAGAACGCGATCTGCGTGAAGTCGAGCAGCCCCTCCTTCGAGCGGAAGAACGCCCAGCCTCCGGCCCCGTAGCGCATCACCGCCTCGGCGTGGGGGAGCCAGAACTCCTCGAAGCGATCCCCCCGGAAGGGGTTCGCCACCCACGGGACGACGATCACGCCACGCTCGCCGGCTGCCATCAGGCTCCGACCTCCGCGCGGATCGCGCCCGGGCCGTCGGCGGTCTTGCCCAGTCCCTCGGCCTCCGCCCCGACGAGGATCGAGATCTTGCCCGAGTGCTTGTTCTCGCGCATGAGCTGATGGGCCTCGGCGACGCCTTCGAAGCCCATCGTCCGCCACAGCACAGGCCGGATCAGTCCCTGGGCAATGAGGTCGTTGGCCCGCATCGACTCGTACGCGTTCGCGAAGTGCGACCCGATGATCTGCTTCTGGCGCATCCACAGGTAGCGCACGTCGAAGTCGAGGTTGTAGCCCGAGGTGGCGCCGCAGATCACGACCTTGCCGAACGTCTTGACCGTGAGGACCGAGGTCGGGAAGGTGGCCTGGCCGACGTGCTCGAACACGATGTCGGGCGCGTCTCCGAGGATCTCCTTGACCCGCTTGGAGAACGCGCGCGACTCCTTGAAGCGCGCCTTCTCCTCCTCCGGGGTCTCGCCGCCCTTGCGCATCATCCCCGCGAACTCGTTGCGGTCGATGAAGTCGACCGCGCCGAGCTGCTTGACGAGCGCGCCCTTCTCGGCGCTCGAGACGACGCCCACCGACTGTGCTCCCGCGGCCTGGCAGAGCTGGGTCGCGAAGACGCCGAGGCCGCCGGCGGCGCCCCAGATGAGGACCTTGTCGCCGGCCCGGATGTTGCACTGGTCGATCAGCATCCGGTAGGCGGTGAAGTAGGTGAGGCCGTAGGAGGCGGCCTCCTCCCAGGTGAGGTTCTCGGGCTTCTTGATGAGCTGCTGGGCCTGGACCTTCGTGAACTGGGCGAAGGAGCCCCAGGTGGTCTCATAGCCCCAGATGCGCTGGCTCGGCGCGGCGAGGGGGTCGAGCCCGTGGACCTCGACGTCCTCGTAGGAGGCCTGGTTGCAGTGGATGACGACCTCGTCGCCGGGCTGCCAGCGGGTGACGCCCGGGCCGACCTTCCAGACGATGCCGGAGGCGTCGGAGCCGGGGATGTGGTGGCCGTACTCCGGGTGGTCGCCGTAGCCGAACACCGAGACGGGCTGGCCCAGGGCGGCCCAGACGTTGTTGAAGTTCACGCCGGCGGCCATCACTCGCACGATCACCTCGAACGCGGCGGGCTCCGGTACCTCGATCTCCTCGATCTGGAAGGCGTCCACCGGCTCGCCTTCACGCTCCTGGCGGATGACCCACGCGGCCATCGTCTCGGGGAGCGTTCCCGGCTCCGTGTCGACCTGCGCGACCTGGCTGACGTCAACTGCCACCTTGCTCGACCCCTCTTCCGTTGGTTTGGCGGGCGGGATCCTACCGGCGGCGCGGCGCGGCGGGCCCCCTGAGGGTCTTCCGTGCTCGGGATCGCGATCAGGTGGTGCGGCGATCGACCACGCGGAAGCGCTCCCGGCGCGGATCCCAGCGGAGGTCGGTCGCGCGCCTCGCGTCCGGGCAGCAGAGCTCGTCGCCGCGGTCGAAGAGCGGCACCGTGTAGGTCACGATCCCGCCCCGCGCCCTTGCCGTCACCCGGTAGAGGCGCTGGTTGCGGTAGACGAGCTTCAGGTCGTCCCCGGTCCCCGCGCTGAACACGTAGAGCGCGATTCGCCCGGCCGAGCCGCCGGAGTGCACCAGCACGATCGCATCGGAGCGCCCCTCGCCGGTCACGTCCGCGAACTGGATGCGCCGGTCCACGAAGCCGCCCTTGCGCAGCCGTGTCTTGACGTCCCGCGAGACGGCGCGGTCGTCGAGCAGCTTCTCGCGGAAGAGCTTCTGCGCCGCCGTCTGCCGCGCGGGCGACCCGGGGGCGAGCACGAGCGCGATGACAGCGCCGGCGGCGATGGCTGCGAGGACGCTGAGGCGCCGCATGCCGCTGATGCTAGGGGAGAAGCAGTTCGTCCGACGCGGAGTCGCGCGGCTCGCCGACGACGACGGTCGCGGGCCGGATCTCCTCGTCGGTCGCCTGGTCGGAGCCCGCCTTCACGACGTATTGCCCCTGCTTCAGCGCCTTCTGGATCGTGGCTGTCCCCTCGGGGCTGACCGGCCCGACGCGCTCCTGGATGCCCTCGCCCTCGAGCGAAACGGTGTGGGCGCCGTCGGTCTGGTTGGCGATCGTGAGCACGATCGGGCCCGCGCCGAACTTGTTCGGAGACACGGTGAGCCGCTCCTCGGTGATGACACCGGTGATCTGGATCGGGACTGCCGGCCGCGGCTCGTTCTCGAAGTCGTCGTCACCACAGGCGGTCACGGCGAGCATCGATGCGGCGCTCAGGGTCAGAGCGGCCGCGCGGGTCCCTCGCGTCTTGCGTCGTGCACTCATCCCTCGCGGCCGGAACCCTATCCGAACCAAACGGACGGGCGCGAGGCCACCAGCCTGTCGACCTCTCGCTGGATGCGCCCGCGCACGTCCTCGGCGACCGATTGGACAAGCGTCAGGTCGTCCGCCGCGCCCGCTCCGTAGCCGTCCGTGGGCACCGGATCGAGGAAGCTGATGCGGAACTTCGCGGGCAGGTACATCAGGCCGGCGGCGAGCCCGAAGTGGGGGAACGCGTGGTTCACGGGGAAGTAGATGAGGCCCGTCAGGCGCTCCAGGGGGCGCACGTGGGCGAAGATCGGCATCGCCTCCTCGGCGCCGATCACGGCGACCGGGACGATGGGAACGCCGGCGCGGATCGCCGTCCGCACGAACCCGCCCCGCCCGAAGCGCCGCAGCCGGTAGCGCTGCCAGTAGAGCTTGCGCGAGCCCTTCTGCCCCTCGGGGAAGACCAGAGCGAGGCGGCCCTCGTCGCCCAGGAGGCGTTGGGCGTTCTCCGGGTGGGCGGGGACCAGGCCGATCTTGTTTGCGAGCATCCCCACCAGGGGGTAGCCCCGGAACCAGTCCTCGCCGAGCATGTAGAGCGGCCGGGAACGCGGGTGCTCGTTGCGGATCGCCTGCATGATCATCGGGGCGTCAGGCGGCAGTGCCCCCGAGTGGTTGGCCACGAGCAGCGCCCCGCCGCTGGATGGGACCCGCTCGACGCCCTGCTGCTCCACCCGGAACCAGTAGCGGTAGTAG
>DATMJO010000104.1:0-2093 GCA_035553855.1 Thermoleophilaceae bacterium | reverse complement strand
GCCTCGGCGTCGTCGGGGGTGATCGTGATCTTCGGCCCACGCTCGGTGTCCTCGACGGTCACGCGGCCGGCGATCTCCGCCAGCACCGCTGCACCCTTCGGGTTCCGCGCCTCGAAGATCTCGACGACGCGCGGGAGGCCGTGCGTGATGTCCGCGCCGGCGACACCGCCGGTGTGGAACGTACGCATGGTCAGCTGGGTGCCGGGCTCGCCGATCGACTGGGCGGCGATGATGCCGACCGCGTCGCCGATCGCCACGAGCTTGCCCGTGGCGGGCGCGATGCCGTAGCAGCGCTGGCAGATCCCCTCCGTGCGGCACTTGAGCACCGACCGGACCGGGATGACGGCCTCCTCGTCGCCCTGGAACGCCTCGATGATCTCGGCGTAGAGGGCCTTGTCGATCATCGTGTTCTTCGAGGCGACCGAGCGGCCCCGCTTGGTCTTGACCTCGGCGGCGGTGAAGCGGCCGATCAGCTGGTGGTTGTCCGCGCTGTCGCGGACCACCGGCATGTCGATCGACTCCTTGGTGCCGCAGTCCTCCTCGCGCACGATCACGTCCTGCGCGACGTCCACGAGGCGGCGGGTCAGATAGCCCGAGTCGGCCGTGCGGAGCGCGGTGTCCGCGAGGCCCTTGCGGGCGCCGTGGGTCGAGATGAAGTACTCGAGCACCGACAGCCCCTCGATGAAGTTCGAGCGGATCGGGCGCTCGATGATCTCGCCCTTCGGATTGGCCATGAGGCCACGCATGCCCGCGAGCTGGCGGATCTGCGCGAACGAGCCTCGGGCCCCCGAGTCGGCCATCATCGTGATCGGGTTCAGCTTGTTCAGGTTCTTCTGCATGGCCTGGCCGACCTCGTCGGTCGCGCCGTTCCACTTCTCGACGACGAGCTCGTGACGCTCCTGCTCGCCGAGCAGGCCCATCTCGTAGTTCGACTCGATCTCCTGGACCTCGTCCTCGTAGCGGTCGAGGATCTCCTTCTTGCTGGGCGGCACGACGACGTCGTTCTTCGAGATCGTGATCCCGGCGAGCGTCGCGAAGTGGAAGCCCAGCTCCTTGAAGGCGTCGAGCACGAGCGCCGTGGCGTACGGCCCGTGCTGCTCGACGAGCCGCTCGATCACGGCGTTCATGTCGCGCTTGCGCAGCGGCTTGTTGACGAACTCGTAGCCGGCCGGGTCGTAATCGCCCTCGAGCGACTCGCGGAGCGCGCGCTCGACGCGCTCGTTGAAGATGATCCGCCCGACGGTGGTGAGGACGTGCCCGCCCGCGTGCCCGACGCGCCGGTACTCGGCGACGTCGTGGAGCTTGACCATGCGGTGCTCGTATGACAGCTCGGCCTCCTGCGCCGAGCGGAACACGTGCGGCCGCCTGCCGTGCTTTCGCTCGTCCCACTTGCCGGCCTTCGCCGTCGCCTCGAGCTCGTCGAGCTCCTCCGCGGAGGGCCCGAACGTGAGGTAGTAGGCGCCGAGCACCATGTCCTGGGTGGGCGTGGCGAGCGGCGCGCCGTGCGCCGGCGACAGGATGTTGTTCGCCGAGAGCATGAGCAGCCGCGCCTCCGCCTGGGCCTCCGCCGACAGCGGGAGGTGAACGGCCATCTGGTCGCCGTCGAAGTCCGCGTTGAACGCGTGGCAGACGAGCGGGTGGACCTGGATGGCCTTGCCCTCCACGAGCACCGGCTCGAACGCCTGGATGCCCAGGCGGTGAAGCGTGGGCGCGCGGTTGAGCAGCACCGGGTGCTCCTGGATGACCTCCTCGAGGACGTCCCAGACCTCGGGGATCATCGAGTCGACCATCTTCTTGGCCGCCTTGATGTTCTGCACCGACTTGCGCTCGACGAGCCGCGCCATGATGAACGGCTTGAACAGCTCGAGCGCCATGAGCTTGGGCAGGCCGCACTGGTGGAGCTTGAGGCTCGGGCCGGCCACGATGACCGAGCGGCCCGAGTAGTCCACGCGCTTGCCGAGCAGGTTCTGGCGGAAGCGGCCCTGCTTGCCCTTGAGCATGTCGGAGATCGACTTGAGCGCGCGGTTGCCGGGGCCCGTGACCGGGCGCCCGCGGCGGCCGTTGTCGAACAGCGCGTCGACGGCCTCCTGGAG
>DATMJO010000103.1:0-10689 GCA_035553855.1 Thermoleophilaceae bacterium | reverse complement strand
TCGCCACGGCGGGCACCCTGGGGCTCCGGCTCGCCGCGGGCCTGGTTGACGCATCGCGTGCCCACGCCGCGGCCGCCATCGCGTCGGTGATCCTCGTGGACTCGGTGGTCGAGGTGACCGGCGGCAGCGGCGCTCGCGGCTATCGCCCCGTCGAGCCACAGGTCGAGGTCGAGCGGCCTGCGCTGCTCGCGGGCGAGCACCGCGACGGCGACGAAGACGCACGGATAGAACGCCAGCCAGAAGGCGTCGCTCGCGGACGGAATCGGAACCTCGCCGGCGTCGTCGTACTGGAGCGAGTAGAGGATCTCGCCGCCCGCCCACAGCGCGATGCCGGCGCCGAGGGCAAGCCACGCCACACGGTGGCCGCCCGCCCTACGGCCGGCTGCGAGGCAGACGCCGGCGGCACCGACGATCAGGCCGTTGTAGACCCAGTCGTCGGCGAGCGAGTCGAGCTGTGGGCCGCCCAGGCCGAGGCTGTGGCCGGCATGGAAGACGAGCCCGGCCGCGAGGAGGAGGGCCACCGCGGCCAGGCCCCTCGGGAGGCGCGCCGCCGCCTGCGCGGCGGCATCGGATTGTGATGAGGGAGCCATCGCCGTCGCAGCGCGGGATCGGCATGTGGAGCCCGCGGGCGAGCCCGCCGAAAGCGTTGCGGTGGGGGAATGGTAGGCGGGCAGGCGAATCGCGGCAAGAGATCAACACCCCCTGGGGCCCGGTTGGAGGGTCGCGCCCTCGCCGAGGGGCAGGCCGACCAGGTCGAAGCAGCGTCGTCTTCCGCCCCCGCCGCAGGGGGGCCGCTAAAGTCGGGAGCGTGCACTGCCGAACGGTGAGCATGCGAACTCTCGGGATGACCGCCACGCTCCTTGCCACAGGGCTCCTCTTGCCCGCAGCGGCTTCGGCGGGCGGGTCCTTCCGAGGCACCACCGATGAGGGTCAGTCGCTCGGCTTCCGCACGTCGAGCAAGAGCCTCATTCGCTTCACGACCCAAATCGAGGTGAGGTGCGTGAACGAGGGTCCGCGGATGGACACGATCGCGCTGCCGGATGTCCGGGTCCGTAACGGACGCTTCGAATACGACGGGATGCTCAACGGGAGCTATGTGTTCCTCGAGGGCCGGCTACTTCGCGGCCGGGCGACCGGCAAGCTTCGGTTCGTCTCGAACGGGAGCGGCGACTGGTGCGGTTCCAGCTCGGTGCGATGGAAGGCCCGTCGCTCCTCCCGCGCACGCTGAGACGCTCCCGCGCACGCTGAGACGCTCCGAGCGTTCCCCTGGCCGCCGGCGCGTGACCTGATGAACTCGCCTGCCTTCGAAGACCTGCCGGCAGGTCCGGCCCACCTCGGCGTAGGCAGTCTCCTTTAAAGGAAGCGGCCCGCGTCCTGGGGGGACGCGGGCCGCGTGATATCGCCTCAACTCGCTCGCGGCGAGCCCAGGTTCAGCCCCGCCGGATCACCCGCTCGCAGTTGCGCCGGACGACGTCGAGCCTGTCAGCCGTCGCGGTGTCCTGGCCGAGACCACAGTTGACGACGTCCCTGACGCCGTCCACGGAGTTGATCCGGTCGTCTCCGCCGGTTCCGAAGAGCCGGTCACGGCCGCTTCCACCGGTGATGGTGTCATTGGCGCCTCCGCCGATGACGGTGTCGTCGCCCGAACCGCCGTCAAGAATGTCGGCGCCGTCCGGGCTCGTCTGCGAGACGCTGCGACCCGACCCGCCCTGGGGAAGGTCGTCTCCGATGACGATGTCGTCGCCGCCGCCACCGTTCATGTTGTCGGCACCGGCCCCGCCGTTGAGGGAGTCGTCGCCGTTCCCGCAGTTGATGGTGTCGTCGCCTGTGCCTCCGTAGGCAAGATCGTCGCCCTCGCCGCAGTCGATGCTGTCATCGCCCGAACCGCCGTTCTGGCTGTCCTTGCCGGCGTCTCCAAGAAGGGAGTCGTTGCCTCCGAGGCCGAACTGGCGATCGTCGCCGCCACGGCCGTTGAGGGTGTCGTTCAGCTCCGAGCCGACCTGAGTGTCGTCGCCAGAGGTTCCGTCGATGGTGCAGCCACCGATCGTGTACTGCGGGCACGTCTGGAAATCAGCGATCGCCGTGACTGCGAATACGGCGAACACCGTGAAGGTTGCGAGGGTTGCAAAAAGCTTCAAAGCAAGTTCTCCTGTCTCGGGGTTCCGGGACCGAACGGCGGGAACGTGCTTGCCCCCACTACGAGTCCGCACAGCAGTGTACTTCAGCAAACCTGTGCTCGCCACAGGCAACCGTCGTCCTTGCCCGGAGGTCGTGATGGACCGATCCGGGGACGGACGCTCCCTGATCAGGGTCATGCCGAGTGGGAATCCGGGGCGCAGCGCGGCCTTCCGCGCCGTGGGTCGCCTAGCGAAGGCGGGCGCGGGCGCGGGCGAGGCAGCTCGAGCGCGCGGAGCGGCCGGCCTTGGCTCGACAGCGGGCGCGGGCGAGGCAGGCTGAGCGTGCCCGCCCTGCGTAGCGCGCACGGCAGCGGTTCTGCGCGTAGCAGCTACGGAGTGCTGCCCGGCGCGCCGCCCCGGTGCGCGCAGACCCCCTGACGCGCTGGAGACAGCTTTCGCGGGCGGGCGGCGCCTCCGTGGTCCCGTTCGTGTCGACGCTCGGCGGGGGCGGCAACGGTGGAGGCTCGGGCGCGAACGCCGCGGACACGAGGTTCGACCAGCGAAGCGCGGGGTCGTCCGCACGCTCGAGGTCCTGCATGCTGTACCAGAGGATGAGCCCGGGCTGGGCGTGCTGAAGGGCGAGATCGCGCATCCGCTGCATCTCGTCGCGGGTGGGCCAGCGAGGGTCGGGCATCGTGAACTGCGGATACGCAGCCCAGCTGAAGCTCTGGAGTACGAATGCGCTCTGGCGACCGTTGCGTGACGCGAGTGACTGGACACTGGCCGACAGCTCCCCCACGACCTCGACCGTGTCGCCCATTCCGACCGGGTAGAAGTCCGCTCCGACGAGGTCGGCAAGCCCTGCGAACGGTTCCAGGTTCCGGCCACGGGTCCCGGAGTTCTCGTGCGCGATGTAGAGCTGCGGATGGGCCGGGTCGAGGCCTCTGATCAGGGCGGACAACGCCCGCACGGCTTCAACCTGGTCGAGGGGGACCTCGTCCCCGATGTACCAGCCCCACGTCGCCCCGCGATGCCTCACGACGGAGGTGACGAACTGTATGAAGCCCGTCCGGTCGCTGCACCCGCAATCCGCCGCGAGACCGGGATAGCGCCTGATGAGGTCGCCGCCGTTCCGCCAGTCCGGGTGGTTGAGCGGCCAGATGAGCTGGATGCCGAGGCGCTCGGCCTCGGCGATGTACTCCTCGAGGCCGCGGAGGTCACCTCCCCACGCGCCGTAGTTGAGGACCCGCGTGAAGCCGCCGCTGGCGATCTTGCGGAGGCGCGAGGGACAGAGGTCGCTCCCGCCGCGTGGCGCGCAAGACTCATACAGCCCCTGGGGAGGGAGCGCGGCGGACGCGCCCGGCGCCGAGGCGCCGGACAGCGCGGCGACGAGCGTCGTGAGGAGCGCGACACGCCGCCAGAGGGGGCGGAAGCGCTTGGGGGATGTGGGGCAAGGACGGTCCATCGGTCTTCTGAGGCGCCGTGGGATGGGAGGCGCCTCCGTCACTTGCGATCGGGTGGGCCACCCGCCCAAGGGCAGAAGACGAGGCCGTGCTGGACGCCCGTACTAGGGCGAAATTCGCGCTTTTCTGGACGTCTGTACTACGGGACGTCGCGCTGAACCGGGCGCGCCAGGGCGCCGAGCAGGGCCGCCGAGACATCTGCAACCGCGGCCGAGTCCAGATGCGGGTGGAGCGGAAGGGTCAGCGTGCGCGAGGCGTATTCCTCGCTGCGGGAGAGATCCCCGCGGCGGGCCATCCGCAGTGGCGGAAGCTGATGGAGCGGCGGATAGTGCATGCTCGTCTGGATGCCGTGGGCGCGGAGGGACTCGCGCACGCCGGCGCGGGCCGTCGGGGCGACGAGGGCGCAGGCAAGGTGGGGGGCGACCCCGTCGAGCGCGTGCTCACCGAACACGAGATCGACTCCCTCGACGGCTCCCAGCCGTTCGCGATACGCGTCGAGTGCCTCTCTGCGCCTCCCGGCTTCGGACTCGAGTCGCCCGAGCCGCGTCACCCCGAGCGCGGCGCGAAGCTCGTCGATCCGGTAGTTGAACCCGATCTCGGCGACCTCGTAGCCGCTGGCCACACCCGTGTGACGCTCCCACGTCCCCGTGCTCATGCCATGTGAGCGCAGGCTGCGTGCGCGGGCGGCGATCTCCGGGTCGGAGGTCACGAGCATTCCGCCCTCGCCTACCGCGAGGTTCTTGTTCGAGAAGAAGGAGAAGGCCGCCGCCCGACCGAGCGTGCCGCAGCCGGCCGTGCCGGCGGCGTGGGCCGCGTCCTCTATGAGCAGGAGGTCGCGCTCCTGGGCGAGCCGGCGCCACGGCAGCGGATCGCAGGGAAAGCCTGCGAAGTGGACGAGCACGACTGCTTTGGTCCGGGGCCCTACGAGCGCCGCGGCGGCCTCCGGGTCGGCAAGCGGCTCCTGCGGCGAGATCACGTCGCAGATCACCGGCTCGGCACCCGCGTGGATCACCGCGGCGGCTGTGGCGACGAAGGTGATCGCCGGCACGATCACCTCGTCACCGGGACCGATCCCCGAGGCGACGAGGGCGAGGTGGAGCGCGGCCGTGCCGTTCGTGGTCGCGACCGCCTCCGGGGAGCCGACATGGGCCGAGAAGGCCCGTTCGAACGCTTCGGTTCGCGGTCCCATCGTGAGCCAGCCACTTTCGAGCGCCGCGACGGCTGCGGCTACGTCCACGGGCTCCAGGCGAAGCTCCGCGAGCGGAATCCGCCAGTCAGGCATCCAGGATGCCGGGATGGCGGTCGACGAAGCGCGCGGCGCGCTCGTGGTCCTCGAAGGTCCCGATATCGAACCACTCGGCGTCGCTCTCGTACGCGGCGACGTGCTCACCCGCATCGAGCAGTCGCTGGACGAGCTCCGGGAACTGGCACGGACCGCCCGGCAGGTGCTCGAGCGCACGCGGCTCGTAGACGTAGACGCCCATGCTGACCGTGAGGTCGAGCGCCGGCTTCTCGCGGTACGCGGTGACGCGCCCGTCGACCGCCTCGATGACACCCAGGCCGATGTCGACGTGCTCCCGCCGCATCGCGACCGTCAGCGCCGCCTGGGCCGCCACGTGGAACTCGAGGAGGGCGCCCAGGTCGAGCGTCGTCAGGATGTCGCCGTTCATCGCGAGGAACGTGGCGTCGAGGCCCCCCACGGTGCTGAGCGCGCCGGCGGTGCCGAGCGGCTCGCGCTCGCGGTGCCAGTGGACCTGGAGGCCGTCCGGGATCTTCGAGGTCTCGGCGAAGTACGCCTGGATCAGCTCGCCGAGATGGCCCAGGCAGACGTCCACCGTCTCGAACCCATGAGCGCGGAGGCGCCTGAGGATGACCTCGATGATCGGCACCTCGCCGACCGGGAAGAGCGGCTTCGGCACGATCGTCGTGTACGGCTGGAGCCGCATGCCCAGGCCGCCCGCCAGCACGACCGCCTTCACCTCGCGTACTCCGCGGCTCGGGGCGGCATGTTGCGCTCGATCCACTCGATCGTCCGCTCAAGGCCCTCGCGGAGCGGTACCCGAGGAGACCAGCCTGTGAGCGTCCGGGCGAGGCCGTTGTCAGCCAGAAGCTGCGGTATCTCGCTCTCGACCGGGCGGATGCGCGCGGGGTCATGCACGATCGAGAGCTGCCGCCCCACGATCTCGCCCGCCAGCATCGCCAACTCGCGGACCGAGACGTCTCCGCCGGTTCCGAGCTGCACCGTCCGGCCGACGGCCGCGTCCGCAAGGCCGACCGCCACTATGCCGGCTGCGGTGTCGGTGACGAACGTCAGGTCTCGCCGCGGGTCCAGCGCTCCGAGTGCCACCTCCTCTCCGGCCAGCGCCTGGGCGACGATCGTCGGGACGATCGCGCGCTGCGACTGCCGCGGGCCGAATGTGTTGAAAGGCCGCACGATCGCGGTCCGAAGCCCGTAGGAGCAGGCGAAGCTGTGGACGAGCATGTCCGCGGCGACCTTCGACGCGGCGTAGGGCGACTGTGGTCGCAGGGGGTGGGCTTCGGTGATCGGAACCTCGTCGGGTGTGCCGTAGACCTCGCTGGTCGAGACGTGCACCACCCGTTCGAGGTCTGCGGCACGTGCCGCCTGAAGGACGTTCAGCGTCCCGGTGACGTTCGTCGCGACGAAGTCCCGGGGGTTCAGGTACGAGTACGGGATCGCGATCTGCGCGCCGAGGTGGATGACGGCATCCACGCCCGCGGCCGCGCCGGCCACCGATTCGGGGTCACGCAGGTCGCCCGCCACTACGTCCACCGCGTCGCGGACGGCCGGCGCCAGGTCATCGAGCCAGCCGCGGTCTCCGCGCGAGGTGTAGCGGACGAATGCGCGAACGTGGTCGCCGGCTTCAACCAGCCCCTCGACGACGTGGCTTCCGATGAAGCCGCCGGCGCCGGTGACGAGGACGAGGCGGTGAGGCATGGGCTGAGCGTATTGGTTGGCCGTCGTGCAAGAGCCCGAGCAGGTACATGACGGCGACCTGGGCGACGAACGTCATCGTGTGGCCGCAGCGTTATACGGCCAAGGGTGCCACGCCGCCCGCGAATCGGGCATAGCACTCCAGCGCGGCGAGCTCGTCCACGATGCGTTCGGCGGCGCGGCCGTCCCACATCGGCGGTGGATCAGTGGGCGCCGACGCCGTCGCGGCTCGGACGAGCGCCGGGATCTCCTCGATCCGCGCGGGGTCGAGCCCAAGGAGAACGTTCGTACCGAGCTCGCAGGTGACCGGCCGCTCGGTGTTGTCCCGCAGCGTGAAGCAGGGGATTCCGAGGAACGTCGTCTCCTCCTGGATTCCGCCAGAGTCCGTGAGAACGCCGAGCGATGTCGCCACCAGGCTCAGGAACTCGACGTAGCCCATCGGCTCGAGCAGCCGGATGGCGCCGGTGTCAAGACCGGCTGCTTCGATCATCTTGCGTGTGCGCGGATGGACCGGGAAGACCACCGGAATGTCCGCGGCCACCGCCGCAAGTCGGGCGATCGCGTCGGGCAAGAGCGGACCGTCGACCAGAGCGGGCCGGTGCAGCGTGACAACGATGTATCCGCTTGGCAGCAGCCCGTGCCGCTCGTGCGACGCCGCGGCGGCGATCGGCTCCCGCATCGCGACGAGGCTGTCGATCATCGTGTTCCCGACGTAGAACACGTCCTTTTCCGAGCGGCCCTCCTGACGGAGGTGATCGACCGCCTCCGGCGAGTGGATGAAGAGGAGGTCCGAGATCTGATCGGTGACGACGCGGTTGACCTCCTCCGGCATGGTGCGATCGAAGCTGCGAAGGCCGGCCTCGATGTGGCCGATCGGGATACCGAGCTTCGATGCTACGAGAGCGGCCGCCATGGTCGAGTTGACGTCCCCCGGCACCAGCAAGAGATCCGGCTGGAGCTCGATCAGGAGCGGCTCGAGGGCCGACATGACCTTTGCGGTCTGGGCGCCGTGCGGACCGGAGCCGACGCTGAGCAGGTGATCCGGCTCACCGACCCCGAGCTGCTCGAAGAAGATGTCCGACATCGCCCGGTCGTAGTGCTGTCCTGTGTGGACCAGCACATGCTCGAATTCGTCCGGTCGCGCGGCGAGCTTCTGCACGACCGGAACGGTCTTCATGAAGTTCGGCCGCGTGCCCACGACCGAAACGATGCGGCGAGTCCCGCGGGCCAAGATGCAACAAGTGTGGCAGCGGTCTGGTTGTTTGCCAACCGCGGGGCGACAACCGTCAGGGTGCGCCAATCGGCCCCAGCCGCGGCTCGAGCCCGAAAGCCTCGAAGGCGCCGAACGACCTGAAGAGGCGATGCTCCGGGCCGTGAAAGTCGGCTGATCCTGTCATCAGCAGGCCGCGTGGGTTGCAGTGCTCATGCAACGCCTCCGTCTGGGCGCGAGTGTGGGTCGTGTAAAACACTTCGACGCCGTCAAGTCCTGCGGCCACGAACCTGTCGACCATCGCCAGCACTTCCGGGATGGTCTCGACGTCCCAGAACGGATGGGCCCACACTGCCACGCCGCTCGCCTCGTGAATCGCCTCGATCGCCTCGCCGACCGACGGGTAGGTCCGGCCGGTGAACGCGTCCTTGCCCTGGATCAGGTGCGTCGCGATGAAGCCGCTCACATCGCTGGTGCCCTCGGCCGCAAGCCGTTCGCAGTTCTCGGGCCGGGCGAGCACCGCGGCGGCTATGTGCGGCCGGCCGACCGGGCTGCCGCTCGCAGTCCTCGCTTCGAGCATCGCCCTATCCACGTGGTAGCCCAGCTCCTCGAGCTTGACGACCATCCGGCCGGCTCGCCCGTCGCGGTCGGCTCGGTACGCGGCGAGGGTTTCGCGCAGGCGACGGTCCTCGTGGTCGAGCAGGTACCCGAGCACGTGCAGGTCCTGATGGTCGCCATCGAGCGCCGAGATCTCCACCGCCGGGACGACGTTCACGCTTGCGGAGGTGCTCGCGTCGAGCGCCTCTGCGACTCCAGCGACGGTGTCGTGGTCGGTGAGGGCCAGCAGCTCCATGCCGGCTGCCGCGCCGAGCCGCACGACCTCGGCGGGCTCCAACGCGCCGTCGGAGTGGACGGAATGCGACTGAAGGTCAAACTTGGGCATGTCGCAGAAGCTACGGGGAGCGCGCTGACATCGCCTATAAACTCGATCCCGTGATAACGGGGATCATCGGACTCGGCTATGTCGGCCTGCCGCTTGCCGTGGAGTTCGCGGAGGCGGGGCACGACATCCTCGCCATCGACACGGACCCGCGGAAGATCGCGGCGCTCGAGCGCGCCGAGAGCTATATCGAAGACATCCCGACGGAGCGGCTGGCGAAGGTCCAGGACCGGATCACGCCATCGACTCGCTACGCGCGGCTCGCGCAGGCGGAGGCCGTGATCGTTTGCGTGCCCACGCCGCTCACGCCGAACCGCGAGCCCGATCTCTCGCCGCTGGTCGACTCGGTGCAGAGTCTCGCCGCGGTGCTCCAGAGCGGCCAGCTCGTCGTGGTGGAATCCACCACCTACCCCGGCACAACCCGCGAGCGCGTGGTGCCGCTGCTCGAGGAGTCCGGCATGGCGGCGGGCGAGGAGTTCAACGTGGCCTACTCGCCCGAGCGGGTCGACCCGGGTCGTACGGACTACACGCTGCGGAACACCCCAAAGGTCGTCGGCGGGTTCACGGAGGCTTGCCGCGAGCGCGCCGTCGCCCTCTACGGCGAGGTCTGCGACAACCTCGTATCCGTCTCGTCGCTCGAGTCTGCCGAGCTCACGAAGCTGCTCGAGAACATCTTCCGCTCGGTGAACATCGCGCTCGTGAACGAGCTGGCGATCCTCTGCGACCGGATGGGGATCGACATCTGGGAGGTGGTCGATGCCGCCGCGACGAAGCCGTACGGGTTCATGCGCTTCGAGCCTGGCCCGGGGATGGGGGGCCACTGCCTGCCGGTCGATCCCTTCTATCTGACCTGGAAGGCGCGCGAGTACGACCTCACGGCGCAGTTCATCGAGCACGCGGGCGAGGTCAACCAGCACATGCCCTACCATTGCGCGGAGAAGATCGCGCGCTGCCTCAACGAGCGCAAGCAGGCCGTCAACGGGTCGCGGATCGCGATTCTCGGCGTCTCGTACAAGGCTGGGGTGGGGGACATGCGCGAGTCGCCGGCGGTCAAGCTGATCCGCTTGCTGGTGAATGCGGGAGCGGACATCGTCTACCACGACGAGTACGTCCCCGAGCTGCCCGAGTTCGGGTTGCTGTCGGAGGCCCTCCCCGACGTTCTCGACGGCTGTGACTGTGCCGTCATCGTCACCGCCCACCCGAACGTCGACGTCCAGGCGGTCGTGGACCAGGCGCCGCTCGTGGTCGACTTCCGCGGCGTCACCCGCGGGATTCGAGCGGACAACCTGGTCCGGCTTTAGATGCTTCGTGCTCTCGGCTGAGGTGGAGCCCGATCGCCTGGCGGCGCCCACCACCTTCGGGCGCTGGGAAAGCACAGTGGCGGGGACCCCGCAGACGTGAGATCCGCGTGGAGTCTGCCTGGCTACTTCAACCCCGGCTACGTGGCATCGTTCGAGGAATTCGGGCGTCCCCTACTTCTTCCAGGTAGCGGCGCGTCGCTCTTGGAGCGCCCAATCGGGGACACCGGTCTCCGCGACGCCATGGGCGCGTATCCGATGTTCTGTTGTCCGGACTGGACCGAGCTGTCGGCCGATCTCGACGCTCTCGGAGATCGGCTCGTGAGCGTCGTACTCGCACCCGACCCGATGACCGCACCGCAGCCAGAGGCTCTGGAGGCTACCTTCGACCATGTCCGGCGCTACAAGGACCACTTCGTCATCCGCACCGGCCGTCCTCTCGACGAGTTCGTCTCGAAACGCCATCGCCAACACGCGAGGAACGCGCTTCGCCGGGTCGAAGTCGAGCTTTGCGAGGAGCCCGCTCGCTACGCAGGCGAGTTCGACCGGCTTTTCGGCGTTCTCGCGGCGCGTCACCAGATCCGGGGGCTGCGACGGTTTTCCCAAGCGGCGTTCGAGCGCCAGCTCGCGCTGCCTGGAACCGTGATGTTCCGGGCGATGGTGGACGGTCGCACGGTCGGTCTCGATAGCTGGTACGTGCAGGGGAGC
>DATMJO010000102.1:0-9388 GCA_035553855.1 Thermoleophilaceae bacterium | reverse complement strand
ACAGCTCTGCGGCCTCGAACGCCTCCGGAGTCGGTAGCGCCGGCTGCTCGCTGAGCCCCAGCCCGCACCGCGGGCACCAGCGAACTTCCGGCTCGACGACGGCGCCGCAGCGGCCGCAAGCCACGTTCACGCCGCGGCGCTCCACACGTGCCTGGTTCCCGCGTAGGTGTCCGGCTAACCGCGAGGCGCCAGGGAGGCTGAGCCCGTGCGGACGGTCGCGAGGCCTGGAAGCGGACGACGGGTCTCGAACCCGCGACCTGCAGCTTGGGAAGCACCCCTGTCGGCCCGAGTTCGGCGTGTCGAGGTCAGCTACGAGCAGTCGGGCGCGATGAGCTTCGTCCCGGGGATGTGAGTGGCCACACGGCGCGGGTCACGCGTGAGCAGCGCGCGGCCGGTGGCGGCGGCGTGGGCGCCGATGAGGAAGTCGGGCAGCACGGCTTCGCGCGCCCCGCCCGCACGTCGGTAGGCCGCGTGGGCGTGGCCGGCGAGGAACGCCGCGGCGGACGGGATCTCCTCGACGGTCGCCATGGTCGGCATTGCGGCCCTGAGATCCTCGAAGCGCGAGAACCGCGGGGCGATCTCAGCGAGCACGACGGCGTTGAGCACGAGCGCGCCCGCACGCGCAGCTGCGGTCAGCTGCCGCTCGGACCAGTCACCCCAGGTCGGGTCCTCGGTGAACACGTCGAGCAGGACGCTCGAGTCCACGACCGTGCCGGCAGGGCTCACCGGCGCGTCAGCGCCAGGATCTCGTCGGTGGTGAGCTCGACGTCACCGGCGCCGCGCATCGCCGCGATCTCCCGCGCGGCCTGCGCCTCGTCGATGACGAGCCGCGCGCCATCGGCGTCGAGGCGGAAATCGACGTTGGTGCCGGGCTGGATGCCCAGGGCCCGGCGCACGGCGAGCGGGATCGTGACCTGTCCCTTCCGCGTGACCCGCATGCGGTAAGACTACCAGGTAATACCTGTGTCGGAACCCCCTATTAGCGGGGCTTTCGCGAAGCGGACGACGGGTCTCGAACCCGCGACCTTCGGCTTGGGAAGCCGACGCTCTACCAACTGAGCTACGTCCGCGCTGGCGGCCATCTTAGAGCGGCTCCGCGCCGAGTCTGCAGTTGTGCACCGTATGCGACCCCTTTCCGCATACTCGCCCTCGAGGGGCGGCCCGGCGCCGCGAGCGCGCCGCCCCGCGAGCGCCCCGCTCTACCCTTCAGCCGAACCGATGAAGCGGCTCCTGTCCCCCCTCCCGGCCGCGGTCGTCGTCGGCGTCGCCGCCCTGCTCGGCCTGCTCGCCTACGGGATCGCCTCGACCGAGCCCGACCGCGGGATCGAGTCCGCGCTCGCGGCCGGCGAGCGCGAGCGGGCGCCCGATCTGGATCTCCCGCGGCTCGGAGCCGAGGGGCGCGGCACGCTCTCCGACTACCGCGGACAGGTCGTCGTCCTCAACTTCTGGGCCTCGTGGTGCGAGCCGTGCCGCGACGAGTCCCCGCTGCTCCAGGACTGGCACGAGCGGATCGAGCCCCGCGGCGGCACCGTGCTCGGCATCGACCTGCTCGACCTCGACCGCGACGCGCTCGAGTTCATAGCGGAGTACCGCCTGAGCTACCCGATGCTTCGCGACGGTCCCGGCGACACGCGCGAGGACTTCGGCGTGATCGCCTACCCCGAGACCTTCGTGATCGACCGCGAGGGCCGCATCGCCGCCTCGCGCCGCGGCCCGGTGGACGAGGAGTTCCTGCGCCGCACCGTGCTGCCGCTGCTGCGCGAGCCCGCGCCGGGGGGCGCTTCGTGAGACGCGCCGCGGCGGCCCTCGCCGCGCTCGCGCTGCTCGCGGCGCCGGGGGCGGCCCTGGCCCAGTGCCCCCGGACGAGCCTCGTGGACATCGAGGACGAGGTCTTCTGCCCGCAGTGCGGCGTGCCCCTCGCGCTCGCGACCGACGCTCCGCAGGCCAAGGCGCAGCGCGAGTTCATCCGCGACCTGATCGAGGAGGACTGCGCCTCGAAGCAGGAGGTCAAGGACGCCCTCGTCGCCCAGTTCGGAGAGCGCGTGCTCGCGGAGCCCGGCGACGACGGGTTCGACATCGCCGCCTGGGCCGTTCCGGCGGGCGCGCTCGCGGCCGCCGCCGCCGGACTGGCGCTCGCCTTCGCGCGCTGGCGGCGCGACGACCCCGCCCCACAGGCGCCGGGCGCCGCGCCCCTCACCGAGCGCGACGCCGCCCGCCTCGACGACGACATGGCGCGCTACGACCGGTGAGCCCGCTCCTCGCCGCAGCCGACGCGACGGTCATCACGGCATTCGCCGTGGGCGTCGTGTCGTTCATCTCCCCGTGCGTCCTGCCGCTCGTGCCCGGCTACCTATCGGCGATCTCCGGCGTCTCCTACGCCGACCTGCAGGAGGGCGAGGAGCGCTCGCGCGTGCTGGTGCCCGCCATCGTGTTCTGCCTCTCGTTCACGGTCATGTTCGTCGCCCTCGGCATGACGGGCGCCGGCATCGGCGCGACGCTCCAGGACCACCGCCTGACCCTCCAGAAGGTCTCGGGCGCCCTGATCATCGTGATGGGCGTGCTGTTCATCGCGATGCTGTTCGTGCCCGCGTTCAACAAGGAGTGGCGCCCCGAGGCGCTGCTCGCCCGCGCCCACACCGGCGGGCCCGTGATCGCCGGCCTCGCCTTCGCCGTCGCCTGGCTGCCCTGCACCGGCCCCACGCTCGGCGCCATCCTCACCGCGGCCGGCCCCGGCGGCGACGTCGGCCGCGGCGCGCTGCTCCTCACCTTCTACTCGCTGGGCCTCGCGATCCCGTTCCTCGCCACCGCGCTCGCGTTCGGCCGCGCGATGCGGGTCTTCCGCTTCCTGCGCGACCACTTCGCGCCGATCGCGGTCGCCAGCGGCCTGATCCTGATCGCGATGGGCGTCCTGCTCTACACCAACCAGCTCACCGACCTGAACGCCTGGCTCACGCGCAACGGCGTGAACGCGATCAGCGACCTGTAGGCAGCCCGACCTCGGCGTACGCCGCCGGCCGGTCCGTGTAGAGCCGGATGCGAACGACCTTGCCGTCGCGGATGTCGAAATGGCACGCGCCCGGCAGATCGTCCACGGACAGGCCGCTCGTTCTGCCGCTGCCATGGAAGCGCGTGAGGACGAGCACGCCGTCGCGGATCTCGACGAACTCGTCTGCGGTGACCGAGAACTCCTCCCAGGCGGCGAGCCAGTCCCGCCAGGCCACGGCCATCTCGGCGACGCCGCGAGTCGAGACTCCATCGAACGCGTTCACGCACTCGATGTCGGGCGCGGCCCAGCTCGCGTCCGAGAAGTCACCCCGCTCCCAGCGCGCGTAGATCGAGCGGGCGAGATCGAGCGCGTCCGACATCAGGACTCCACTCCGGCGGCCTGGCATAGAAATTCGACGAACGGCTTCGCATCTGCGCACATGCCCACGTACTCGAGCGCGAGCGCCGCGGAGCAGACCTGCTTCTGCGTGAGGGGGCGCAGGGCGATGAAGTCCTTGCGGCGGAGATCGTCCACGAACTCGTGCGCCGGATCGAATCCGCGCGGCGGCCGCTTCAGCTCGTCACCCCCGAGCCGCCAGCCGCGGCCGGGTTCCCGCGCCCGCGCCCAGTCGCCCGGACGCGCGACGATCGCCTCCCGGATACGCCGCAGAACCGCGGCATCCGGGTGCCACACACCCGCCCCCGCGAAGCAGCCGGCCGGGTCGAGGTGCAGGTAGAAGCCCGGGGCGTGCGCGTCGCGGCCGGCGGCGTGGCGGAACTGGATCCCGACGTTCGTCTTGTAGGGGGACTTGTCCTTCGAGAAGCGCACGTCGCGGTGGATGCGGAACATCGAGCGTCGCGGGTCTGCGACGAAGTGGGGGCTGACCCGGTCGAGCAGCTCGCCGACGTCAGCGATGAACTCGAGCGCGGGCTCGCGCACGTCGCGCTCGTAGCGCTCCCGGTTCGCGGCGAACCAGTCGCGGTCGTTGTTGTCCGCGAGCTCGCGCAGGAAGCGGAACGTCGCCGCGTTCACATCGACTCCGGCGCCTCGACCCCGAGCAGCGCGAGCGAGCGCGCGATCACCCGCATCGCCTGGACCGACAGCGCGATCCGGAATGCCTCGTTCTCGCCGCCGACCACCTTGCAGTCGCGGTAGAACGCCGAGAAGTCCTGCGAGACCTCGTGCGCGTAGGTGGTCATCCGGTGCGGCGCACGCCGCTCGGCCGCCACCGCCACCTCGCCGGGGAACTCGAGCAGCCGCTTGAGCAGCGCGCGCGCCGACGGGTGCAGCCCGGCGCCGTGCTCGGGCGCCGACGCGAGCGCATCCGCGACCTTGCCCTCGCCCGCCTTGCGCAGGATGCTCGCGACGCGGGCGTGGGCGTACTGGACGTAGAAGACCGGGTTCTCGTTCGACTGCTCACGCGCGAGTGCGAGGTCGAGATCGAGCGTCGTGTCGTGCGAGCGCTGCAGCAGGAAGAAGCGCGCGGCGTCCACGCCGATGTCGTCGATCAGGTCGTCGAGCGTCACGAACTCGCCCTCGCGTTTCGACATCTGCACGCGCTCGCCCCGCTCGGTCAGGTTGACGAGCTGCATGATCGGGAACTCGATCGCCTCCGGATCGCCGCCGAGCGCCTGCCAGGCGGCTCGCAAGCGCGCGGTGTAGCCGTGGTGGTCGGCGCCGAGCACGTCGATCGCGCGGTCGTAGCCCTGGGCGAGCTTCCACTCGTGATGGGCGATGTCGGAGGCGAAGTAGGTGACCTCGCCGTTCGAGCGCTCGAGCACGCGGTCCTTGTCGTCGCCGAAGGCAGTCGTCCGCAGCCAGGCCGCGCCGTCGCTGTGGTAGACGTGGCCGCCCTTCTCGAGCCGCCCGATCACGCGCCCGAACGACCCGTCGTCGTGCAGCGAGCGCTCCGAGAAGAAGCGGTCCATCGCCACGCGGAAGCGCTCGAGGCTCGCCTGGATCGTCTCCAGCATGAGCTCGACCCCCCGGGCGGCCAGAGCGTCCGGGTCCTCGTCGGCCGCGTCCCCGATCCGCTCGGCCAGGTCGTTCACGTAGTCGCCGTGATAGCCGCCCTCGGGCGGCTCCTCGCCGCGGGCGCGCGCCCTGATCGACTCGCCGAGCAGCCGGACCTGGGTGCCGGAGTCGTTCACGTAGTACTCGCGCTCGACGCGGTGCCCCGCGAGTTCCAGCACTCGGCAGAGCGAGTCCCCGTAGGCGGCATGCCGGCCCGAGGCGACCGTCACCGGCCCGGTCGGGTTCGCGCTCACGAACTCGACCAGCACATGCTCGGGAGCGGCGGCGCCCGAACCGTAGGAGTCGCCCGCGGCGATCATGCGCCCGAGCGCGTCGAGGCACCAGGCGTCGGACATGAACAGGTTGAGGAACCCGGGTCCCGCCACGTCCACCCTCGCGACGGAGTCCGAGAGGCGGTCCCCCACGATCCCGCCGAGCCGCTCGGCGATCGCGCGGGGCGGCTCGCCCATCGTCGGGGCGAGCAGCATCGCGGCGTTCGTCGAGTAATCGCCGAAATCCGGCTTGGGCGGCCGCTCGACGTGCGGCAGCTCGGGCGCGGCCGTCCCGCCGCGGAGCTCGGCCGCCGCATCGGCGAGCGCGGCGCGCAGCTCGTGGACGGGATCGCTGGTCACGGGGACGAGGAGGCTAGCGAGCCGTCGCCTCCGCCTGACAGCATGGGACGGCGATGCGGACTCCCATCACGGTCCTGCTGGTGGCCGGCGCGCTGTCGGCCTGCGGCGGCGACGACGGCGGCTCCTCCGGCGAGACCGAGACCGCGGCGTCCCGGATCGAGCTCCGGAGCCCGGAGCTCCGCCCCGGCGGCCGGCTCGAGCGCGCCGCCACCTGCAACGGGGAGGGCCGCGCGCCGGCGTTCGAGTGGTCGGGCGTGCCGGAGGGGACCCAGGAGCTCGCGCTCGTCCTCGAGGACCCGGACGCGCCCGACGGCACCTTCACCCACTGGACCGTCTGGGGGCTCGATCCCGCGGCGGGAGCCCTGTTCGGCGAGGGACCGCTGGAGGGAGCGGCGTCGTCCGGCAAGCGCGGATACGAGCCGCCGTGCCCGCCCGAGGGCGACGGCCCGCACACCTACCGCTTCGTGCTCCACGCGCTCGACCGCAAGCTGGACCTGAAGGCAGGCGCCTCGCCCGAGGAGTTCCACGACGCCGTCGAGCGCCTCTCGACCGCCGAGGGCACGCTCGCGGGCACCTACGAGCGGCGCTAGCCGGCTAGTAGTGGTAGGGCTCGCCCGCGAGGATCTTGTGCCCGCGGTAGACCTGCTCGAGCAGGACCACGCGCGCAAGCTGATGCGGGAGCGTCATCGGGCCGAGTGAGAGGCGCATGTCGCAGTCGTCGAGGTCGAGTCCGTACGGCCCGCCGACGATGAAGCAGAGGTCGAGCCCGGAGCGCCTGCGCTCCTCGAGGAAACCGCTGAAGGCGACCGAGTCGTAGGCGCGCCCGTCGGCGGCGAGCAGGACCGTGAACGCGCGCTTCGGGAGTCGCGCCTGCACCCGTTCGTCCTCGCGAACCTCGATCAGCTCCAGCCGCGTATGCCGCGCCAGGAGCTTCTGGTAGTGCTGGACGTCGTCCGCGTACGGCGGCCGGAGGCGTCCCACGGCGACGACGAGGGTCCGCATGCGAGGTCGCTGCGATACTAGTCAGCGATGGCCGAGGAAGACGCTCACGAGCGTCACATCAACATCCACACGGACCCGGAGAAGATGGCCGGGCACTACGCGAACTTCGCGAACGTATCCCACTCGGAGTACGAGTTCACGCTCACCTTCGCCCGCGTGGACCACGAGGTCGACGACGAGGAGATCCCCGGGGTCGTCGTCACGCGCCTGAACCTCTCGGCGCGCTTCATGGCCGAGTTGATCGAGGCGATGCAGGACAACTACTCGAAGTGGCAGACCCGCCAGGGCATCCGGGACCTCCCGGAGTTCGGCCCGGACGCGTAGCCAGCCTGCCGTCTAGCGCTCTCCGGCCGCGAATCTCAGCCCGTAGCCGATCCGCTCCACCGCGGTCGGGTGTGTCCCGAAGAGCGCGTGCAGCAGCGCGGGCGGCTCGGGGTCCGAGATGTTCGAGACCGCGATCTCGCGCTCGAACGCGATGAAGGCGGCCGGGTCGCCGGTCAGCCGCAGCGCGAAGGCGTCGGCCCGCGCCTCGACCTGGCGCGACAGGACATTGCCGGCCGAGCCGACGGCGAACGAGACGAGCGCGAGCGAGAGCGCGAGCGCGGGCAGGGACCGGGCGTCCCGCATCCCCGGCGCGATGCGCTCGGTGAGGCGCTGCACCAGGAGGACCCCGGCCGGGGCCACGATCGCCAGCCAGAGCAGTCCGCGCGGAACGTCGCGGTGCTTGACATGGGCGAGCTCATGGGCGACGACGGAGCGCACCTGCTCCGGGGGAAACCGCTCGAGCAGGTTGTCGTACAGAACGACGCGCTTCGTGTGCCCGAGGCCGCCGACGTAGGCGTTGACCCCCGTCGTGCGGCGACTCGCATCGACGCGGAGGACCTCTCCGACGTCGACCCCGGCCCGCTCGGCCAGCGCCACGACGTCAGCACGCAGGCGGCCCTCGGGAAGCTCGTCGAAGTCGTTGAACAGCGGGTCGATCACGAGCGGTGAGAGCAGGACGAACGCCGAGGCCACCCCGACGAGCAGGCCCGAGCCCGGGATCCACCAGCGCCGCGGGAAGCGGCGGACTAGAGCGATCGCGAGCACGGCTCCGCCCGCCGCGAACAGCGCGCCGATCGCCGCCGACTTGGCGAGGTCGCCCAGCCAGGGGACCCAGTCCTGGACGGACAGCCCGACATCGACCGCCCGCTCGTGCCGGACCGCGTCGAGCGGCAGGGTGACCAGGACGAGGCCGGCCGACAGGCCCGCGCCCACCGCGGCAGCACCGGCGTACGGTCGCGCCGCCGCCCGGTCGAGCGCCCGGCGGACGACGGCGGGGGGCCGGAGCGCCACCAGAGCGAGCGTCCCCGCGCTGAGCGCGAGGCCCGCGAGGCCGAGGATCCGCTGCGGGTCGCGGAACTCGACTGCCCGCTCGATCTGCTCGGCCGTGAAGTAGGCTGACGCCTCGACGGCCTGAGGGTCGATCAGGCCGCTCCGCGGCCGGAGGATGAGCGTGGCCAAGCCGGCGGCGGCGACCGTGGCGAGGACCGCGATCGGCAGCCCCGAGCGATGACGGACCATTCAGACGAGACTCTAGAGAGCGAGGGCCGGCCGGCGGCCGAGACCCGCGAGCACGCCGTGCCCGCGACGGTGGGCGACGGCACTGGGCGCGTCGCGATCATCTCGGACATCCACGGCAACCTCCCCGCCTTCAAGGCGGTGGTCGCAGACATCCGCGAGACGGGCGTGGACGAGATCTGGTGCCTGGGGGACCTGATCGGCTACGGCGCCCAGCCCGACGAGTGCGTCGCGCTAGCCAAGGAGGAGTGCGACGTCTGCCTGATCGGGAACCACGACCTCGTGGTGCTCGACAAGCTGGACATCGCCGACTTCTCGATGAACGCCGCCCTGGCCGCCAAGTGGACCCAGGACCACATCCAGAAGGAGACCTTCGACTTCCTCAACACACTCGAGCCCTGCGACACGAGCCGGGCCGTCGGGCTCTACCACGCGAGCCCCCGCGATCCGATCTGGGAGTACGTCCTCTCCGCGCTCCTGGCCGACCAGTGCATGGACGAGATGGGCCAGCGGATCGGCGTGGTGGGCCACTCGCACGTGGCCCTCTACTTCTGGCGGACCGACGAGACGGTGGCCTCCGGGGACACCGCGCCCGGCGGCACGCGCTACGACATGTCGAAGGGCCGCTGGATCGTCAACCCGGGCAGCGTCGGCCAGCCGCGCGACGGGGATCCCCGCGCCGCCTGGATGTTCTTCGACGCCGAGTCGGCGACGGCGACCTGGAACCGCGTCGAGTACCCGATCGAGGAGGCGGCCCGCGCCATCCAGCAGGCCGGGCTCCCGCAGGCGCTCGCCGACCGCCTCTACTACGGTCAGTGAGCCGTCTGCTCGCGACAGCCGGTTGCGGGCTCTGTCTCGCGCTCGGCGCGTGCGGCTCCTCCGACGACGAGTTCGACCCGATCCCCGCCTCGAACGCCGAGGCGATCCTCACGCAACTCGACCAGGTCGAGGAGCGCTGCGATGCGGGCCAGACCAACAGCGCGCTGTTCCAGGTGCGCGAGCTCCAGAACAAGGCGGACGCCCTGCCCGACGGGATCGACCCGGCCCTGCGCGAGGCGATCCGCGACGGGATCGACCGCCTGAGCCGGCTGGTCGAGGCCGACTGCTCCGAGGAGGAGCCCGTCGAGACCGACACCCAGCCGGACGAGACGACGCCCACCGAGCCCGAGCCGACCGAGACGACGCCCACCGAGAC
>DATMJO010000101.1:0-30342 GCA_035553855.1 Thermoleophilaceae bacterium | reverse complement strand
AGCCGCTGGCGGCGCTTCAGATGGAGTACGCCCGCGCGGTCGAGGGGCCGCCGGACGCGCCGGAGGGCGGCGAGGGCCCGCCCCGGCCGGGGCAGCCGCCGCCCGGGGACGACCCGGCCGATCGCCTCTGGACCCCACCGGGCTCCCGCCGCTAGCAACGACGGGACGCACGGCCCGCGCGGGCCATGCCGCGGGCGCGCGGGGGTGGGCCCGTGTGGTAGAAACCACGCCGGCTGGCGCCCTCGCAGGGGCGGCGGTATCGGCTGTCGGTCGTGCCGGGCTGAGACCCCCGCGTCGTCCGGGCACGCCGTGCCCGAGGCAAACGATCGCGGAGGAGATTTTTGGCCGACTTCCTGTCGGATAACACCACCTGGCTCGCGGTGGTCCTGGGTCTGGTCGCCGTGGCCTACGGCATCGGCCTCACCGCGTACCTCATGCGCCAGCCGACCGGCGACGAGCGCATGCGCCAGATCGCCGCGGCGATTCAGGAGGGCGCACAGGCGTACCTGACGCGCCAGTACACGATCATCGCCGCGGTCGCGGCGGTGCTGTTCGTCCTCATCGGCGTACTCGGCCAGTCCGTGGACTCGACCCTGCTGGGGTGGCCCGCGGCCATCGGCTTCCTGATCGGCGCGGTCGCCTCGGCGGCGGCCGGCTTCATCGGGATGAACGTCTCGGTGCGCACCAACGTCCGCACCGCCGAGGCCGCCAAGGGCGGCCTCAAGCCGGCCCTCGCCGTGGCCTTTCGCGGCGGCACGGTCACGGGGCTCCTGGTGGTGGGCCTCGGTCTGCTCGCCGTGGCCGGCTACTTCCTGATCCTGGGCGAGGACGTCGAGGACGTGAAGCCGCTGGTCGGCCTCGCCTTCGGCGGCAGCCTCATCAGCGTGTTCGCCCGTCTGGGCGGCGGCATCTTCACCAAGGGCGCCGACGTCGGCGCCGACCTGGTCGGCAAGGTCGAGGCGGGCATCCCCGAGGACGACCCGCGCAACCCGGCCGTCATCGCCGACAACGTGGGCGACAACGTCGGCGACTGCGCCGGCATGGCCGCCGACCTGTTCGAGACCTACGCCGTCACCGCGGTCGCGGTGATGCTCCTCGGCGTGCTCACCTTCGGTGAGCTCGGCGAGGCGGCGGTGTACCCGCTGATCATCGGTGGCGTTTCGCTGATCGCCTCGATCATCGGCACCTTCGCGGTGCGCACCTCGACCGGCAACGTCGAGGGCGCGCTCTACAAGGGCCTGATCGTGTCCGGCGTCCTCGCATCTGCGGCCTTCCTGCCGATCACGCTGTGGCTGATGGACGACGTGACCATCAAGGAGGGCGTCCCGTCCTTCCTGGCGGCCGCCGGAGCAGCCAGCGGCATGGACCTGTGGCTCTGCACGCTCATCGGCGTGGGCATCACGGCCGGCCTGTTCGTGATCACCGACTACTACACGTCCACCCGCTTCCGCCCGGTTCGCACCACGGCGGCGGCGTCACAGACCGGCCACGCGACGAACATCATCCAGGGCCTCGCGCAGGGCTTCCAGTCAACGGCGGCCCCGGCGATCCTGATCGCGCTGGGCATCCTGGGCGCGAACGAGCTGGCGGGCATCTACGGCATCGGCGTCGCCGTCATGGCGCAGCTGTCGCTGACGGGCCTGATCGTCGCGCTCGACGCGTTCGGGCCGATCACCGACAACGCCGGCGGCATCGCGGAGATGGCGAACCTGCCGGAGGACGTCCGCAACGTCACCGACCCGCTCGACGCGGTCGGCAACACGACGAAGGCCGTCACCAAGGGTTACGCGATCGGCTCCGCCGTGCTCGCGGCGCTCGTGCTGTTCGCCGCGTTCGTGGTCGAGCTCGAGGAGGAGGCGATCGCCGAGGGCGAGGAGCTGCTCGAGTTCACGCTGATCTCGCCCGAGGTGCTGATCGGCCTGTTGATCGGCGGCATGATGGTCTACCTGTTCGCGGCGCTCGCGATCGAGTCCGTCGGCCGCGCCGGGGGCGGTGTCGTGGAGGAGGTCCGCCGGCAGTTCAGGGAGAAGCCCGGGATCATGGAGGGGACCGAGAAGCCCGACTACCGCCAGTGCGTGAGCATCGTGACGGCGGCGGCTCAGAAGGAGATGATCCTTCCGTCGCTGATCCCGATCGTCGTTCCGGTCGTGGTGGGCATCCTCAGCTACCAGGCCCTCGGCGGCCTGCTGATCGGCGTCATCGTCGTGGGCTTCTTCGCCGCGGTCTCGATGACCTCCGGCGGCGGCGCCTGGGACAACGCCAAGAAGCTGATCGAGGACGGCGAGTTCGGCGGCAAGGGCTCCGAGGCCCATGCCGCGTCGGTCACGGGCGACACGGTGGGCGATCCCTACAAGGACACCGCCGGCCCGGCGATCAACCCGATGATCAAGGTCGCGAACATCGTCGCGCTCCTGATCATCCCGTTCCTCGTCTAGACGCGCTCGGCGGCGGGGTGGAACGGGGTCAGACCCCGTTCCACCCCGTTCCACCAGATCGCCGGGCTGGGTGAAACAGTGCCAGGCACTGTTTCATGGTTCCACCAGACCGCTGGGGCTGGGTGAAACAGTGCCAGGCACTGTTTCAGCGGCCGGCGCTCAGGGGTCGAGCATCTCCACGACGAGCGTCGACCAGCCGAAGTCGCGGGCGCCCATCCCGCGGCCGGTCCGGGACTCGTAGTACTCCCTGAAGCCCTCGCGCCGGACGACCGCGGCCAGCTTCGCGGCCATCTCGTCCGCGATCGCCTCGCGCCCCAGGCGCCGCAGGCCGAGCGACACCAGCCAGGCCGAGTTGACCCATGACGGCCCGCGCCAGTGGCGGTGGCGTCCCCACCAGGTCTCGCGCGAGGAGTGCGCGGGGTCGTCGAGTGCCACCGAGGCCAGCGGCACGCCACCCTGGAAGCGCGGCGTCATGAGCACCTCGTCGACCAGGCGCTCGGCGATCTCGTCCGGCAGGTCGGGCAGGGCGAGCGGCGCCAGCGTGTCCCAGGTGAAGGGGCGGCGCGCGGGCTCGGTCGGCGAGACCGCCCCGCGCACGTCGTCGGCGAAGCGGCCGAGCCGCTCGTCCCAGAGGCGCTCGACGAGCGCCGGGGTGGGGGAGGGGCGTCCCAGCGCCTGCTCCGACAGCGACCAGCCGACGTTCGTCATCACCTCGCACACGACGGGATGGCCGGCCGCCTCGATCCGGCGGGCGTCCCAGCCCAGGCGCCGGTTGCGGCGCACGAGCAGCGGGAAGCGGGGGAGTCCCTGCGCCAGTGGCCCCCAGACGTGGTCGAACTTCGGCGCCGCGTCGAGGCCCGACTCGTCCGGCTGGACGAGCCACAGCAGGCCGTCGCCCGCGAGGTCGCGGTGCGCGCGCAGCCAGTCGTGGTGGCGGGCGATGCGCGGCTCGGCCGCAGGGTCGCCCACGGCGATCCGCCACGCCCACGCCAGCACCGGCGGCTGGATCGTGCCGGTCGTGAGCGACGCCCGCGAGGCCACGTTGTAGCGGAGCGCGCGCGAGCGGTCGATCGGCGTCTCCCAGAAGATCGTGTGGCCGATGAAGCCGCCGTCGGAGGCGGCCAGCAGGGTCTCGAGCTCGCGCCTGGAGCGCTCGGGCTCCCACCGGCGCCGCACGATCGCGTGGAAGCAGGAGTCCCAGTACCACTGCCACGGGTAGCTTCGGGGGCTCGGCACGCTGAAGCCGAACTCGCGCGCGCGGTAGCGCCCCTCGCGCCAGTTCGAGGCGAGCAGGTCGCGCGCGGCCGCCTCGAGGTCCATCGGGGCAGCGTTCCACACGGCGAGGCGGCCCGCCGGACGGAGTACCTTTCCGCGCTCGATGGCCGAGCGCAGACCGAAGCACGCAGCGCTCGAGCGCGTCCTGGGGACCGGGGCGCTGTTCTCGACGGCCTACGGGAACGTGGGCAGCTCGATCTACTACGCCCTCGGCCTCGTGGCGGTGTTCGCGCTCGGCATGACGCCGATCGTCTTCCTGATCGCCGGGATCATCTTCGCCTGCACGGCCGCCACCTACACCGAGGCTACGACGATGTACCCCGAGGCGGGTGGGTCGTCCTCCTTCGCCCGCCGCGCCTTCAACGAATTCTGGTCCTTCTTCGCCGCCTGGGGCCAGATGCTCAACTACATCATCACGGTCGCCATCTCGGCGTTCTTCGTGCCCCACTACCTCGGCGTGTTCTGGGAGCCGCTGCGAAGCTCGCCCGGCGACATCATCTTCGGGATCGGCGTGATCGCGGTGCTGTGCCTGCTCAACGTCTTCGGCGTGCAGGAGTCGGCCAAGCTCAACGTCTTCCTCGCCGTCGCGGACTTCCTGACCCAGGTGCTGCTCGTCGTCGTCGGGGTCGTCCTCGTGCTGTCTCCCGACCGCCTCGTGGACAACGTCGACTTCGGGACCTACCCGACCCTCACGGACTTCCTGATCGCCATCCCGGTGGGCATGGTGGCCTACACCGGAATAGAGACGATCTCGAACATGGCCGAGGAGGCGCGCGACTCCGACACGACGATCCCGCGCGCCATGGGCTTCGTGGTCGTCGCCGTGATCGCGATCTACGCGTTCCTGCCCTCGATCGCGCTGTCGGCGATGCCGGTCGTCGACGGCGAGACGGCCCTGGCGGGCGAGTTCGCGGGTGACCCGGTTCTCGGGGTGGTCGAGAACATCGACCTCGGGGTGTTCCAGCAGGTCACCGAGGTCTACGTGGGGGTCCTGGCGGCGACGATCCTGTTCATCGCGACAAATGCCGGCCTCATCGGCGTCTCGCGCCTGACCTACTCGATGGGTCAGTACCGGCAGCTTCCGGAGCGGCTGCGCCAGCTACACCCTCGCTACAAGACGCCGTACGTCGCGATCGTGCTCTTCGGCATCGTCGCGTGCGTCGCGATCCTGCCGGGCCAGGAGGAGTTCCTCGGGACGATCTACGCCTTCGGGGCGATGCTGTCGTTCACGATCGCCCATCTGGCCCTGATCGCTCTACGGATCAAGGAGCCGGATCATCCACGTCCCTTCCGCGGCCCGGGCCAGATCACGATCGGGGGCCGCTCGCTCCCGCTCTTCGCCCTGGTCGGCGGCGCGGGAACGGCCACGGCATGGGTCGTAGTCACCGCGCTCAACATCGAGACGCTCGTGGCCGGGAGCGTCTGGCTCGCGATCGGGCTCGCCACCTACACGGTCTACCGCCGCCGGCAGGGGCTCACCCTCACCGAGACCAGGAAGATCGTCATCGAGAAGGCGATCGTCGAGCAGGAGGTCGAGTACGAGTCCGTCCTCGTCGCCTTCGAGGACGGCGAGTATTCCCGCAACGCGGTCCTGACGGCGAGCAAACTGGCGGCGCGCCGGCGCCGCGGCATCCACGTCATCGTCACGATCACGGTGCCGAACAACGCCCCGATCAGCGCCTCCCTCCCGGAGCAGGAGGCGGCTGCGCAATCGGCGATCGACCAGGCCCGGGTCCTCGGCGGGCGCCGCGTCAGCGGGCACTACGAGAAGGTGCGGGCGGGCCAGGCCGGGCGGCGCATCGTGGACGAGGCGCTGTCGATCCGGGCGCGCGCGATCGTCATGGCGCTGCCGAAGCGCCGGACCGGCGCGTCGCTTCTCGGGCGCACCATCGAGACCGTCCTCTCGGAGCGGCCGTGCCGGGTGATCGTGGACTCCTCCCTGGGTCTCGCCGGCGAGCGGGGGGCGGCGTAGCCTCCGGCCATGGACCGTGCCTATCGACAGTCGGTGCGTCTCGTCAGCATGTTCGTCGCGGCGCTGGGTGTCGCGCTGGTGGTCACGACGATCGCCCGCGGCGGCGGTCCGCTCGCGCTCGGCGTGATCGTCGGAGCCTGCTTCGTGCTCCTGGGCGCGGCGGCTCGCGGATCGCCCGCGGCCTGAGCGACTCCGCGGCCCAGGCCGAGATGCGGATCGTCCGGGGGCTCGGGGCGCCCGCGCTGTTCGCGATCGTCGTCTCCACGGTCGGCGCATCGATCTACTTCGCGCTCGGCCTCGTGGCCGGGGACGCGCTGGGCCTCACCCCGGTCGTGTTCCTGATCGCGGCCGTCTTCCTCGTCATCACGATGATGACCTACGTCGAGGGCAACTCCCTGCACCCGGAGCGGGGCGGGGCGTCCACGCTCGCGCGCTACGCCTTCGACGAGCTGTGGAGCTTCATCGCCGGCTGGGCGATCCTCCTCGACTACGTGATCGTGATGGCGATCGGGGCGTTCTCGATCTCCCACTACCTGGCCGCGTTCTGGGGGGCGACCGACGACGCCTGGGTCGAGATCGCGGTCGCCGCGGCCGCGATCGCGTTCGTGGCGTGGTCGAACGTCCGCGGCCTATCCACCGACCACCTCTGGCTCGTGACGCGCATCGGCCTCGCGGACCTCGTAGTCTCGCTCGCCGTCATCGCGATCGGGCTCGCGCTGTTCTTCGACCCCTCGCTGATCCTGGACTCGATCGAGCTCGGCTCGGCGCCGGAGTGGGGCGACCTTGCGTTCGCGGCCGTGATCGCCACCGTCGCTCTCACCGGGATCGAGGCCGCCTCGGGCCTGGCCGGCGAGATCCGCGTCGGGCGGCGCTCGCTGCGGCGGTTCGTGCTCGTGGCCGCCGCGGCGGTTCTCACCGTCTACATCGGGATCTCCGTTGTCGCCCTGATGGCGGTGCCCGTGGTGAACGGCGGCACCGACCTGGCCGGCCCGTTCGTGGAGGCGCCCGTGCTGGGGATCGTCTCCGCCTACGACCCCGCGTGGCTCATGGACACGATGCGCTACGTCGTGGGCGCGGTCGGCGCGCTGGTCTTGCTGGAGGCCGTCAACGTGAACATGCTCGGGATCGCGCGGCTGACCTACGCGCTCGTCACCCACCGCCAGATCCCGAGCCTCTTCGGCCGCCTCCACACGACCTACGGCACCCCGTACGTGTCGATCGCGATCGCCGCCTTGGTCGCGTTCTGCCTCGTCCTGAGCGCCGACCTCGACTTCCTCGCGGGGATGTTCGCGTTCGGCGCGATGCTGGCGTTCGCCATCGCGCACGCCGCCGTGATCGTGCTGCGCTTCCGCGAGCGCGACCGCCCGTCCGCCTACCGGGTGCCACTGTCGATCCGCGTCCGCGGCACCGCCGTCCCGCTCCCGGCCGTGGTCGGCGCGCTCGCGGCGATCGCCGCCTGGGTCAGCGTCGTCATCCTCCACGAGGGCGCGCGCTACGCGGGCGGGATCTGGATGGCCGTGGGCCTGACGCTGTACGTGATCTACCGCAAGGGTCAGGGCAAGACGCTTGTCGACCGCTTCTCCATCCCCGAGACCGCGCTGCTGGACGTCCCGGACCAGCAGTACCAGAGCATCCTCGTCCCGGTCTTCAACGACCCGATCGACGACGACATCGTCGGGACCGCGGGCCGCCTCGCGGCCGAGGAGTGGGAGGAGGGCGAGGGAGGCCCGATCATCGAGGCGCTCTACGTGGTCGAGATCCCGATGTCGCTGCCGCTCGACGCCCGCGTCCCCGAGGAGCGCATCGCCGAGGGCCGTCGCGCGCTGGGGCGGGCGAAGGCGGTCGGGGAGGAGTACGAGAACGTCGAGGTCGCGACCGCGCTCGTGCGCGGCCGCTCGGTGGGCGCCACGATCGTCGACGAGGCTCGCCGGCGCGGAGTCAACGCGATCGTGCTCGCCGCGGAGCGCCCTTCCAGGATGCGGGGGGGCACCCTCCTGGGCGGGCGCTCCCAGCCGCTCGACCGCGTGCTCGGAGACGTCACGCGCTACGTCGTGGAGAAGGCGCCGTGCCGTGTGATCCTCACCGCGCCGCCCGCCGGGGACGAGGAGTCGCGCACTGCGGTGGGCCCGGCCTGATCCCCTGGTCGCGTGCGGCGTCGGCCCGCGCCTCCTGCTTTGTATTGTGATGGCGTGTTCGTGCTGATCTGCGGATGCGGCCGCGTGGGCTCGACGGTCGCGAAGACGATGCTCTCCGAGGGCCATCAGGTCTCGGTCCTCGACGAGGACCCCGAGGCGATCGCCCTGCTCGAGCGGGGCGAGACCCGGAGCTGGGAGGACATGGGCGGGCAGTTCACCGTGGGCACTGCGCTGGAGTCGGACGCGCTCGTGGAGGCCGGGATCGAGCGCGCCGACGCCTTCATCGCCTCCACCGACGGCGACAACACGAACCTCGTCATCGCCCAGATCGCGCAGCGCCGCTACGGCGTCAGCCGCGTCGTGGTGCGGGTGCTCGACCCGGCGCGCTCCGACTGGTACGCCGCGCAGGGCCTCATGACGGTCTGTCCCACGAAGACCGCGATCGAGCTGCTCGAGGTCGCCGTGCGCGAGGAGTCCAGCGCCTGATGTACGTCCTCATCGTCGGCGCCGGCAAGGTCGGCTGGAACCTGGCCCGCGAGCTGATCGAGAAGAAGAACGAGGTCACGCTGATCGAGGCGGACCAGCGCCGCTACCAGACGGTCGAGGAGGAGCTGGAGCACGCGGTCCAGTACGGCGACGGCTCCGAGCTGTGGGTGCTCGAGCGCGCCGGGATCGAGCGCGCCGACATGGTGATCGCCGTCACCGGTGACGACGAGGACAACATCCTGATCTGCCAGGTGGCCCGTGAGAAGTACGGCGTCGAGCGGGTCATCTCGCGCTGCAACAACCCGCGCAACCTCCAGCACTTCGAGCTGCTCGGCATCAAGCCCGT
The DNA here is from genome assembly GCA_035553855.1 of Thermoleophilaceae bacterium. GTDB lineage: Bacteria > Actinomycetota > Thermoleophilia > Solirubrobacterales > Thermoleophilaceae > JBBDYQ01. The sequence goes on along the minus strand of DATMJO010000101.1, from coordinate 21,693 downwards.
GGTGTCGGCCACCGACCTCATCCTGCGACTGATCGAGCACGAGGTGCCGAAGTACGGGCTGGTCCACCTGCTCGACCTCCCGACCGAGCGGCTCGAGATCATCGAGATCGAGGTCTCACCCGGCTCGGCCGCCGACGGCCAGATGGTGAAGGACCTCGGCCTTCCGGACGGCTCGCTCGTGATCTCGATCCTCCGCGACGGCACCGGCTTCGTCCCGCTCGCGGACTCCGTCGTAGAGGCGGGCGACGAGGTCCTGCTCGTGCTCGACACAGGCCTCGAGGAGAAGATCACGCAGCGCTTCGGCGCCAACGGCGCCCCGTGAGCGCCCGCGAAGTCGACCATCTCCTGGTCGGCGGCGGGCTCGCCTGCGGGAACTGCGCGCGCTGGCTGCGCGATGAGGGCGCCCAGGGCTCGATCACCGTCGTCGGCCGCGAGCCCGACCCTCCCTACAACCGGCCCTCGCTCTCCAAGGGCTACCTGGCGGGCAAGGAGGAGCGCTCCGACGTCCTGTTCAGGCCCGACGAGTGGTGGGTCGAGCAGGAGATCGACCTGATGGTGCGCACCAGCGTGCAGAAGCTCGACGCCGGGGAGCGGATCGCCAAGCTCGCGAACGGCGAGGAGATCCGCTTCGGCAAGGCGCTCCTCGCCACCGGGGCGAACGTCCGCCGGCTGCGGGTCGAGGGCTGCGACCTCGACGGCATCCACTACCTCCGCGCGTTCGGGAACTCCGACGCGATCCGGGCCGACGCCGAGCGCTCGGAGCGGGTGGTGCTGATCGGCGGCAGCTACATCGGGACCGAGGTCGCCGCGACCCTCACCGCGCGCGGGAACCGCTGCTCGATCGTCATGCAGGAGGAGACCGTGCTGTCCCCGTTCTTCGGGGACGAGGTGGGCGGCTTCTTCCAGGGCGTCCTCGCCGACCACGGCGTCGAGATCCACGGCGGCGACGAGCTGGAGCGCTTCGAGGGCTCGGACGGGCACGTGTCGAGGGTCGTCACGAAGGGCGGTCTCGAGCTCGACTGCGACATGGTGGTGGTGGGCGTCGGCGTGATGCCCGACGTGATGCTGGCGAAGGGCGCCGGCCTCGAGATCGGCGAGGCCGGGGGTGTCGCCTGCTCCTCGCGCCTCGAGACCTCCGCCCCCGGCATCTACGCGGCGGGGGACATCTGCGAGTACGACTCCGTGATCCACGGCCGGCCGATGCGGATCGAGCACTGGGACGTGGCGTTCAACCACGGCAGGACGGCGGCGCTGAACATGCTGGGGCGCGACGTCGCGCACGACGTAGTCCCCTACTTCTTCTCCGACCTGTCCGACTGGGCCTCGATGGAGTACGTGGGTCCCGGCTCCGGCAAGGTGACCATCCGCGGCTCGCTCGACGACGGCGAGTTCAGCGCGTTCTATCTCGACGAGGGCAGGGCCGTCGCGGCGCTGAGCGTGGGCCGCCCGGACGATCTCGAGCACGCGCGCCGCTGGATCAAGGAGGGCGCGTCGCCCGATCCGGCGGTCCTGGCGGACCTCGACGCGGACCTCGGCGAGGCCTGAGCCGCATCCGCGCTGCGAGAGAACTGGGGGGCAGGGACTCGAACCCCGATAACCAGCTCCAGAGGCTGGCGTCTTGCCATTAGACGACCCCCCAACGGGGGCCCAACCTTAGCGATTCGAATGCCGGACGACCGGGGTCGTCACCTGACCCTGAGGGTGTGGCGCCGGTCCCGCCAGGGCCGGCCCCGTGGGCGCCGGGAGCCGCCTGGCAGTCGGCGGCGAGGCGGGACTCTAAGCGGCCTGGCGCGCCCAATCGCGGTAAAGGCGCGCGTATGCGCCGCCCGCGGCGATCAACTCGTCATGCGTGCCCTGTTCGGCGATCCGGCCGCCGTCGAGCACGACGATCCGCCCCGCGCCCCGGATGGTGGAGAGCCGGTGCGCGATCACGATCGCGGTGCGGCCGGCGAGCAGCCGCCGCAGGCCGTGCTCGATGCGCCCCTCGGTGTGCACGTCCACGTTCGAGGTGGCCTCGTCGAGGATCAGGATGCGCGGGTCGGCGCAGGCGGCTCGCGCGAACGCCACGAGCTGGCGCTGCCCGGCCGAGAGGTGGCCGCCGCGCTCGCCGACCTCGGTGTCGAAGCCGTCGGGCAGGCGGGCGATGAACTCGTCGGCGCCGACCGCCGTGGCCGCGGCGAGCACGTCCTCGTCGGTCGCGCCCGGACGTCCGAAGGCGATGTTGTCGCGGATCGTCCCCGAGAACAAAAAGCCCTCCTGCGGGACGATGCCGAGCTGCGAGCGGAGCGAGCCGGCGGAGACCTCCCGCAGGTCGTGCCCGTCGACGGTGACGCGGCCCCGGACCGGGTCGTAGAAACGCGCGACGAGCTTGACGAGCGTCGACTTTCCGGCGCCGGTCGCGCCGACGAGCGCGACCGTCTGCCCCGGCGGCACCGTGAGGTCCACGTCCTGCAGCGCGAACGTGTCCTCCTCGCCGCCGTATCCGAACGAGACGCCCTCGAAGCGGATCTCGCCGCGGACCGGGGGCAGGCCGGCCGCGCCGGGGCGGTCGGCGACCTCGGGCTCCTCGTCGAGCAGCTCGAAGATCTTGTCGAGGGCCGCCATCCCGGCCTGGTAGGTCGTGTAGAGCTGCGAGAGCTGCTGGATCGGGTCGAAGAAGTTCGCCAGGTAGAAGACGAACGAGGCGAGCACGCCGATGGTCACGCCGTTGCCGTCGATGACCTGGTTGCCGCCGTAGAGGAGGATCGCCGCGGTCGCGACGGCCGAGAGCAGCTCGACGGAGGGGAAGTAGGCCGCGTTCAGGTTGACCGTCTTCATGTTCGCCGCGCGGTTCGCCTCGTTGAGCTCCGACAGGTGCTCCTCGTGGCGGCGCTCCTGGCCGAAGGAGCGGACGACGCGGATGCCGGAGAGGGTCTCCTGGAGGTACGCGGTGATCAGCGCGATCCGCTCGCGCGTGAGCCGGTACGCGCCGGCGGACGCCAACCGGAAGATCACGCTGCCGACGAGCAGCAGCGGGAACGTCAGGAAGGTGATGAGCGCGAGCTCGGGGTCGAGGATCACGAGGATCGCGGCCGTGCCGAGCAGGGTCAGGCTCGACGAGAACAGCGTCACGACGCCGTCGGTGACGAGCTGGTCGAGCGCCTGCACGTCGTTGGTGAGGCGGGAGATGACGACGCCGGTGCGGCGCTTCTCGTAGAAGCCGACGGACAGCCGCTGGAGGTGCTCGAACAGGCGTATGCGGAGGTCCTGGAGCGCGCGCTGGCCGACCCAGCTCACGAGGTAGGTCTGCGCGTAGGTGGCCGCGAAGTTCACGAGCGCGCTCACGATCAGGAGCGCCACGACCACGTTCAGCGCGCCCAGGTCGCCCGCCCGGATGCCGTCGTCGATCGCGCGCCCCGCCAGGTACGGCGGCGCGAGCGAGGCCGCGACGGCCGCGACGAGCGCCACCATCATCAGCGCGACGCGCACCCGGTAGGGCCGGAGCAGCGCGAGCAGGCCGCGCAGCTTGCGGGCACGGCGCTCCTCGCCGCGGAGGATGCCCCAGGCCCTGCGGGCGCGGCTCACAGCGACGCCACCTCCTCCTCGGGCTTGCGGGTGAGGAAGACCTGGTCGGGCAGGCCCTTCTCGACGATCTCCGCGTACAGCGGCGAGCTCTCGAGCAGCTCCTCGTGCGTGCCGCGGGCGGTGATCCGGCCCTCCTCGAGCACGACGACCTCGTCGGCGAGCGAGATAGTCGACAGGCGGTGCGCGATCACGAAGGTCGTGCGGCCCTCCATGACCTCGGCGAGGGCGCGCTTGATCTCGCCCTCTGTGGTGGCGTCCACGCTCGAGGTGGCGTCGTCGAGGACGAGGATGCGCGGGTCGATGATGAGGGCGCGCGCGATAGCGATGCGCTGGCGCTGCCCTCCGGAGAGGGTGAGGCCGCGCTCGCCGACGCGCGTCTCGTAGCCCGCGGGGAGGGTCTCGATGAAGTCGTGGATGCCCGCGCGGCGGGCGGCGCCGCGCACCTGCTCGTCCGTCGCGTCCGGCCGGCCGTAGGCGATGTTGTCGCGAACGCTCGCGGAGAAGAGGAAGGCGTCCTCGGATACGAGCGCGATCTCGCTCCGCAGCGACGCGAGGTCGACGTCGCGGACGTCGGTTCCGTCCACCAGCACACTCCCCTCCTGCGGGTCGTAGAGCCGCGGGACGAGCGCGATGAGCGAGGACTTGCCTGAGCCCGTGCCGCCCACCAGGGCCACCGTGCGGCCCGCGTCGACCTCGAGCGAGATGTCCCGCAGCACGGGCTCCCCGCCGTCGTAGCCGAAGGTCACCCCGCGGAGCTCGACGCGCCCCCGGCCCGCGGGCAGCTCCGGCGCCCCGTCGGGCGCGACGAGCGCGGGCTCGCGGTCCAAGAGCTCGAAGACCCGGGCCCCGGATGCGATGGCGCGCTGGGCCATCCCCAGTGCGATCCCGAGCATCCGCATGGGCTGGGCGAGCAGGAGGACGTAGCCGTAGAAGGCGACGAACTCGCCGAGCGTGATCGCGCCCGAGTCCACCTGCCGCCCGCCCACGAGCAGCACGGCGCCGAGGCCGAGGAACGGCAGGAAGGCGATCAGCGGGTTGTAGAACGCGCGGAGGCGCGTCGAGACGAGCGACTGGTCGAAGACCCGCCCCACCACATGGCGGAAGCGGCCGAGCTGGCGGGCCTCCTGCGCGAAGGCCTTGACCACCCGCACGCCCGAGATGTTCTCCTCGGCCTCCGCCGTGAGCTCCGCGATCCGCTGCTGGACCTCCTGGGAGGCGGGCCGGTTCTTGCGGCCGTAGCGAAACGACGCCCAGATCAGAGCCGGGGCGGGGGCGAGCGCGAGCAGGGCGAGGCCGGGGTTCACGACGAGCATCACGCCGGCCGCGAGCAGGATCGTGAGCGCGGACTGGAGGATGAAGATCAGGCCGTAGCCGAGGAAGAAGCGGACCGCCTGGAGGTCCACGGTCGAGCGCGACATGAGCTGGCCGGTCTGCTGGCCGTCGAAGAACGCGAGCTCGAGCTGCTGGAGCCGGTGGTAGACGAGGTTGCGCAGGTCGAACTCGACCCCGAGCGAGACGCGGCCCGCGACGAGGCGCCGCGAGACGCTCAGGACGAGCCGCAGCAGACCCGCGCCGGCGATCGCGAGCACGAGCGGGGTCAGGTCGGGGTCGGGGCGACCGATCTCGTCCACCGTGCGTCCGACGAGCAGGGGGATGAGCACGCCCGCGCCCATGGCGGCCGCGGCGAGCGCGAGCGACCAGACGACTCCGGACTTGTACGGGCGCAGGAAGCCGAGCAATCGCCAAAACACATTCATCAGTTTCGATATGTTAGCGCGGGGAGCGAGCGGCCCGCACGCGCGCGAGCGCTCGGCCGGCGCGCTTAGACTCGACACCATGGACGACGAAGAAGGCCCCAGCACGGAGGAGCTGCGCATCCGCGAGGAGGGCGAGCGCCGGCGCGCGGAGGAGGCGGGCGACGAGGGCGCGGCCGAGCAGCACGAGCGCCGCGCCGACAAGACGGCGTACCTGCGCGAGAAGCTCGAGGAGCGCGAGCGGGCCGAGCGCGAGGCGGAGAAGTAGCTCCCGGGCCCGTGAGCGTCCCTGGGCTTTCCCAATAGGCATTGGCGAGGGACGTTCGCCGCCGCGATGCGCCCGCTGCGCGGCAGGGAGAGTCCATAGCTCCGGGTGGATTCGAACCACCGACCTCGCCATTATGAGTGGCGCGCTCTAACCGCTGAGCTACGGAGCCGCGGCGCGAACTCTAGCCTCGTCCGCCCCGGCCGACCCCCGGGACCGGCCGCTGGGGGATGATCCGCGCGTGACCTCGCGCGCGCCGCTCCTGCTCACCGTGCCGAACGTCAGCGAGGGCCGCGACGCGGCCACGATCGAGGCGCTCGCGGGGGGCTTCGGCGGAGCCCGCCTGCTCGACGTCCACTCGGACCCCGACCACAACCGCAGCGTCTTCACGTTCGCCGCCCGCCAGGGCGAGGTGGCGCCGGCGCTCGCCTCGGGGGCTGCGCGCGCCGCGGAGCTGATCGACCTCTCCGCGCACACGGGCGCGCACCCGCACGTGGGGGCGCTCGACGTCGCGCCCGTCGTCCACCTCAGCCCCGCTGACAGGGGCGCCGCCGTCGCCGAGGCCCTCACCGCCGCCACGCTGATCGGCGAGGCCGGCCTGCCCGTCTTCCTCTACGGCGACCTCGCGACCCGCGAGGACCAGCGCGAGCGCTCTGTCATCCGCCGCGGCGGCCCCGAGGCCCTCGCCGAGCGGATCGACACAGGCCACGCGACCCCCGACTTCGGTCCCGCCAGGGCGAACTCGCAGGCGGGCTGCGTGCTCGTGACCGCCCGGCCTCCGCTCGTGGCCTTCAACGTGGATCTCGTGACCGGCGACGTGGGCGTCGCGAAGCGCATCGCCGCGAGCATCCGTGAGGCGGGCGGCGGCTTCCCGGGCGTACGCGCCCTCGGCATCGCGCTCCCGGCCCGCGGCCGCGCCCAGGTGTCGATGAACGTCCACGACCACGAGCGCGCCCCGCTCGCGGAGATCGTCGGGCGCATCGCGCGCGAGGCCGATATCGCCGAGGCGGAGCTGGTCGGGCTCGCGCCGCGCGCGGCCTTCGAGGGCTTCCCGGAGGAGATCCCCCTCCGCAACTTCGACCCGGAGCGCCACCTGATCGAGAACGCCCTCGGCGCGACCGGGGTCTGACCCCTCGGCGCGACCGGGGTCTGACCCCTCGGGCGCGACCGGGGTCTGACCCCCGCGTCGCACCAGGGGTCTGACCCCTCGAAGGGGGCGGGCGCTACGCTGCCGGGGCGATGGCCCAGACGAAGAAGAAGCGCCGCCGCAAGCACCGCGGGACGCCCGCGGGCACGATCGAGGCCCGCGGTCGCACCGGCAAGTCGAGCGCGCCCGTTCTCAGCTCGAAGGAGAAGGCGCGGCTCCAGCGGACCGAGCGGCTCGCGAAGGAGCCGACCTGGCGCAGCTCGTTCAACCGTGCCGCGATCGCCGCGGCAGCGTTCGGCCTGATCGTCGTGCTCGCCTTCGGGCGCAGCGTCGCCCAGGGCGTGATCCTCGCCGCTTTCGTGCTCCTCATCTACGTCCCGATGACCTACTACCTCGACCGCTTCATGCACGAGCGGGCAAAGCGGCGGCTCCAGGCGCAGCAGGAGCGAAGGTAGGCTCGGCGCGATGGACGTGCGCATGTTCACCGTCGGGCAGGTGATGGAGAACACCTACATCTTCCGCCGCGACGGCTCCGACCGCGCCCTGATCGTGGACCCGGGCGACGAGGCCGAGAAGCTGCTCGGCGCGATCGACGCGCTGGGGGTGAGGCTCGACGGGATCCTGCTGACGCACACCCACTTCGACCACGTCGGCGCCGTCGCGCCGGTGGCGAAGGCGACCGGCGCCGAGGTCTGGGTGCCCGAGATCGAGAAGCCGGTGCTCGCCGACATCATGAGCTTCGTCCCCTGGCCGGGCTTCGGGCCGTACGAGAGCTGGGACGCCGAGCACACCCTCGCGGGCGGCGAGCGGCTCGAGCTCGCGGACTTCGAGATCGACGTGATCTTCACCCCCGGCCACAGCCCCGGGCACGTGACCTTCTCGATCCCGGACGAGAAGGTTGTCTTCTCAGGCGACGTGCTCTTCCAGGGCTCCGTCGGGCGCACCGACCTGCCCGGCGGAGACTGGCCGACGCTGCTCGAGTCGATCCGGACGCTCGTCGACACGCTCGACGAGGACACCACCGTGTACCCGGGCCACATGGGCATCACCAAGCTCGGCGTGGAACGCGCGAACAACCCCTTCCTCCAAGAGCTCGCCCGCTGAGCGTGTCCGGCCGGCGGCTCCAGGCCCCCAAGGGGACGTTCGACGTGCTGCCCGAGACCGGCGGCAGGCGCCTCGACCTGCTCGAGGTCTGCCGGGACCGCCTGCGCGGCTACTCGTTCGTCGAGACGCCGATCTTCGAGGAGACCGAGCTGTTCGCCCGCGGGGTCGGCGAGTCCACCGACATCGTGCGGAAGGAGATGTTCACCTTCGAGGACCAGGCCGGGCGCTCGCTCACGCTCCGCCCGGAGGGCACGGCAGGCATCTGCCGCGCCTACGCCGAGCACGGCATGCACAAGCGCCCCCAGCCCGTCCGGCTCTGGTATTGGGGCCCGTTCTTCCGCCACGAGGCGCCGCAGGCGGGCCGCTTCCGCCAGTTCACCCAGGTCGGCGCAGAGGCGCTCGGCTCCGACGACCCGACGGTGGACGCCGAACTCGTCGCGCTGCTTGCCGCCATCCTGGGAGATGCGGGAGTCGAGGGGGCGCGGCTGCGGATCGCGAGCCTCGGAGCCCCGGAGACGCGAGCCGAGTACCTCGAGGAGCTGCGCGCGCACCTGCGCGCCAACGAGGGAAGGCTCTCCCGCGAGGTCGTCGAGCGGATAGACGCCAACCCGCTGCGCGCCTTCGACGCCGCCGACCCGGGGACCCGGGAGGTGATGCGCGACGCGCCGCTCCTGATCGACCGCCTCGCGCCGGACGACGCGGATCACTTCGCCGAGGTGCGCGCGCTCCTCGACGAGGCGGGAGTCGCCTACGAGGTGGATGCGACGCTCGTCCGCGGCCTCGACTACTACACGCGCACGGTCTTCGAGTTCACGAGCGATGCGCTCGGGGCGCAGTCCGGCGTCGGCGGAGGAGGCCGCTACGACCTGCTGGTGGAGGAGCTCGGCGGGCCGGCGACGCCCGCGATCGGCTGGGCCGCGGGGATCGAGCGCATCCTGCTCGCCGCGGGCGAGGGAAAGGGGGGCCCGACCGGCCCGGATCTCTTCGTCGCCCGCGCTCCCGGCGCGGACGCCCGCACGGCCTTCGGGCTGGCACAGCGCCTGCGCGACCGCGGCATCGCCGTGGAGATGGAGCAGGCCGGGCGTTCGCTCAAGGGACAGCTCAAGCACGCAGACCGGAGCGGCGCCCGCTGGGTGGCGATCGTCGGGGAGGAGGGGATCGACTTGAAGGACCTGGAGAGAGGCGGGCAGCGAGCCGTCGCGGACGCCGGCGAGATCGCGAGGGCGGTGACGGCGCCGTGAGGCCGCCGCGACCGAACCACTACCGCGACAGCTGGGCCGGTGAGGTCCGCAAGGAGCGGGTCGGCGAGGAGCTGCGCGTGGCGGGCTGGGTCCACCGACGCCGCGACCACGGCGGCCTGATCTTCATCGACCTGCGGGACCGCAGCGGCCTGCTCCAGCTCGTCTTTCGGCCCGAGGACGCGCCCGAGGCGCATGCCGCCGCCCACGACCTGCGGCCCGAGCACGTGCTGAGCGCCCACGGCACGCTCGTGGCGCGCGGCGAGGGCACCGTGAATCCCGACCTGCCGACGGGCGAGGTCGAGCTCGTCGTAGGCTCGTTCGAGCGGCTCGCCGAGGCCGAGACGCCGCCGTTCCAGATCGATGAGGACCAGGACGTCGACGAGGTGCTGCGCCTGCGCCACCGCTACCTCGACATGCGCCGCGAGCGCATGCGCGACACGTTCGAGCTGCGCCACCGCACGACCCAGGCGATCCGCCGCCACCTCGACGAGCACGATTTCCTCGAGATCGAGACCCCGATGCTCACGCGCTCGACCCCGGAGGGCGCGCGCGACTACCTCGTGCCGAGCCGGATGCAGCGCGGCTCCTGGTACGCGCTGCCACAGTCCCCGCAGCTCTTCAAGCAGCTCTTGATGGTCGGCGGCTTCGAGCGCTACTTCCAGATCGCCCGCTGCTTCCGCGACGAGGACTTCCGCGCCGATCGCCAGCCCGAGTTCACCCAGCTCGACATGGAGCTCTCGTTCGTGGACGAGGACGACGTCCTCACGCTCTGCGACGGCCTCGTGAAGGACGTGCTCGCCGCAGGCGGGATCGAGATCGAGACCCCGCTCGAGCGGATCCCCTATGACGACGTCATGGCCCGCTACGGAAGCGATCGCCCGGATCGCCGCATCGGCATGGAGATCACCGACATCGCCCAGGCCTTCGAGGGCACCGGCTTCCAGGTCTTCTCCTCCGCGCCCGCGGTGCGCGCCATCCGCGCCAGCGGCGAGTTCCCGCGCAGGCGCTTCGACGAGCTCACCGAGCGCGCCAGGGAACTGGGCGCGAAGGGGCTCGTCTGGGCGGTCGTGGAGGCCGACGGCTGGCGCTCGCCCATCGCGAAGTTCCTCGAGCCCGCCGAGATGGCCCGCGCCGCGGAGCTGCTCGGAGCGGCCGAGGGCGACGTCATCCTCGCCGTGGCCGACGACCCGCTCGTCGCGTCGAAGGTGCTCGGCGAGATCCGCCTTGCGATCGCCGAGCCGCCCGAGGGCCACGACCTGTTCTGGGTCGTGGACTTCCCGATGTTCGAGTGGAACGAGGACGAGAATCGCCTCGACCCGCTGCATCACCCGTTCACGGCGCCGACCGGTGACCTCGAGGGCGACCCGGCCGCCTGGCGGAGCCGCGCCTACGACCTCGTCATGGACGGGCTCGAGCTCGGCGGCGGCTCGATCCGCATCAACACCCCGGAACTCCAGGAAAGGGTCTTCGAGGCGCTCGGGATGCCGCTCGAGGAGGCCCGCGAGCGCTTCGGGTTCCTGCTCGACGCGCTCCGTTACGGCGCTCCGCCCCATGGCGGCATCGCCTTCGGGCTGGACCGCTGGGTGATGCTGCTGGCCGGGCGCTCCTCGATCAGGGATGTGATCCCGTTCCCGAAGACGGCCACCGGAGCCGACCCGCTGACGGGCGCGCCGTCGCCCGTGGACGAGCGTCAGCTTCGCGACCTCGGCGTCAGGGTGGACGCTCCTCCGCCGGCTCGCTAGCGTTCGGCCCGGCCCGAGCTTGTGCGCCAGCCGCCCCAGTGCGGTCGAGCCAACACCAAGCGACTGGGAGCCTGGATCGGGGAGGGCCGTGGCCCGACCCGGAGGGCACCCACCTGTTGCGAGAAGGTTCACCCTCAGGCGGCAGCGGCAAGCTGGGGCCGGTCTGAAGCCCGGGACGGCATCTGCGAGTCTTCGTGACGATGGGGGACAGGGAGACCTACGAGGACCACCTGACCGCCCCGCGAGGCCTCGGCGCGCTGCGTGGAGCACCGCACTCGGGCGCCGCGGGCGGCGCCGCCTGCGGCGATCTCGTGCGCGTGTCGGTGTGCGTGGAGGACGGCATGATCGCGCGGGCCGGGTTCGACGCCGAGGGCTGCGGCGCGGCGACCGCCGCCGGCAGCGCGGCCGTGGAATGCGTGCTCGGGCGGTCGGTGCTCGACGCCGCGCGCGTGGGCGCGCGCGACATCGCGGACGCGCTGGGCGGGCTCGCCCCCGGCAAGATGCACGCCGCCGACCTCGCCGCCGACGCTCTCCATCGCGCGCTCGGCCGGGCGGCGCTCGAGGCCTCGCTCCCGCAGGCCCCGGCGCGCACGCTCGTCGGCATGAGCGGCGGGGTCGACAGCACCGTCGTCGCCCATCTCGCAGGCCCCGAGGCGGTCGGCGTCACCCTGGAGCTCTGGGGCGATCCCGAGAACGACGGCGAACGGAGCTGCTGCTCCGCGCAGGCCGTTCTCTCGGCCCGCGCGCTCGCCCACGGAATGGGGCTCCCGCACTTCACGCTCGACGCGCGCGAGCGCTTCCGCGCCGAGGTCGTCGACGATTTCGTCGCGGGCTACGAGGGCGGGAGCACGCCCAACCCCTGCGTGCGCTGCAACGGCCTCGTCCGCTTCGATGCGATGCTCCGCCTGGCCGGCGCGCTCGGCGCGCCCCGGCTCGCGACGGGCCATTACGCGCGCATAGCGGACGGGCCCCTGCTCATGGCCGCGCGCGACACGAACAAGGACCAGAGCTACATGCTCGCTCGGCTGACGCCGCCCGAGCTCGAGCGCCTCAGCTTCCCGCTCGGCGAGCTCACCAAGCCCGAGGTGCGCCGGATCGCCCGCGGGGCGGGCCTGCCGGTAGCCGACCGTCCCGACAGCCAGGACCTCTGCTTCCTCGCGGGGACCCGCCGCGACCGCTTCCTGCGGCGCCACGGCCGCCGCAGGCCGGCGGCCGGCGAGATCGTCACGGTCGACGGGCGGCCGCTCGGCTCGCACTCGGGGCACGAGGGTTTCACCGTGGGGCAGCGCCGCGGACTCGGCCTCGCCGCGGGCGAGCCGCTCTACGTCGTGGGCAAGGACGCGGCCGCGAACCGCGTCATCGTCGGGCCCCGCTCGGCGCTCACGACCGTCCGCATTCCGGTCGAGGGTGTAAGGCTTCTGCGCGACACCGCCGAAATCAACCGGGTGAAGCTGCGCTACCGCCAGGCGCCCGTGGGTTGCCGAGCGGCCCCGGCGGACGACCGGGATGCGATCGAGCTGCGGCTCGACGAGCCGCTCGACGGAGGCGCGGCCCCCGGGCAGCTCGCCTGCCTCATGTCCGGCGATCTCGTCGTGGGCTGGGGGACGATCGGAGAGGCGGCCACGCGTGCCGCCTGACCGGATCGAGCTCGTCACCCCCGTCGACCGGGCGTTCGACCCCGTCGTGCGGCTCGTCCTCGGCGGCATCGCCGATCGCATCGACCTGGGCTTCGAGGAGCTCGACGACCTCCAGCTCGCCGTGGAGCGCCTCCGGGCCGAGGCCGGATCCCAGGACTCGCTCAGCATCTCCTTCGAGGTGACCGACGGCAGCATCCGCACGCGCGTCGGGCCATTGCGGGAGCGCGCGCTCGCCGACGCGCTCCAGGGGCCCGAGCCCAAACCGGGAGAGCTCACGCTGCGCCGGATACTGGAGACGGTGGTCGACAGCTTCGGCGTGGAGGAGGCGGCCGGCGGCGAGCTGGTGGTCCGGCTCGAGAAGCTCGTGCGGAGGGGGGTATGAGCGCCATGCCGCTACCTCATCCTCCAGCGCGCGTCGCTGACCGGGCACTGCTGCGCCGCTACCACGAGCAGGGCGACCCCGACGCGCGCCGCGAGCTCGTGGAGCGTCATCTGCCGCTCGTGAGGGCGCTCGCGCGCCGCTACGCCGGCCGCGGCGAGTCCGTGGAGGACCTCGAGCAGGTCGGGGCGATCGGGCTCATCAAGGCGATCGACCGCTACGACCTCGAGCGCGATGTCGCGCTCACGACATACGCCACGCCGAACGTCGTCGGCGAGATCAAGCGCTACTTCCGCGACAAGGCCTGGTCCGTGCGCGTCCCGCGCGGCCTCCAGGAGCTGCACGCGCGCCTCGCGAAGTCGATCGACCGGCTCACGGCCGACCTCGGGCGCTCCCCGAGCCTGGCGGAGATCGCCGAGAACGTCGGGTCCACTCCCGAGCAGGTCCTGGAGGCGCTCGAGACGGGCTCCGCCTATTCCGCGATGTCGCTCTCGGTGGATCAGGGCGACGGCGAGCGGCAGACGCCGATGGACGCGCTCGGGGCCGAGGACGAGGGCTTCGAGCGCACCGAGGACCGCGCGTCGCTCGAGCCGGCGCTCGGGGCGCTGCCGGAGCGCGAGCGGGAGATCCTGCGGCTCCGCTTCGAGGAGGGCCTGACCCAGACGCAGATCGCCGAGCGCTTCGACATCTCGCAGATGCACGTCTCGCGGCTGATCAGGAAGTCGCTCGAGCGGATGCGCCGCGAGCTGTCCTGAGCCCGCGGGTCAGGGACGCGCGGCGGGGCCGAAGTCGCTCGGCAGCACGTAGTCGGCGGCGAGCGCGGCGCAGAACAGGTCGATCTCCTCGCGCATGATCTCCGCCTGGAGCTCCTCGAGCGCAGAGGCCATCTCGCGGTCGGCCGCCTCGAGGACGTCGTCGAAGTGGGAGATCGTCTCGCGGTCGAAGGTGCCGGTCTCACGGTGCTCGCATTCGGGGCAGCGAAGCGTCACGCGCCAGGCGCCGCCGCCGACCGACTCCCACATGTCCGGCTGGACGAGCGGGGAGCGGCACTCGTCGCATCTCGAGAGGTCACGCACGCCCACTCATTCGGTCGCGCACCCGGGCCCTCCCCGGAACATGGAGCTTTTGCAGAGCTTCGGGATCGAAAGGCCACGTCACGCGCGGCAGGAACCACCCGCGGCGCGAAGAAACCTCGCGGCAGCCGGTTCGGGAGCGGTTGAGCCATGGCCCGGCTGGGAAGCAGCAGTGCGTGGGGACCCAGACAGGAGGGCCAGATGAGAAAGCTTCGAAAGTTCGCAGTCCCGTTCGTGGCGCTGCTCGCCGCGACGGCGCTCGCCGCGTGCGGCAGCGACGACGACGATGGAGACGCCGGTGGCGGCGCTGAAGGTGGTGGAAAGACCGGCGGGTCGATCACCATCTCCCAGACCTCGCAGCCCGACTTCCTCGATCCGGCCCTCAGCTACACCGTCAACGGCTGGGAGCCCATGTGGCTCGTGTACTCGCCGCTGATCGGCTACAAGCACGCCGAGGGCGAGGAGGGCGCCGAGCTCATCCCGTACGCGGCGGAGGCGCTTCCCGAGGTCTCCGAGGACGGCCGGACCTACTCGCTGAAGCTCCGGGACGGCCTCAAGTACTCGGACGGCACGCCCGCGAAGGCTTCCGACTTCGAGCGCACGATCCAGCGCGTCCTCAACCTCGAGTCCGGCGGCTCAGCCTTCTATCTCAAGATCGACGGCGCGCAGGAGTACGTCGACGGCAAGGAGGCGGAGGCCGACATCCCCGGCATCGAGACCGACGACGCCACCGGCGAGATCACGATCAAGCTGACCGAGCCCGACGGTTCGTTCTCCAACGTGCTCGCGATGAACTTCGCGGGCCTCGTCCCCGGGGACACGCCCTTCGAGAACCTCTCGAAGAACCCGCCCCCGGGCCTGGGGCAGTACCAGATCACGAAGTCGGTCCCGAACCGCGAGTTCGTCATGGAGCGGAATCCGAACTTCTCGATCCCGGGCATCCCGAAGGGGAACGTGGACCGCATCACGACGAAGATCATCAAGAGCGCGGCGCGCCAGGCCCAGGACGTGATCGGCGGCAAGCTCGACTACATGCAGGATCCGCCGCCGGCCGACCTGAAGCCCGAGGTGACGCAGAAGTACGGCGACCGCTACGAGGAGATCGTGACGGTCTCGACCTACTACTTCTGGATGAACCAGAACCTGCCGCCGTTCGACGATCCGAAGGCTCGTGAGGCCGTCAACGTGGGCATCGACAAGCCCGCGCTCGCGCGCATCTTCGCCGGCGAGCTGGCGCCGGGCTGCTCGTTCCTGCCCCCGGGCATGCCGGGCTACGACGAGGCGCTCGATGTGGCCGAGTGCCCGTTCGGAGATCCGAACGAGGCGCCGGACCTCGAACGCGCCAAGCAGCTGCTCGGTGAGTCGGGCTACGACGGCTCGACGATCACCATCTGGGGCAACAACGACGATCCGACCGACAAGATCACCGAGGCCTACGCCGACATGCTCCGCAAGATCGGCTTCAAGACCGAGGTCAAGATCCTGGACGGCGGCGTCTACTTCCAGACGATCGGAAACGAGCGGACCAAGAACCTGCACACCGGGTTTGCGAACTGGTTCCAGGACTTCCCGCACCCCTCGAACTTCATGTTCCTGGTGGACGGGGCGTCGATCCAGCCGACCAACAACCAGAACTTCGGGAACGTGGACGATCCCGAGATCAACCAGATCCTCGTGGAGGCCAACAAGGCTCCCGATCTGAACGACGAGGTCGCGGGCCAGTACGCCGAGGCCAACCGGCAGGTCGTCGAGGAGTTCCACGTCGCCCCGTACGGGCACCGCAAGCTCGCGACGTTCGTATCGGAGCGGATGGACTTCGAGAACTGCACCCAGTTCCACCCGGTCTACAACAACAACTACGCGAGCTTCTGCCTCAAGTAGTCACAACCGAGCAGCGGCGGGGAGGCCATGGCGGCCTCCCCGCCCTGTGAGGCCCCGCGGTGACCGCAGAGAACCGCTCAGCAGACCTCGGCCTCGACGTCGGAGGCCGCCCCGGAGGGGGGTGGGGGCCTAGCGCGGAGGGAGCCGGTCCCTGGCGGCTCGGCCTGCGGCGGATGCGGCGCAACCCGGTCGCGCTCGCATTCGGGGCGCTCTTCCTGGTGCTCGTGGGCGCGTGCGTCGCGGCGCCCGTGTGGGCCGACGAGATCGCGGGGACGGGGCCGTTCGAGAACCACCTGAGCGACACGGTCGTCGTCGACGGCGAGACCACGAACGTGGTCGGCTTCGACGGCGTTCCGATCGGCCCGACCTACCAGGGCGAGTTCTTCCTCGGCGCGGACTCGAACGGCCGCGACATCATGGTCAGGCTGCTCTACGGGGGCCGCAACTCGCTCATGATCGGCGTGGTCGCCGCGCTGATCACGACCTTCGTCTCGATCTTCCTGGGACTGCTGGCCGGCTACTTCCGCGGCTCGGTCGACTGGGTGATCTCACGGGCGCTCGACGTGATGTGGTCGTTCCCCGTGATCATCCTGGGCGTCGCCCTCGGGGTCTCGCTCCAGCTCGGCGGGCTGAAGCTCGGCCCGATCGAGATCGAGGGCGGGTCGCTCGCGATCCCCACGCTCGTGATCGGGCTCGTGTACGTCCCGTACATGGCGCGCCCGCTGCGAGGGCAGGTGCTCTCGCTGCGCGAGAAGGACTTCGTCGAGGCGGCGCGCGCGCAGGGCGCCGGCCCGGTGCGGATCATGTTCTCGGAGATCCTCCCGAACCTCGCGTCGACGATCCTCGTGTTCGGCGCGCTGCTGGTCGCGAACGCCGTTCTGCTCGAGGCCGCGCTCTCGTTCCTCGGTGCCGGCGTCCAGCCCCCCGAGCCCTCCTGGGGCAACATGATCCGCGAGGGCGTCAACCGCATCGCCTCGGCGCCGCATCTCGCGATCGCCCCGGGCGTGATGCTCACCCTGACCGTGCTGTCGCTGAACGTCTTCGGCGACGGCGTCCGTGACGCGCTGGACCCGCGCGCCAAGATCCGGGTGGAGCACTGATGGCCCGCTTCGTGCTGCGCCGCCTCGCCGGGATGGTGTTCGTGCTGTTCGCGGTCTCGGTGCTCACCTTCCTGATCTTCAACGTGATCCCGAACAGCGACCCGGCGGTGCGGATGGCCGGCCGCCAGGCGTCGGAGAGCACGATCGAGGCCATCCGGGCCGAGTGGGGCTTCGACAAGTCGCTGCCGGAGCAGTACGTGACGACCATGAAGAAGGTGTTCACAGGCGACCTCGAGTCGCAGTTCACCCGGCTGAACGTGGGCGAGGAGATCCGCAAGGGCATCCCGCGCACGCTTTCGCTCGCGGTCGGCGCCGCGATCATGTGGATGGTGCTCGCGCTGGCGCTCGGCCTCTTCAGCGCGGTCAGGGCGGGGAAGTTCTCCGACCGCTTCCTCACGATCCTGGCGCTGATCGGGATCTCCATGCCCGTGTTCTGGGTCGGAGCCCTGATGAGCCACTACCTCGGGTTCAAGCTGGGGCTGTTCCCGAACGGCGGCTATGTGGAGTTCGCCAAGGACCCGCTGGACTGGGCCTACCACCTGATCCTGCCGTGGACGGCGCTGTCGCTTTTGTTCATCGGCTTCTACTCGAGGGTGCTCCGCTCGAACGTGCTCGACACGATCAACGAGGACTACGTCCGCACCGCGCGGGCCAAGGGGCTCTCCGAGCGGCGGGTGATGGTGCGCCACGTGCTGCGCAACTCGCTCATCCCGATCGTGACCCTCTGGGGCCTCGACTTCGGCGCGGTCGTCGGCGGCGGGGCGATCCTCACCGAGACCGTGTTCGGGATCCAGGGCGTCGGCCAGTACTTCGGGGACGGGATCGCCCAGCTCGACGTGCCGCCCGTGCTGGCGGTGACGATGCTGATCGCTTTCTTCATCGTGCTCCTGAACACGATCGTGGACATCGCCTACGCGGCCCTCGACCCGAGGATCAGGCTCCAGTGAGCGGCCCGCTCCTGTCGGTGGAGGACCTGCACGTGACCTTCCGCACCGAGGAGGGGGACGTCCGCGCGGTCGACGGCGTGTCGTTCACGCTGGAGCGCGGCGAGGTCCTCGCGATCGTGGGGGAGTCGGGCTCGGGCAAGTCCGCGACGGTGATGACGCTGATGGGCCTCACCCGCTCGGCGAACGCCGGCTTCAAGGGCTGGGCCCGGCTCGACACGGGCGACGGCGAGCTCGACCTCGTGTCCGCCACGGACGAGGCGCTGCGCCGGGTGCGTGGCAGCCGCGTCGCGATGATCTTCCAGGACCCGATGACCTCGCTGAACCCGGTCTACCGGGTCGGCGACCAGATCGTCGAGCAGATCCGCGCCCACGAGCGCGTGTCCGAGGCCGAGGCGATGGACCGCGTGATCCAGCTGCTCGACCGAGTGGGGATCCCGCGAGCACGCGAGCGCGTGCGCGCGTTCCCGCACGAGTTCTCCGGCGGCATGCGCCAGCGCGCGATGATCGCCATGGCGCTGTCCTGCCAGCCCGACGTGCTGATCGCGGACGAGCCGACCACCGCGCTCGACGTGACGATCCAGGCGCAGATCCTGGAGCGCATCCGGGAGCTGCGAGAGAGCGCGGACGCCGGCGTGATCCTCGTGACCCACGACCTCGGGGTCGTCGCCGAGATAGCCGACCGCGTGGCAGTGATGTACGCCGGCCAGATCATCGAGCAGGGCACCCTCGACGAGATCTTCTACGACCCGCAGCACCCCTACACCTGGGGGCTGCTCGGCTCGATCGCCCGCGTCGACCGCCCGCGGCCCGGGCGTCTGCCCGCCATCGGGGGCATGCCGCCGTCGCTCCACGACCTGCGGGTCGGCTGCCGCTTCCGCACGCGTTGCCCGCACGAGTTCGCCAAGTGCGCGGAGTCGCCGCCGCTCGAGGCCCGCGCCGGCGGCGCGGGCGACCATCTGGACCGCTGCTGGCTGCCCCCGGCGGAGAAGGCCGAGCGGCGTGAGGTCGGCGGCCAGATCGGGCTCGGCCGCAAGGAGCCGGTGTGAGCCCGCTGCTGGAGGTCGAGCACGTCGAGCAGCACTTCCCGATCAAGGCGGGGCTGCTGCCCGGGCGGGGGACCGCTCGGGTGCGCGCGGTCGACGACGTCTCCTTCACCCTCGAGGAGGGGGAGACCCTCGGCCTCGTCGGGGAGTCCGGCTGCGGCAAGACGACCCTGTCGCGAACGCTCCTGCGGCTGATCGAGCCGACCGGCGGGCGGATCGGCTTCGAGGGCGAGGACATCAGCCACGCGGGCAACCGGGCGCTCCGGCCGCTGAGGGCGCGCATGCAGATGGTCTTCCAGGACCCGTTCGCCTCGCTCAACCCGCGCAAGCGCGTGTCCCAGATCATCGGGACGCCGCTGCGGCTGCACGGCGTCCCGCGCGGCGAGATCGCGGGGCGGGTCGGCAGCCTGCTCGACCAGGTCGGTCTGCGCGCGGAGCACATCAATCGCTTTCCCCACGAGTTCTCGGGCGGGCAGCGGCAGCGGATCGGGATCGCCCGCGCGCTCGCCCTCGAGCCGAAGCTGATCGTCCTCGACGAGCCGGTCTCGGCCCTCGACGTCTCCGTGCAGGCTCAGATCATCAACCTGCTCGACGACCTCCAGGAGAGCCGTGGCCTGACCTACCTGTTCGTCGCGCACGACCTGTCCGTGGTCCGTCACGTCTCCGACCGGATCGCAGTCATGTACCTCGGCAAGGTCATGGAGCTCTCGCCCGCGGAGGAGCTCTACTCGAAGCCGATCCACCCGTACACCTCGGCGCTCCTGTCGGCGATCCCGATCCCCGACCCGCGGCTGAACCGCGAGCGCGAGCGCACAGTCGTCTCGGGCGAGCCGCCGAGCCCGATCGACCCGCCGTCCGGGTGCGTCTTCCACACGCGCTGCCCGCGCGCGACAGACATCTGCCGCAAGGAGGTGCCGCCGCTCGCCGCGTACGCGAACGGGCACCTCGCCGCATGTCATCACCCGCTCAACGTCACCCCAGCGGAGGTGGGAGCCGCCACGCGCTCGTCTCTCAGCCCGAAGGCGGCGGGAGCGGGCATGCCGGCGGCGTCGGGGTCCTGACGCGGTTCCTGCCTCTGCACGGGATCTTGCGACCAAAAGGCTGCAATCGCTCAAGTTCGGCCTGCTCGTGGCCGTAGAGCACCTGCAAGGCGGCCGGCGGGGGGCCTGCAGCTACCCGCCGGCGGGACCCGGACGACAAGGAGCCCTCCATGTCGGCTTACCGCCACTAGCAGGGGCGGCAGGGGCCGCGGTGACCCCGCGGCCCCTGCCTTCCGCCGGTACCGGCAGCGAGAATCCGATTCGTGCGTGAGTTGCTTCGCCAGCCACGGACGCGGCTCTTCCTGGCCGCGCATGCGCAGTCGACGCTCGGCACGGGCGCCGGCTACGTCGCCCTGCTGCTGCTCGCCTACGACCGCTTCCGCTCGCCGTGGGCGATCACGCTCGTCCTGCTGGCCGACTTCCTGCCGTCGATGCTGCTCGGGCCGGTCCTGGGCGCCGTCGTGGACCGCGGGTCGCGCAAGGCCGCCGCGGTGCTGTCCGACCTCGCCCGCGCGGCGGCCTTCATCTCGATCGCCTTCGTCGGGAGCTTCGAGCTCACCGTCGCGCTCGCCCTCTTGGCGGGGACCGGGACGGCGCTCTACCGGCCCGCCGTGATGGCGGCGCTGCCGTCGCTCGCCCCGCGCGAGCGCCAGCCCGCGCTCACGTCGGCCTACGGCGCGATCGAGGACCTCGGCCACACGGCCGGTCCGGCGCTCGCCGCGGCGGGGCTGCTCGTGTTGCCCGCGTCCACGGTGGTCGCGATCGACGGGGCGACCTTCCTGGTCTCGGCGTTCGTCGTCTCGCGCATCGACTTCGGCTCACGCCCGATGGATGCCCCGGCGGGCGCGCTGCTGCGGGCGGTGCGCGAGGGGATCGCCGTGGCGCGGCGGGTGCCCGGCGTGCCGACCGTCGTGATCGCATCCAGCTCGGTGGTCCTGTTCGCCGGCCTCTTCAACGTGGGTGAGCTGCTGCTCGCCACCGGAGAACTCGGCGCCGGGGCGTCGGGCTTCTCCCTGCTGGTCGCGATCTACGGCGCCGGCGCGGTCGGCGGCTCGCTCGTGGGCTCGCGCGGCGGCGGCGTGCCGCTGCTCCGCCGCCGCTACGCGCTCGGCATCGGCTGCGTGGGCGCCGGGATGCTGGCGGCAGGCGTCGCACCGGGCTACGCGGCCGCGCTCGGCTCGTTCCTGCTTGCGGGGATCGGGAACGGCCTGGTCGTGGTGCACGAGCGCCTGCTGCTCCAGGAGGCGCTCGACGACTCGCTGCTCGGCCGCGTGTTCGGCCTGAAGGACGCGCTCAGCTCGTGGGCGTTCGGCACCGCGTTCATCTGCGCGGGAGCGCTCACCTCGCTGCTCGGTGTGCGCGCTCTCTTCATCCTCGCCGGGGCCGGAGGGCTCGCGGTGTGCACCTGGGCCGTGCTTTCGTTCCGCGCCATCGGCCTGGGGGACGGGCCCGGCCCTCCGGTCTCCGAGCCCGACGGGGCGGCCGCCACGGCCTGAGGCGTCCTCAGGCGGCGGGTACGAGCCCCGCCCGGCCGATGACCGCGCGAACGGCCTCGACGGCGGAGGGATGAGGCTCGGCGATGCCCCGCTCGACGACCTCGACGAGCGCTTCGACGACCGCCGGGTCGAACTGCGTGCCGGCGTTCGAGCGCAGCTCGGCGATCGCGGCCGCGCTGCCGATCGAGTCGCGGTAGGGGCGGTCGGTCGTCATCGCGTTGTAGGCGTCGCACGCGAAGACGATCCGCGCGGCGAGCGGGATCTGTGTGCCTGCCAGGCC